>CAZOBD010000076.1:0-17796 GCA_964577665.1 uncultured Hyphomicrobiales bacterium
CAAGGCACGTTCGGGACTTTCACCCTATAGTTATTACCCATGCCGGGCGCACAATAAAAAAAGCCGCACTTTTGAAGTGCGGCTTTAGAAAAATTCGCGGTTAATTATCTTAAGCAGTCTTAAGAGACTTGACATATTTTGACAGCTTAGACTTACGGTTAGCGGCTGCATTCTTGTGGACAACTCCTTTAGCGGATATCTTGTCGAGTACTTTTCCTGCCAGCCTAAGTTTTTCGCTGGCTTCTGCATAGTCATTAGCTTCGTAAACAGCTTTTACGGCTTCTTTCATAAGCTTTTTCTTACCGCGGTTGTAAACCCTGCGTTTTCTTGACTGCCTCATTCTTTTGAGGGCTGATGGATGATTTGCCATTTATCTATACAACAAATAAATTAAACATATTATTTCAATTTTAATGAACTACAAATATAATAATTTACCGATGTTTTACAAAATATATTTTACAAAAAACATAAATAATTAAAATTTATCATTATTTATGATTTTGAAAAATAATGAACTAATTTTGTAATATTATTCCGATAACAAAAACAGACAGCGGATTACAAACGAAGCAACGAAAACGGGAGGAATATAAATGCTGAAAGAACTGTTGAAACCTGAAATTAAAGAATTAATTGAACGCCGCAAATGGAACGATCTTAGAAACGCTCTTGCAGATTGGCCCTCACCGGAAATAGCCGAGCTCCTTTTAGATGTTGGAAAGCATGACAGAGTGCTTATTTTCAGAGCTCTTCCCCGTGATATTTCGTCAGATGTTTTTTCCCATTTGGATTTCGAGCAGCGCGATGCCCTGCTTTTCGAGCTGACCGACATGGAAACAAAAGAGCTTTTAACGGATTTATCTCCCGACGATAGAACAGATGTTCTGGAAGAACTGCCCTCCCGCGTTACCAAGAGGCTGCTAATGCTTCTTTCACCGGAAGATTTGAAAGAAGCCCGCGACTTGCTGGGTTACCCCGAAGAAAGCATCGGAAGGGAGATGACACCCGATTTCGTTGCCGTCCGCAAAGACTGGACAATAGGCAGAGCCCTTGCCCATATCAGACGTTTCGGCAAAGACAGTGAAACAATTAACCGTATATACGTTGTGGATAACAAAGGCAAGCTGCTTGATGATATTTTGCTTAGGAATATAATACTTGCCCGAAAAAATGAAATAATCGAAAACCTGATGGACTACAATGTAGTAAGTATTTCAGCTTTTGATGATCAGGAAAAAGCTGTCCGCGTAATGGAGAAATATGATATTTCGGCGCTTCCCGTTGTCGATTCCGACGGGCACATGGTCGGTATAGTTACATTCGACGACATAATGGACATCTCGCAGGAAGAGAACACGGAAGACTTTCAGCGTATCAGTGCTATTAACCCGGTAGAGGGCAGTTACCTTCACGCAGGCGTATGGAAGCTGGTAATAAAACGTTTCCCATGGCTTTTTATCCTGCTTTTTGCTAATTTTATCACGGCGGCGGTTATTTCTCTTTATTCGGAGATTATTCAGACAGTGGTGGCTCTTACATTTTTCATCCCGCTTCTCATCGGAACTGCCGGAAATACAGGCACTCAATCTGCCACACTTATTATACGAAGTTTAGCAATAGAAGAAGTACGCCTTCAGGACTGGTATAAAATTTTTACAAAAGAGCTGATGATAGGTCTGCTGCTGGGCGTTATCCTCGGAGGATTTACATACCTGAGGGGCATAATGGAAGGAGAGGGAAATATTCCTCTGGCGCTTGTAATAAGCTCTTCGATGATCATTCTCGTTCTTTGGGCTAATCTTATAGGCGCCCTGCTGCCGCTTCTGCTTGAAAAACTCAAGCTTGATCCTGCGGTTATCTCGAGTCCCTTTATAGCTACTTTTATTGACGTAACCGGCATTATTATTTATTTTAATGTAGCATTGGCAGTTTTAGGATGATTACTGCCCAAATAAAAAAATCTCACGTTAATTATTATTTTCTATCTGTCTCCGGCTTCTTTTAACTCTTTTCAGTGAAACATTTTTGCGTTATATTGTGTATTTTATTGATAAAAGTATTATGAAATAAATTTTGTCCTTTTAAAATATAACAGGAGTAATTATGAAAAAAAATATCATCTTATCTTTTGCAGTCTTATTGGGCTTTTTACTTCTTTCCTGCGAAGGTCCCGAAGGACCTCCCGGGCCTCAGGGTCCCTCGGGCAATGCAAATGTATGGTCTCTTTCTTATGTGATATATCCTGATGACTGGATTGAAGACGGGTTCGGCTTTTGGTATGATCAGCGCTCCACTCCGGTGATTGACCAGTATGTAGTAGATTACGGAGCCGTGCTTTTTTATCTGAAAGATATTAACGGAGGAAACACATACACACAGCTTCCGAGTACGGAAATATACCGCGACGAAGCCGGCAATGTTTATTCTTTAGAATATGCCCCCTGGCACGGTGCAGGGATGCTTGAGCTTCAGTTTTACGACACACATCCCGTGAATCCTTATCCGCCTGACTGGAACTGCGTTATAAAAGTCGTAATCGTAGATGGAAATCCGGCTGCAATGAAAAAGCTGAAAGAAATCGATACAAGCAGTTACGATGAAGTTAAGGCTGCTTTCAATCTCGAGTAAAAGGGCTAAGCTGTTAATCCATATCCCTGCGCGATATGCCGAAGCGCTCTTTTTCATGGAGGTCTTTTTCGCCAATCGGCTCGATGTGAACGATGACGTCATATATGTTTTTCATTCTCCGGCGGAGTTCATACTCGGCATTGTGTGCAATTTGGTGGGCTTCTTTTACGCTCATGGAGCCTTCCACTTCAATGTCTATGGAAATATTATACAAATTTCCTATTTTCCGAATTCTTGCGCGGTGGGGATTGTGGGCTTTTTCCACTCCGCTTACAATGTCGAACACCTCTTTGTAAAGCTTAGGATTTTCATTGCCGTCCATGAGTTCATAAGTTGACTGCATGAAAATATCAAAAGCGGATTTCATTATCCAAAGGCTTATGGCTAATGCGGTTATCAGATCAATCAAAGGCATATTGAGCAGGTGAGTGAAAATCAAGCCTGTAAGAACGGAGACCGACGTTAGTATATCATTTTGCATATTTTTAGCATTGGCGGAAAGCATGGGGCTTTTCAAAGTCTTTCCGGCTTTGTGCAGATATACCGACAATGCAATTTTCCCGGCAATGGATACAAGCGTAATGTAAACAGCCAGCATGGAAGGGAGTTCAGAGTGGTAGCCTTCGGCAAGTTTTGTTACAGTCGAAATAGCGAGCTGAGCCCCTGCAAAAAAAATCACAAAAGCAAGCACCTTAGCCGCTATACTGTCTGCTTTTTTGTAGCCGTAGGGATATTTTATATCAGGCGGGCGGGAGATAATTTTTGCGGTAATCAAAGTAATAAAAGAAGTTGCAATATCTGTGGCAGAGTCTATTCCGTCGCCGATAACGGCAAAACTGCCGGACACGATACCTGCCGATATTTTAACTGCGGCGAGCAGCGCATTGCCTATCATGCTGATAAGGGATACCTTATATATCTGGTTTTCGCGGCTGTTCATAAGGCATATTTACAAAATTCTGACTTATCATGTCCTGCTTTTACGGGGCATTTTTGTATCACGTGTAATTAAGGAATATATTTCTATAAAAAAGAAATGCCGGAATCTTACGTTTTATCTGTCAGATTATGTTTTCCCAGCTTTTGCTTCCATCTTTCGCGGGCGTATTTCTGCATATCTATGACTGTATCTTTTTCATCAACTATCTCAAGTCCCAGAAGTGTTTCGATAATATCTTCCATTGTAACAATGCCTTTCATTCCGCCGTACTCGTCAACAATCGCCGCAATGTGCTCTTTTTTCTCTAAAAGTTTTTCCCAAAGAGTAAAAAGCATCATAGAATCGGGAACATATATTATCTCCCTTTTTATATCTTTAAGTTTCATGCTGTGCTTGTCTTCTGCCAGATTTTCAAACACTTTCCGGCGAAATACATATCCGGTAATGTTTTCTCTGCTTTCGGAAAATACAGGTATTCGTGAAAATTTGAGGTAATCCTTGTTTTTTTGAAAATCATTAAGAGTCAGATTTTCATCGGCTGCCGCGACTACAACCCGAGGCGTCATAATTTCTGTTATTTCCACATTTCTCAGCTTCAGTATATTTTGTATTATTTTATTTTCTTTTTTTGAAAACAGACCTTCTTCTTCGCCGATACTTGCCATAGCTGCTATTTCTTCCCTGCTGGCAGTCTGCGCTTTAGACCCGCCTGAAAATATTCTGGTAATAACAGCCGACATCAATACAAGGGGGTATGTTATAAAAATCATGGCATTAATCGTAAAATAAGAAACCGAGGCTAAGTTTCTCCAGTATCTGGCGCCTATCGTTTTTGGTATTATCTCGGTAATTATTAATATCAACACTGTAAGAACGGCTGAAACGACACCGAAATATGCTTCTCCAAACACCTTAACAGCCTGAGCGCCCACTCCGGCGGCGCCTATCGTATGGGCTACCGTGTTCAGAGATAAAATAGCAGAAAGAGGTTTATCGATATTTACTTTCAAATCAATAAACGCTTTTGCCCATTTATGTCCTTTTTTCTGCTTAACAACCAGAAACGAGGGAGGAGTTGAAAGCAGAACCGATTCCATAATAGAGCAGAGAAAAGAAACAAACAAAGCGAGAAACAAATATGCAAATAAAAGAACCATGTTTTGTGAAATTTATTGATATAATTATTATTCAGAGACTGCAAAAAAGATATAAAATTTTACTTAAGCGGAAGAGGAAATTTTCATCTGTTTATTTTAAGCCCCACCCTAACCCTCCCCAAGGGGAGGGAACTACATTTTTTATTCTCCCTCCCCTTGGGGAGGGGCAGGGGTGGGGTCTCTTCCGGTTTTTCATTGCACTACGTTTTTTTCTTCAATATAAGGCAAATCTACCTAAAATAATCATCCCCTTGAGTGTTTTCCTTATCATGGATGTTTCACTTGTACATTTATAAAAATATTTGCTGCGGTTCTAAAAAAGATTTTTTTTTATGTTTTTTACTTTTTAAATTCTAATCAGTGTCATCATGCGCTTGACTAAAGAAGCTCATAAATGAAGAATATAACTTTTATTCTCCACTTCGACAAGGTCAATGCACCGCTCTTGGGGAGGGGACTTTTTTTAATTTTCAGATGTCGGGCATCTCAAAGGTGTCTGACATCTTTCTGAAATAAACATTTCCTTGTGTGCATAACTAAATCACTGTTGTTTCATCTGTTTTTCAGAAAAGATTGAAAGCGGTTTAATAATACCGAAAAAAATGATATATTGCTTTTTTAAAATTTCTAATTATTTTTAGATATGAAAAAGCAGAAAACAGAGAAAAAGCAAAAGTACGAGGATATACACAAGAAAGCCGAGCGTCTCGAAGCCCTTATAAAACTCAGTAAAGATCTGCGCGACGAAGAGCGGCGCACTCCCGTTCCGTTCAACGATTTTTTATTTCTTGCCTCGGAGCAGCCCGAGATTGTTTTCAGGGACATTTTCTCTCTCTTTTCGGATATGGTGCGCTATTACATCCCAGGCGGCGAGCAGGAATATCCCGACAGGGAATCTATCGGCTATGTAAATTATGACTGCAATAATCTCTTCGTAAAAGACTGCGACAATCCCTTTTTTGCGGACAGGCTTTTTGCAAACCGGCTGATGAACCTTGCAAACAGCATGAGGCAGGTGTCCCTTCAGAATCACATATATCTCTTCGAGGGACCTCCCGGCAGCGGCAAAAGCACTTTTTTGAACAATATCCTCCAAAAAATGGAAGATTACACCCGTACCGACGAGGGCGCCGTTTATAAGACTTACTGGCGGCTTAACGTGGAAAAACTCGGAGGTACCGAAAATCTTGCCGCAGCATACAAAGCCAATTCAGAAAACGGGGAAGAATCTCAGGATGAAGCAGGAATTAACATTGAAAAAAACAAACTGCCCCGCTACGAAAGAATAGACAAAAAATACATAGAATTTTCATGTCCCCGGCATGACCATCCGATTCTCCAGATTCCAAAAAGCTTCCGCAGAAGTTTTCTGGATGAATTGATTTCCGACGGTGAATTTAAAGAAAAACTGTTTGAAAGCAAGGAATACGAATGGGTTTTTAAAAGCATACCCTGCAATATATGCAAGTCTCTGTATTCCACTCTGCTGGACATACTGGGCGATCCGATGCTGGTTTACGAAATGATAAATGCCCGCCGCGCCCGGTTTAACAGGCAGTTCGGCGAAGGCATCAGCGTTAACAACCCGGGCGACCCCGTTTACAAAAGACCTATTCAAAACAAGAGTCTGGAAAATATTCTAAACAACCTTTTAAAAACTGACAATATAGATTTTGTGTACTCTTATCTTGCAAAGACAAATAACGGCATCCTGGCGCTCATGGACATAAAAGAGGCAAACGTAGAGCGTCTCCGCAGCCTTCACGGCATAATCAGCGACGGCGTGCAGAAAGTTGAGCTGATAGAAGAACATATAAAATCACTTTTCATCGGTTTGGTCAATCCCGAAGACAAGCATCATTTTCAAAATGTAAAGTCATTTCAGGACAGAATTATTACCGTAAACATTCCTTATGTGCTCGATTTCAATACCGAAGTTGAAATTTATAAAAACAAATTCGGCGAATCCATTACAGATTTATTCCTGCCGCGGGTGCTTGAAAATTTTGCCAAAATCATTGTTTCTTCCAGAATGGAACCGGATTCCCCCGCTTTCCGGAACTGGATAAGCAATCCCCAGAAATACAGTAAATATCTCGACCGAAACATGCTTTTACTCAAGATGTCCGTTTATACCGGCAAAATACCATCCTGGCTCAGCGAAGAAGACGAAAAACGCTTCGACAGAAACACGCGGAAAGCCTGCATAGCAACAGCCGAAAACGAAGGCAGAAAAGGTATTTCCGGCAGAATGTCGCTTAATGTTTTCAATGCTTTTTACTCGAAACATGCTTCCGAAGGGAAAATGATCACAATGGAGTGCGTTAAGGATTACTTTATGAAAAAAATCGCTGCTCCGCCTTTCAGCGAAATACCCGGCGGTTTCATAGATTCGCTTGAAGACATGTACGACTACAATGTGCTTCAGGAGGTGAAAGAATCAATATATTATTATAATGAAAAGCAGATTTCCAGCGACATTCAAAATTATCTGTTTGCACTTAACTACGAAATCGGCGATACAAAGAAAAGCGAATTTACCGGCGAAAAGATAGACATAACGGAAGACTTCTTTAAGAATTTCGAGGCAATGTTTTTAGGCACGACCAGCACCGGCAACGAAAGAAGAATTTTCAGAAAGGATGTCCACAACGAATACATAACGAAAGCCCTCTCCCGTGAAATGAGGGTGGAAGGAAAATCAATAGATGAGACTTCTATTTTCAAATCACTCTTTGAACGCTATACACGAAATCTGAAAGAAAACGCTCTTGCTCCATACACTGAAAATCAAAATTTCCGCCGGGCAATACTCGCTTACGGCTCTGAGGAGTTCAACACCTACGACTCGCGTCTCCGTCGCGATATAAAAAGGATGCTCGACAACCTTATGAAAAAATTCAAATATACCGAAGAAGGCGCCCGTCAGGTAGCACTTTACGTTATAGATAAAGGCTTGGTTAAGAAGTATTGAAAAAAAGATTTATTAATACTATGAGTTATCTTGATAAAATAAATGAAGTAATAAAAATAATACCTAACTCATTAATTGATTTTTCACTTGAAAGAACCCCTGCAAGGATACCTACTCAAGTATCATCAAACTTTATTACTAATAAGCAGCAGGGTGATTGGGCTGAAAGTATTATATTTAATGCTGTAAATAAAACTTCAAAGAATTATGCAGCAGTTAAATATGGTAAGTCTGATGATATTATTGCAGGGGATAAACATTTCCCCGTTTTTTTTCAGAAGTTTCAAGAGGAATTAGATACCATTGGTAAAAGACCTGATTTATTGATTTTTAGCCGAGAAGATTTCATAGAAAAATATGGATTTGACATTAGTGATTTACCCCATGATCAAATATCACAATATATTAAAAAAGCTAAAGCAGGAATTGAGATTAGATCCAGCGCTTTTCTTATAGATAAATATAAACAAGAAATGCAAATAAGATTTAATGCAAATCAGAAAAAAGTATTTGAGATCAAAGACATTATATTAAAAAATTATTATGATTTATTAAAACATGATAATAGAAAAAGATATATTTCGATTCTTGAAAATATTAATACAGACACTCTTCATGCTATACAATTCAAAGTTCCCGGATGGAATGCTGACGAAAGATTATCAAAATTGAATGATCTATTAAAAAATATTAAGGTTGCGCTCAAAGACATTCAAAAAAGAAATTTTCTAAGCATAACTCCTAAAGTAGAAGATTTAAAAGTTGTTTACAAGTGGATTGAGACCTTTAATGTGCCTCATTTTTATTTCCAGGTATTTTTCGATAAGATATACGGACTATCTTTTGAGGATATAATGAAAATAATTTCTAATCCTGATAACGAAGGAAGTATTTATAGCATTGAAAAAGATACCAAGAACCAAAACAAAACAACTATAAAAATAAACTCACAAATCGGAACACTATTGGCTGACAAAGTTGATGAACCTTTTCATAAAAGCGTTAGAAAAGAAATGGCGAGAGGAAGGCTCCTTTTTTATGTTACATTTGAGGGTGGCGAAGCATATCTGGATATTGATAATTTAGTTCAATTACTCAAATTAAACAAGGATAATTTTTGATAAGTATTAATAATAGAACTATATTATCCAGCCCTGAAGCTGAATATGTAAAGCAAACTTCCCAAAAACATAGGAAGTCGAAAGGACAATTTTTTACACCGCTTCCTATTGCTGAAGTGATGTCGGAATGGCTTTTAGGTGATAAAACGATAAAAAGAATACTTGAACCAGCATTTGGTTTGGGTATTTTTTCCAGGATACTGACAAAAAGAAATAATAATATAGAAATATATGGCTATGAAAAAGATAATATCATGTTTCAATTTGCTCTCAGGGAGTTTTTAAATCAACCTGAAATTCACCTTTACAATAAAGACTATATTGAAAACGATTGGCATAATAGTTATGACGGAATAATATGCAATCCACCTTATTTTAAGTTTCATAATTATGACAATATAAATATTTCTAAAAGTATAAGCCGCAAACTAAATATACGACTAAATGGTTTTGTAAATTTATATACACTATTTCTTTTAAAATCAATACATCAATTAAACGAAAATGGAAGAGCCTCGTTTATTTTGCCTTCAGAATTCTTAAATTCAGATTACGGAAAAGACATCAAAGATTATTTAGTTGAATCTAAAACTTTAAGGCATATTTTCATTATTGATTTTAATCAAAATGTATTTGGCGATGCAATTACAACAGCCTGCATATTGCTGATGGCAAAAGATAAATTTGACAAAGAAGTACACTTCACAAACATATTTAAATTAGAGGACTTGTCGGTTATAAAAGAATATATAGAAAGATATCCTGCAGGCGGTGAGTTTAGCTATGAAAGAAATAGCCTTAATCACAAAATAAAATGGAGGAATTATTATCAGAAGAAAAACTGTGATAGTTATAAGTATTTGGTTCCATTTACGAAATATGCACAGGCCGTCAGGGGTATAGCTACCGGTTCAAATGATTATTTCACATTTTATAAAAGCAAGGCAGCAGCTTTTCAAATTCCTGAAGAAAATTTAATACCATGTATTTGCAAATCTGCTGATATTAAAGAACATTTTTTTACAAATCATCATTTTCAGCGGCTAAAGGAATCCGATCACAAAGTTTATTTGTTTAATGCTGCAGGTTCAAAAAATGAGAATGTTTTAAAATATATTAAACTGGGAGAAAAAAAAGGAATAAATGAAAAATATTTGACCAAAAACAGAAAACCTTGGTTTGCTATTGAAAAACGCCCGCCTGCACCGATATTAGTTTCTGTGTTTAATAGAAAGGGAATGAAATTTATCAGAAACGCAGCGGGTGTTCATAATCTTACTACTTTTCATTGTATATATTTACATAATGATGATCTTTTTGAGAATAGAAATATTGATCTTTTTTTTGCTTACTTGTTAACAGATATTGCAAAAAAACTATTCAATGAAAATAGAAGAGAATATGGAAACGGATTAACTAAATTTGAACCAAATGATATTAATAATTCAAAAATGTTAGACTTAAGTAAAATTGACAAACAAAATACTGAATATATTTTGAATTTTTTAATTAAATTAAGAGAAACAAATGATTTAAATTATCTAAAAGATTTGAATCAAATATTTCAGTCAATATACTTAACTTAAAATTTTTTGTTAATATTACAGAAGATACTATATGAATCACTGGACAAAATTAAGCATAGATAAAGATATTATACTTACTTTATTTAATCGAAAAATTTTAACAAAAACTAAAAATGTTGCTTAACTAATAAGAGAAACGCCATGCTGAAACGAATTTTAATACCTCTCGACGATTCAAAGTATTCCTCCAATGCCTTAGAAGAGGCTTGCGCCCTTGCCAAGTATCACGATGCCGAAGTAACCGGCATTGTAGTGCTCGATGTGCCGGGCATTCATTCCCATACCGGACCAGTTCCTATCGGCGGTTCGTATTTTGCCAAAGAAATGGAAAAAAGCCTGAGGGAACGTGCTGATAAACACGTATTCGAGTTACTTGATAAATTTGAGCTGTTCTGCCGAAAAGAAGGTGTCCGCTACCGCCGCGCACCCAGCCAGGGTATGCCGAGTAATAAAATTTTGCAAAAGTCCTTGTTTTATGATCTGCTGATAATGGGTATGAGAACTTATTTTCACTGGGATGCTGATGTAAATGAAGAAGACGGTGACTCTTTCGAGCATATTCTTGAGCATTCTATCACGCCCATTATAGCTGTACCGAAAAACTATAGTATAGAAAGACCTTATAAAAAGAACATGCCTTTAAATGCCCTCATAGCCTTCGACGGAAGTATTGAGTCATGCCGGGCTTTGCAGCGCTTTGCCCAGCTTACATATTCTTTTACGGAACTTGAGGACAATGTACACATAGTGATGTCTGACGACAACGTAGAAAAAGCAGAAGACTATCTCGATAAAGTTGTGCAGTATCTTCATGCACACGGCATAGAAAATGTTACCAAACATGCCACCGATGAAAATATCATTAAGACTATTGATGAAAAATATATGAACTGGGCTCATTACATTGTTTTAGGCGCCCATTTGAAAAGGGGAGTCTTTGATTTCATAGCAGGAAGCCTTACCCGCTATCTTATTAAAGAAGAAAAAGTCCCCGTTTTTATAGGTCAATAGTATTTTTTTTGTTATCTTTAATCTATTTTAAATTTATTTTAATAAATTTTTAATCAGGTTATCGATGAAATCAGAAAAAAGTGACTTTAAACTGCTGCTTAGGGATATTTTCACAAGCGGACTTTACGACAGCGCAGATTATGAAACAACCAGAAAAGTAGTTCTAATAAACGTCATATACACTTTCGCTATTGCTTTCCTTCTGATTTACGGCATTGATGCCTTGATTGTGGGCAACAAGCTTGTCGGCGTTTTTGACTTGAGCGTTTTCGCCCTGCTGATAGCTGAAGTATTTCACCTGAGAAAAACAAAGAATCTTGATTTTGCCGCAGGTTTTTCTGTAGTTGTTATGACCGTACTTGCTTTTTTTCTCTTTATTACCGGCGGAGTCGGAAATACCGGATTTATGTGGAGTTATGCCTATCCTATGCTTGTGCTTTACCTAATGGGAGCAGCAAAAGGCATAAGGGTTATTCTCGGATTCTTGTCCTTACTGGCAGTTTTAACGATTTTTTCCAGTTTTATTAACATAATGCACATCTATTCCTACAGTGTAATTATCCGTTTCTTTGGTTCATTTATTCTTGTAACGGCGTTTACGTATTTTTATGAAAGAGTGCGTGAAAACGTTCATCGTTCTTTCCTTGAGACAAACAGCCGCCTTGAGAAAAACGTAGAAGAACTAAAAAAAAACAAAGTCGAGCTTACGCGAAACGAACGTTTTTTAACTGATGTTTTCAATGCCATCCAGGACGGTATATGCGTACTCGACAGCAATTTCAATGTTTTAAAGGTTAATCCCTGGGTGGAGAAAATGTATCCGGGAGAAGCCCCTCTGGAGCACAAAAAATGTCATAAAGTTTTTCAGCGCCGCGATGAGCCTTGTCTGTTCTGTCCGGCTTTGAAATCAATAGAAACAGGTAAATCTCACAGGGAAATAGTGCCATATCAGGCGGCAGGCAGGCAGGACGGATGGATAGAGCTTACATCTTATCCCCTTTTCGACAGAGACGGCAAATTAGTTAAGGTAATTGAATACATAAAAGATATTTCCGAACTAAAAAGAAAAGAGCTCGAGCTAAACCGCCATAGGGCAAATCTTGTATCAGTTGTTGACAACACAACCGACTTTATATGGTCTGTTGACAGGGACTACAGACTGAAAATGGCAAATCTTCCGCTTAAGCAAATAGCTCAGATTATTTTCAATTTCGATCTAAAAGAAGGCATGGACACTTTAAAGCCAATGCCCGAAAAAGAAAGGAGCTTATGGAAAGACCGGTACGATAAGGCTCTGGCAGGCAGCCGGTTTAGCTTTGAATACAGCTTCGATTTCGGAAAAGAACCTATGTTTACGGAAATTAATCTCAACCCCATCCGCTCCGACGACGGTACAATTATGGGAGCATCCTGCTATGCTTGGGATATAACCGAAAGGAAAATAGCCGAGAGACAGCTTCGGGAAAGTGAGCAGAGATACCGCTATATATTTGAAAACACGGCTGTTTCGCTTTGGGAGGAAGACTTTTCAAAAGTGTATGAACGCATTGAAAACTGGAAAAAAGATGGTATTACCGACTTCAAAAAATTCTTCTCGGAAAATCCCGAAAAAGTTGATGAACTAAGCTCTTCTTTAGTAATAAATAATATTAACAATGCAACCTTAAAACTTTACAAAGCTCACAGTAAAGAGGAGTTTTTAGGCTCGTTTGAAAGTATCTTTAATAATATAAATAAAGATATCTTTCGTGATGAGTTTACGGCTCTGGCTGAGGGCAAGACCCATTTTGAAACGGAAATGGAGGCGGTAACTTTCGACGGAAGGCACATCACGGTTCTTTTGAAAATAAATTTTCCCGAAGGAAAAGAAAATGCCCACAGGCTGATGGTAAATATTTTAGATATTACCGAACGAAAGCAGGCAGAACGCTATCTGCGCTTCAGCGAGCAAAAATACAGAAGTCTGTTTGAATCATCGGCAGACGGTATCGGCGTACTGCGGGATAATCGTTTTTACGAATGTAACAATGTCGCTGCGAAACTTCTCGGTGTTAAAAAAGAAGAATTAATAGGCAGAGCTCCGCTCGATTTTTCTCCTTTGCGGCAGCCAAACGGCAGGATGTCTTCTGAAATCATTGAAGAGCGCCTTTATGAAGTCAGTCTCGGACACACTCAAAGCTTTGAATGGGTCGTTAAGCAAAAAAATGGAAACCTGCTCACTCTGGATTTGAACCTTTCCAAAATCGAAGAGCTCGAAGGTGAATATTATCTTCTTTTAGGCAGAGATATTACCTCTAAAAAAGCAACGGAAAAAGAACTTGCAAAGTACCGCAATAATCTCGAGGAGATTGTCATAACCCGCACCGAAGAGCTTTCCAGAGCAAACGCGCAGCTTTACCGTGAAATAGAAAAACATAAGGGAACCGAACTTGCCCTTAAGGAAAGTGAAGAGCATTTTAAGGATTTGGTTGAAAAAGCCGGCATCGCAATAGTAATGGATGATGAGAACGGATGCCTAAAATACTGCAACGATCAATTGAAAAATATTTTCGGATACTCATCACACGACGATATATTAGGCATGAATATACTTGAGCTGGTTCATCCCGAGGATAAGGACTATGTAAAAAAAGCCCATACCGGCAGAATGACAGATATTTTTGCTCCCAGTCAGTATGAGTTTCGAGGCGTTAAGAAAAACGGTGAGATTTTTTACTGCGAAGTGAAAACAGTGCAGATGAGAAAAAATGATAAAATAATAGGGAGCCGCTCTTATCTTTGGGATATTACCGAACGTAAAGAAACAGCTATGAAACACCGCTTGTCTGACCGCATTCTGCAAAATGCAGGTACAATTGTGATAGTTTTTGATGTAAATGCAAAAGTGATATACACTACTCCTTATGTGGAAATAATTCTTGGATATGAAAAAAATGAATTTTTAGATGACGGCTGGTGGCACATTAGTCATCCTGAAGAAAACGAACGTTTAAGAGCAATTAATCATATAAAAGCGCTCGCATCGGGAGAAGAAAAGCTGAGCGAGAAGACTTACGAAACCTTAGTTTACACTAAATCAGGCGAGAGACGCTGGCTGCAATGGCAAAACTCCATTGGAGAAAAAAACACAGTGATTTCCGTAGGCAGCAACATAACCGAAAGAAAAATCGCCGAGAATCTGATACGCAGGGCAAAAGAGAGCGCCGAGCAGGCGAATAAACTTAAATCACAGTTCCTGGCAAATGTTTCTCACGAAATCAGGACACCTTTGAATGGTATTATCGGTTTTACCGAAATAATTTTGGCGGCAGACAACATTAACCAAATATACGGGCAGGCACGCTCGATTATCCGCGAGTCGGAATCCCTTCTGTCCCTGATAAACCAGCTGCTCGACCATGCAAAAATAGAAGCGGGAAAACTTGAACTGGAATACCGCCCGATGGACATAAACAAACTAATAGAAGACGTAATCAGCATTGCAAATGTCAGCGCAAGGGACAAGGGTCTCGATTTCAGAGTATTTGTTGACGAAAATGTTCCTCCATATATTATGGCGGATTTCCTGAGGCTGCGCCAGATTTTAATGAATCTTCTCAGCAACGCATTGAAATTTACCGACGATGGCTATATTGCCTTAAATGTAGGTGTAGTTGACACTTATAAAGACAAAGCAAAGCTTATTTTTACGGTGGAAGATACCGGGATAGGTATCCCGAAAGAGAAACAAAAGACTATTTTTCAAAGTTTTATACAGGCAGACGGCAGCACGACCCGCAAGTACGGCGGAACGGGTCTCGGCACTAATATTTCCAAGCAGCTTGTAGAGCTTATGGGGGGAAATATCGGTGTTGAAAGCCAGCCCGGCAAAGGAAGTGAATTCTGGTTTTCCGTTACTTTTTCTCTTTCAGATCCCCCACTTGAAGAAGCCGAAGATATGCAGATAACGGATGAAATATCTCTGGCGCTTGCAGAAGAAAGAAAACAAAATTCTACGGATATTCTTGTTGTGGAAGACTATAAGCCCAATCAGGAAGTAGCAGGTATGCACCTGAGAGCCGCCGGACATAATGTTTTTTTTGCAGACAACGGCAGAGAAGCAGTAGAAAAATGCAGCGAAAGGACTTTCGATCTGATATTGATGGATATTCAGATGCCCGAACTCGACGGCTTTGAAGCTGCTCGGCTCATCAGGCAGGATTCTCTCTGCAAGGACGTTATAAT
Source organism: uncultured Hyphomicrobiales bacterium (assembly GCA_964577665.1). Taxonomy (GTDB): domain Bacteria; phylum Bacteroidota; class Ignavibacteria; order Kapaibacteriales; family UBA2268; genus CAYVTD01. Next base: position 15,645 of record CAZOBD010000076.1, read on the forward strand.
TTTAGCTCTGACAGCTAATGCTGACGACGAAACTAAAATGCAGTGTACAAGCGCAGGGATGAACGATATTGTTACTAAACCGATACGCCGAAGAACCTTTCTTGCCACAGTTGATAAATGGCTGTTCCTTTCCGGAAGCGAAGATAACGAGGAAATTTTTGAACTCGACCCCGAGACAATTTCCGATGATTTACCCTATAAAACCGGCACAGGACAGAAAACACAGCCGGCTGAGGAGGAAACTAATCAGGACGCGGAAAAAGCTCTTCCGATAAATTTTGAAACAGCGCTTGATGAATTTGGCAGCAAGGAAGTAGTTCGGAAAGTTTTGGAACAGTTTATGAGCAATGTCGGTGAACAAGTTGAAAAAATACGGAAATCTTTTCAGGATAATGATGTTGAAGCACTGCGCAGAGAAGCTCATTCGGTAAAAGGAGGAGCGGCTACCCTCGAGGCGGTGCCGCTTTCCTCTGCCGCAACAGATTTGGAGTTTATGGCTAAAGAGAACCGAATGGATGAGTTCGATGCCCTTTTTACGAGATTTTTAGAGGAATATTCAAAACTTAAGGAGTTTATCGAAAAAAATGAATTGTAAGCCCTGCTTGAGGATGAAACGGAAGTCATAATTAAAACCTTACGAAAGTTTAAAACCTTCGGAAGGATTTGTTTTTTGTATATTTAGAAAAAATATTTAACTTGCCTTGATTTGAAATTTAAACTGATTTAATAACAGGAATATTGTACTATTAAAAGCACAAGGACTGTTAATGTTAAAAAAATCATCAGTATTTTTTCTCTTATTGTGCGGCTGCTTCCTCCATACATTGGCACAGGACACAACTGAAATTCAATCCGGTAAAAACAAAGGCTTGGTAATAACCGCCGGTGACAGTTCTTATTCCATAAGGCTTAATATGGCACTGCAGCCGCGCATTACCGCTTTGGGGAACCTGACTGAGGATGATTTTGTACAGGGAAAAGCTTTGATTCGCCGTGCAAGGCTTATCTTCAGTGGTTTTGCTGTTTCTCCCGAGCTGGAATATTTCTTTCAACTCGGGCTGAGCAATCAGGATATGGAATCCAGCGGCGACCCCGCTAATGACTATCCGGGAGTTATTTTTGACGCTCTTATTAAATGGACTTTTGCACCCGGCACTCAGCTTTGGTTTGGACAGGGAAAACTCCCGGGCGCTAAAACACGTCTTTTTTCTTACCAGGGATTAAATTTTCTGGAGCGCTCGACTGCCGAAAGCAAATTCAATGTTTATAGAGACGCCGGCTTATGGCTTCACAACTCGCTTAATATAGGGGGTGCCGTTCTGAAGACTTCTGCCGCAGTGACGGGCGGCGAGGGGAAAAACCGTTTCACGGCAGAAGGCGGGTGGTGCTATACCGGGAGGATTGAGATACTGCCCTTAGGTTCTTTTAAATCAGGAGGAGATAACTACCTCCCGGACCTCGCACGGGAAAGCCCTTTAAAGCTGGCTGCAGGTGCGGCTTATTCTTTTAACGACGATGCTGTTCGAACAAGAGGCACTCTGGGGAGTTCTCTTTATTCACCCCGGGACATAGGAACTGCGATGGGGGATATTTTACTCAAATACAGAGGATTGTCTTTTTTTGCGGATTATTACCGGCGCTTTTGCCGTAATCCGCTTACATCACAGGCAGATAATCCCGAAAATAAGCGCTATGTTTATACAGGGCAGGGATACAGCGCCGAAGCTTCTTACATGTTTAACGGTAAAATAAGTTTTGCTTTGCGGTACAGCAGTACCGAGCCTCACAGCGGCATAAAAGAACTGACACCTTTCATCGAAGATTACAGCCTCGGTTTTACGCGGTTTTTTAACGAAAACCACGTAAAGCTGCAGGCAGACATTACATATACAAAAGAAAAACTTGCGGGGCAGGGCGGTCAAGCAGAATATCTTGCTTTTGGCATTAACATGATATTGCAGATATGATATTCAACTTCCAGAGTAAATATTATTAATTTTTCTTCAGGATGTTGAATGCCTTCCATGTGCCGTACTTCTTTTTCATCTGTTTATTTTAATCCCCACCCTAACCCTCCCAAATTGGAGGGAATTCAACGATCTTGCTCCCTCCCCTTGGGGAGGGCCGGGGTGGGGTCTCTTCAGGTTTTTCA
>CAZOBD010000077.1:0-17762 GCA_964577665.1 uncultured Hyphomicrobiales bacterium
AATGATAGTCTTGAAAATCTGATATAATCACCCCCATTTCTCCTGTCCAAACTCCGATTTGGACAGGACAGTTTCAATTCATACTCTGTTTGCCTAAGTCGAAACGGAGTTTCGTTTGAAAGATACATTCCCAAATCGGAGTTTGGGAATGAGTGGTAAAAGCCTTATTGATTATATTTCTTTAACCCCGACCTAAAGGCCGGGGCTATTCTTACTTTCTACCAATTCAATAATACTTATCATTTTTTTTACCCGCTATTTTTGAGATAGAGCTATATATTTGCAATATAGTATCTCTAATATTATTGAAAAAAATTGTAATTTTCCGATTAAATATAATTTTCAGTAATAAATTCGTCTTTTATCGGAAAATTATCAAAATTACGGCTTATCTAAAAATAAACTAAAAATGAAAACAACTATTGTATTTCTGCTGATTTTAATTTCATCGTCTGAATTACTGTCTGCCCAGAACGGTATATTTTCAGGCAGAGTATCTGATGAAAAAAACGGAGAACCCCTGCCGGGAGTAACCGTCAGAATTGATGGCACTGCATACGGCGCCGTTACTAAAAAAGACGGCAGTTTTTCCATCGGCAATATCCCTTTCGGAAAATATACCGCTCTGGTTTCTTTTGTGGGCTATAAACCGGAAAAATTTAATTTCGAAGTCAATAAGGAAAATCCCGAAGCAGCACGCACTATTCAAATGCAGGAGACTGTAATTGAAACTTCCGAAATAATAGTATCAGCAAATAAAAGGGTGCAGGCAGTGCAGGATGTGCCGATTTCCGTTTCGGTAGTAGATTTTAACAGCATCAGAGAGCGTAATATCACCCGGCTTGACGATGCTCTCCGCTATGTCCCGGGTGTAACTATGAATTATGACCATGTAAGCATACGCGGAACTTCCGGCTTTGCTTTCGGATTAGGTTCCCGCGTACAGGTACTTCTGGACGGATTTCCTCTTCAGCCTGCTGATAACGGCGACGTCAAATTCAGCTCTATGCCAATGTTTGACATAGAAAGAATAGAAGTAGTAAAAGGAGCCGGTTCGGCTCTCTACGGCACGGGCGCATTAGGCGGAGTAATAAACATCATTACCAGAGAACCTTCCGAAAAAGCAGATATCCGTATGAAGGCTTACAGCGGCGTTTACACCGATACAAAATATGACGAATGGAATTACAGCGACGACAGCAGATTGAAAAGCGGCGCCGAAACAAGTTTTTCCAAAAAATTCGGCAGTTTCGGTATTTTAATATCAGGCGGTTTCGAACAGGACGACAGCTTCCGTGAGTTTGACGAAACTATGCGCTGGAATGTTTTTTCAAAGATGAATTATGATGTAAGTGATGCTTCTATGCTCTCTCTTACTGGAAATTTTTCATCGAACAAGCATGACGACTGGGTGTATTGGAACAGCCTTGACAGCGCCACCGTTCCTCCTGCCGATGCCGATCTCGGAAATAAAATTACATCAGGCAAATATTCTGTTTCAGGAGCGTTTACCCACATTTTTGACAGCGGTAATTTTCTGAAGGCTCAGTCCGGCGTTTACATAACAACTTTTGAAAACACACCGGAAAATACCGATGAATACAGAGAATCTACTGCTATGTCAATAAACAGCGAACTCCAGATGAACATTAATCCCGCTGAAAAAACTGTACTTACAATCGGATTGAACCACATTTTTAATGATGTTGATTCCGATACTTACGGAGTAAGAACACAGCAGATTTTTTCGGGATATGCACAGGCTGAATATTCAGGTATAAGAAACCTAACCGCAACTGCCGGAACCAGAATAGACTTTGAGCAGACCGAAGACCTCGATGAAAATCTTGAAGTGTCGCCAAAAATCGGCATCTCCTGGCAGCCTGATTTTGGTGTTAATTTCCGGGCTTCCGCCGGTAAAGGATTCCGTGCTGCCATGGTCGCAGAAAGATATGCCTCGGTCGAGTTCAGCGGATTTACAGTTATTGCAAATCCCGGTTTAAAACCTGAGCACAGTTGGTCTTTTGAAATCGGGGCTATGTATGAATTCGAAGGTCTCGGTTTTCCTTTGCAGATAGACGCTGCTTTTTTTCAAAACGAGATGTATGATCTTATAGAGCCGATGTTCGTAGAGAGCGGCAGGGAATATGTCATTCAATTTCAAAATGTTACCCGTGCAAGAATTCAAGGCTTGGAACTTAGCATAAAAGCAGTGCCTTTAAATCTTTTCGGCTTTGAAACAGCTCTTACCGCTATGAACCCGGAAGATTTAACTTTGAACGAAACTTTGAAATACCGTTCGGAAATTTTGTGGTACAACCGGCTTTTTATTCCTTTCGGCTTCTTGGAGTTTCAGGCAGACTATCGATACTTAAGCGAGGTTGTAAATGTTGATTCACGCCTCAGCCTCGGTATAAAAGATGCGGACGCCCGCGTTCCCGCACATGTTGTTGACGTACGAATAATATTCAGAATGAAGGAACTCGAACTGCTGCCTTTGACAATAACCTTAAACGCAGGCAATTTATTTAATTACTATTATACTGAAATACCCGGCAATTTAGGTGAAACCCGCCATGTTTCCCTGCAGGCGGAACTGAGTTTGTAGTATTTTACAAATCCATACTGTCTTAACTGAAATGTTTTTTTTTGATTATATTATTAATTAGAGGCTCCATGCTCCCTTTCCTGTTTTGATGTGTATAATTTATATACTTTCAAAAGGGAAATGATATAATACTAAAAATAAAAACAAAGGAGAAGATATGAGCGGCGAAAATAAATCTATCCATGAATTTGAGTTTGATTTAATATGTGAGTATTTCTCAAGTATGGAGCGGCAAGGTCCCGGAAGCGAAGAGGCAACTATCACAGCTCTGAGTTTTATTGATAATTTAACCGATGAATCAAGAATTATTGATGTTGGATGCGGCACCGGCGGGCAGACTATAACTCTGGCAAGAAATACAAAGGGGCATATTACCGGAATTGATCTGTTTCAGAAATTCATCGACATTTTCAATGAAAATATTAGCAAATTAAACCTGCAGAACAGGGTAAAAGGAATTGCCGGTTCGATGGAAAAACTTCCTTATGAAAATGAAGAATTGGATTTGATATGGGCGGAAGCCTCTATTTACAACATTGGATACCGCCGGGGCTTAAAGGAATGGCGCAGGTGTCTGAAACCGGGTGGTTTTATTGCCGTTACGGATGCTTCTTGGTTTACGGAAGACCGCCCTGATGAAATCAACGCTTTTTGGAACATGGAATATACTGAAATTGACACAATTCCCAAAAAAGTGGAGCAGATGCAGGAAGCCGGATATTTACCGGCGGCTTCGTTTGTTTTACCTAAAAGCTGCTGGTCAGAAAATTATTACGAACCTCAGGTTGAGGCGCAGGAAATATTCTTGAAAAAATATGCCGGTAATGATACTGCCGAAGAACTGATCAAGAATCTAAGGTATGAAGCGGAATTGTACAAGAAATACAGCGATTTCTACGGCTATGTTTTTTATATTGGAAAGAAGATTTAATGAACACCCGTGATAAGGTAAAAACACATAAGGGGATGATTATTTGAGAGTTAATGCAAAACAGAGTTTTGAAAGAAAAACACATTCCCAAATCGGAGTTTGGGAATGAGATGCGAAATGGCATTCTGTCCTCGTGCCGAAAGCTTGTTTCAGTATTGTTTCAGAATTGTTTCAGAATTGTTTCAGAATTGTTTCAGAATCTCACGTAATGAGGAACACACCCCTTAATCCCTTCTTGGGAACTGACATTACCCGAATTTTAAAGAATCCCTCCCCGCCTCTCCCTTTTAAAAAAGGGAGGGAGAAAAGATAAAATAATACCCCCTTGTTTATAAGGGGGTTAGGGGGATCTTCTTTTTCAGAAAAACATTTCTACTACACTTTTTTTACTCAAATATTCCTTTTTTGAAATTTTTCGGGTAATGTCAACTCTTGGGGAGGGGATGCAATACGCAAGGTTTCTTGAGCAAGTTCGAAATGACGTGACAACAGGATGAAAAAGATGTCCAACATCTGGCAGATGTTGGACATCTGAATCTGAAAAAAAATAAACAGATGAAGAACAAACTTCTTAACCCCATTCCGAAAAGCTCAATGCCCGGCTCTCAAGAGGGGATGAAAATTAGTATGTTTCTTTTATATCGTGAACTATTCTGAAGGAACGCTAAAAAAGATGTTCTTCTGATGAAGTTACCTAAGTATAACAAATTTTCCTCTTAAATTCTTTGTTTCTGAACTAATGACGTAAAAATACACTCCGCTTTCCAGATTAGAAACATCAAGTGAAATCGATGTATTATTACTCACTTCCGAGATGAAGTTAATATCGGCAGCTTCATTGCCGGTAACATCCAACACTTTTATATCTTTGAAGGAGAAATATTCGGATGAAATTTGAATATTGAGAATCTCATCAGCCGGATTTGGAAAGACAGACACAGCATCATTGTATAAATTTTCATCAACAGAGCTGATGCCGGGCACACGCCATTTTATCACATCACCGCCGTATGTGCAGCTCAGGACAAAATTTGAATTTTTGTTTAATACGGCAAAATTCTGACTCTCTCCATCAGGAAACAGATCTTCAAAAACATGATACACATTTTCCGTTTCCAAATCCCACATTTTTAGAATTTTTGAAAGGGCGGCGATCATATATTTTCCGTCATCGGAAATATCTACTGAATTAAAGGAAGCCTGCTTGACTGCTCCGCCCGATAACTGAGTTAGGGATTGATATTCTTTTACAACCGTTTTGCTTTCCATATCAAACATTCTCAGCATACCGTCGCCGCAGGCAAGGGCTGCCGTTTTGCCGTCAGGTATGAAGTCAATATCGTTTATAGTTGAATTGTAATACACAGGAAAAATTTCCTGATTATATTCGACAATGTCGTTTTCAAAATCCCATATAATGAAATTTCTGTCGTTGCCGGCTATACCGATTTTGTTTGTTCCGGGAACAAATTTAACCCGCCGAATCCAATGTCCGAAATCTCTGCTGTGAAGCACTTCACCGTTTTCGGCATTTAATATATAGACGAGTCCGTCGTAACAGCATGAGGCTATTTTGGAATCATCTTTTGAAAAAACAGCGTCTAAAACTGTGTTTTCATACTTATCAAAAATGAACACTGTCTCATCATTTTCGGTATTCTTGATGTAAATTTTATTATCAGGCCTTGCAGTGGAGAATATCATCCTGGTTCCGTCATTAGAAAATCTTGCTGAAAAAAGTCCCGCAGGAAATTTATATTCTTTTATAAAATCTCCCGTTTCAAAATCCCAAAGCTTTGCCGATGCATCCGCCGAAGCGCTGAGAGCATATTTGCCGCCGGGTGATATAGCCGACATTACAGTATTACTCGTATGTACATTTCCGGTTTCTTCCTGATAGACAGTTTTGTACTCTCTGCTTTCCAAATCGAATGTCTTCAATTTAAAAAGCTGATCTTTACAGAAAAGTTTGTTATCATATCTGAAAAGAGGGTGTAAAGAGTAAATCGTATTAGAGGAATCTTTCCTTGCCAGTGTTTCTGTGTCATAAGTAATAAGTGAATTGAAATATTCATATATGCAGTAAATCTCGCTGCCGTCTTCAGAAAAACCGCCCCAGACTGTTCTTAACGGCAGGTCTTCTATTCTGCCGATTACTTCTTTGGATGACAAATCCCATAACAAAGCATTCTCCTCGGGAGCGCTTCCGTCAGTTTTGCCTGAGACAGTAATCATTTTTGAGCCGTCGGGTGAAAAATCGAAAAATCTCACCGAATACCGGTGTTCTTTTCTCTTTGTAACTTCCCCCGTTTCCAGATTTACAAAAACCACGAAGTTTTCAGCAGGAAACTCATCCTGTGAGTGTACGCCGTAAATAGTTGTCATAATAAGATATTTACCGTCAGGAGACAAAGTGTAATTTCCTGAGATATTGTCATATTTTCTGTCAAAAGTTATTTCGTAATCAGTTTCATTTTTCGTATCTGTTTCGAATTTACGGAAGACATATTTGCCCTCTTGCGATTCAAGGAGCAGGAGGTTTTTTGTACCCGGTATAAATTTCAAATCAAATGTGGAATTACTTCTTTGGCTGCTGCATATTATTTTTTCTTCATCTATGTCATAAATGAAAATTTCCTTTTTGACATAATCGTAAAATCCGAGATATTTCCCATCTGAAGATACATCCAAAGCACCGGAAACCCTGTATCCATCGAGCTTCAGAATTTCATCATAAGAGTCAGCATCGATAAGCGTTATGAAGTCGCGGGAATAAGAATATGAGAGGGCAATTCTTCCGCCTCCTTCGGCGGCGCCGCTTATTGCTATATTTTCTCCTTTGCTCTGCCAGACAATATCGCTTGAATAAAGAAAGCCGGTAATAAAAATAAATATGCCTGCAAAAAATGCTGTTCTTTTCATAATACTTGTCCTCTTGCTATTAAGAAATATTGTGGATCGTCATTTATTATTATTATACCGTAATGATCGCCTTGTTTATCAGGTTCAAACGAGATAACCATACAATACTTCCCGCCCGGAGGAACCGAAACGGGCAGATTACCTGCCCATACGTTAAAAGCAGGATTTTCACATTTAACACTTGTAATTAGAAATTTCTCATCTGAAGTATTTGTAATGCAATAATAAAGCTCTTTCAAGTCTCCTAAGGAAGTTCTGCCGAAATCAATTTCTTTCGGCTCAAATTCAAGCTTCGAGCTGTGAGAAGAATCGTATTTTAAAGTGTCATCCTTTACTATGGTATCCTTTTTAACCGTATCAACTTTCCTTTTCCATATTTTTTTATCTAATCCTATTACGTCTTCACAGCTTTGCGAAAGTAAGGTGATTAAAAAAAGCGCTGAAAATAATATAAGAAAATGTTTCATAGGGAAACTCCTTTTTTAGAATTGATAAGACAAACCATAATTAATATTAAATTTATTTGCGTTAAACCATTTATCGTTATGATTAAAGCGGAAAAAATTATAGTCAAAGCCAAAAATTATTAATAATCCGTGATATGCCTTATAGCTTATCCCCGCAGCCGGCTTGAAGACGTATCCTCCTTTATTAAAGCTGATTCCAAGCTGTGCAAAGGGCTTAATATTATGAAAATCAGAGGGTAAATATCTTGCAAAAACGCCAAAACTTGTGAAATTTGGCTGCTGACGGTATTCAAAAAGTATATTTTCATCTTCAATAGTTTCCAAACCCGTATATTCGAGGTAAAAAGTTTCCTGCTTAGCCTCCGCACCGATTTTTAATGCATTATTTACTTCATACAGCAGCGAAAGTGAAAGATTGTGCAGAGGCGAATATTCCGAGGGAGAGATTTTAGCAGACGGGAAATTCCACACCATATTCCCTTTGAATTCCAATTCAAGTCCGAGAGGTTTTTCCTCATTCCTGAAAATATTCTCAATGGAATTTTCATAAGCAGGATTAATTTTTAAGCCTGAAAATACTCTTTTTTTTGGAGTAAAATACATATTTTTATTTTCATCTGTCTCTTTAAAAGACGAGGCTGAGTTTAACAATGCCTTTTCCGCCTTTTTTTTGCGATGAAAACTTTCATTTATGTCATCATCATTTATTTTGAATTGCCTGTTATTATATTTGGTGCCCTGTTTTTTTGAATTTTTGTTTTGGTCTGAACTTTTTGTTTGATTATTGATTTCTTTTTCAAGATTCTCATTCATATTTACCGAAAGAAAATTTTCTTTGACGGGATTAAACTTTTGTTCAAAACTTTCATTTGATAAAATACTGTTTTCGGAAATCATTTTAAGAGAATCATTATACTTTTCGGCTGAAAAAATTACAGGATAAATAAGCAGACCTAAAACAAATGCACCGGTAAAAGAAGCTAATCCTATGAATAAGCTCTTTGAAAAAAACGCTGATGTTTTGAAGGAGCCGGCGGCATTAATCCTTTTCAAGCCGGCAGCTCCGAAAATACCGGCAGTAACATTTTCGGGTACCGTAAAAGAAGCTGGGGAGCTTTTCATAGCGTTATGAATGGCATTCTGAGCACGAAATTCTCTGCGGAGCTCATCATCATAAGCCAATGCCGAGAAAAATTTTCTTTCATCGGCTTCATTAATGCTTCCCGTGATGTATTCAAAAATCATATCTTGTGTTTTCATGACTTTTCCGTTGAATTGTTTTCAATATCAGAGAAATATGGTCTTAAAATTTCGGATAATTTAGCGAATGCTCTTTTTACTCTGGTTCTTACGCAGGCTTCGGTTTCCTCGAGGATTTCCGCAATTTCTCTAAAATTCATGCCGCCGAGCCAGTAAAGCGCTATAGATTCTTTGTATTTATCATCCAGATTGCTGATTGCCAGTTTTATCAGTTCCGAAAATTCTTCTTTTTCAAAATCTTTTTCAAAATCAAAAGGATCGGCAAGTTTTTCGAGAGAGTCTTCGTCTAAAAAATTAATCTGCTTGTGTTTTTGGTGCTTTTTACTTCTATATCTGTCTATGCTAAGGTTTCTTGCAGTTTTTAAAATATAACTCAAAGTGTTTTTAGGAAGATTTTTTTTTTTAAGACTTTCATAGAACTTAACCCATGTTTCCTGCATCAGGTCCTGCGCCTCTTCCGTGCTTTCCGAGCGGTAGATGCAGTATCCGTAAACCTTTGAAGAATAATGAGAATATATTTCATTGAATACTAACTCTATATTCTTTTTTGATTTTTTCAGCAGTTTTGCCAAAGCTTCAGTTTCGTATTTACCGTATTCCGCCATTTTTTCTTTTTAATTATTCCTTTGATTAGAATAACGAAATTTTTAAAGAAAATAAACAAAAAACATAGAAAAATTTCTAATTATTTTAAAAAAGTGATGAAACAGGCATGATTTAGAAAAACACACAAGGATAGGTATCACGAAAAAATGCCAAAAAAAACAAAGATTATTAACGGCAAATAATTATTTTCTTTTAACGTCAAAGTAATTAGACTTTATAAATTGACGGGATTTAAAAATCACATGTATTTAAAATCTGTAAAATTTTTGAATCAAAAAGTTTTAAACTAATTATATTTGACAAAAATATATAAATTTATGAGAACAAAATATTTATATAAAAAGAGTATGTTACTATAAAAGTACTTTTGTACTTGATACTCATGTACTTAAGTACTTCTTTACGGAGGAATGTATCACAAACAAATAATTAAATTAACAACACTTTATAATTTAAAAGAATAGTATTATAAACAAAATAAATGAGATTGAAGAATATGGAAGGAAATTTCTCGAACAGAGTAAACGACGTTATCAGGCTAAGCCGCGAAGAAGCAATTAGGCTGGGCCATGATTACATAGGAACGGAACATCTCCTTCTCGGCATTATACGCGAAGGGGAAGGCATAGCGGTCAAAGTACTGAAAAATCTCAGCGCAGACCTTTACAAGCTGAAAAAATACATTGAAGATACAGTCAGACCCAGCGGCTCTACTATTACAATAGGAAATATTCCGCTTACAAAACCCGCCGAAAAAGTACTGAAAATAACCTATCTCGAAGCAAAACTCTACAAATCTGACGTTATCGGCACGGAGCATCTTCTGCTCTCACTACTTCGCGATGAGGAAAACATAGCCGCACAGATTCTTTCTAAATATGATATTAATTACGATGCTGTCCGCCGCGAGCTCGACAATATTTTAAGCGGCAGGCCGGGAGCATCGCAGAAATATGCCGACACCGGACGCAAAAAGCCCTCAGGCAAAGAGCGCATTAAAACACCCGTTCTCGATAATTTCGGACGCGACATTACAAAGCTTGCGGCAGACGGCAAGCTCGACCCTGTAATCGGCAGGCAGCGTGAAATAGAAAGAGTAACTCAGGTGCTATGCCGCAGAAAGAAAAACAATCCTGTTCTCATCGGAGAACCGGGCGTCGGCAAAACTGCTATCGTAGAAGGACTGGCAGATAGAATCGTCAACCGTAAAGTACCCCGTCTGCTTTTTGACAAAAGGCTGGTCTCACTCGATCTGGCTTCACTCGTTGCAGGCACCAAATACCGCGGTCAGTTCGAAGAGCGTATGAAAGCGGTCATGAACGAACTTGAAAAAGCCCGGGATGTTATATTATTCATTGACGAGCTGCATACTATTGTAGGAGCCGGAGGAGCCTCGGGCTCACTGGATGCAAGCAATATGTTCAAACCGGCTCTTTCCCGCGGCGAGATACAGTGCATAGGCGCCACAACTCTCGATGAATACAGGCAGTATATCGAAAAAGACGGCGCTCTTGACAGGCGTTTCCAAAAGATAATCGTCGAACCGCCTACTTATAATGAAACAGTCGAGATACTTGAAAATCTTAAATTCAGATATGAAGATCATCACAATGTGAAATATCCGGATGATGCAATAAACTCCTGCGTGCGTTTTTCCGCAAGATATATTACAGACCGCAGCTTTCCGGACAAAGCTATAGATGTTTTGGATGAAGTAGGCTCACGTGTACATCTCGCAAATATCGTCGTTCCTAAAAAGATAATCGAACTGGAGGAACAGATAGAAGAAACCAGAGTTGAAAAGAACAGCGTTGTGAAAATGCAGAATTTTGAAGAAGCTGCAAGGCTGCGTGATATTGAGAAAAAACTACTGCACGACCTGGAAGTGGCTCAGGCAGAATGGGACATCAAATCGAGCGAAACATTTTATCCCGTTTCAAACGATGATGTTGCCGACGTAGTTGCCATGATGACCGGCGTTCCGGTTAACAAAATTGCCGAATCAGAGTCTAACAAGCTCAGAAATATGCCCGAACTTCTCAAGAAACAGGTCGTTGGACAGGACACGGCTATCGAACAGCTTACCAAAGCTATCCGCAGAGCCCGCGCAGGTTTGAAAGATCCGAAGCGCCCAATTGGTTCATTTATGTTCCTCGGTCCTACGGGAGTCGGTAAAACCGAACTTGCCAAAGCGCTGGCAAGAACTATGTTCGACAGTGAAGACGCTCTTATCCGAATTGACATGAGCGAATACATGGAGAAATTCTCCGTATCCCGCTTTACAGGAGCGCCTCCCGGATATGTAGGCTATGAAGAAGGCGGACAGCTCACCGAAAAAGTTCGCCGCAAGCCCTACAGCATCGTTCTTTTGGACGAAATAGAAAAGGCTCATCCGGACGTCTTCAATATTCTTCTGCAGGTCTTCGACGACGGCGTTATGACTGACGGTCTCGGCAGAAAAGTCGATTTCAAGAACACTGTCATTATCATGACTTCAAACGTAGGAACTAGAGATGTTAAGATGGGCGGCAAGATAGGATTTTCTTCAGATATGGCAAATGACGAAGACGAGCATATAAAGACTACAATCGAAGAATCTATCAGAAGGCTTTTCAATCCCGAATTCATCAACAGGATTGACGATTTCTTCATCTTCAGAAAACTCAGACGGGAGCATATTTACTCAATCATCGACATTCAAATGGAATATCTGAAAGAAAGGCTGAAAGCTAACAATATGTCGATAGTACTGACAGATGCAGCTAAAGATTTCATGGTCGAAAAAGGATTCGACGAGAAATTCGGCGCCAGACCACTTCGCAGAGCTGTTCAACGCTACATAGAAGACGACCTCGCTGACGAAATTCTCCAAGGAAGACTTTTAAACGGCATGGAGGTAACCGCAGACTTCGACAAAGAAAAAGATAAGCTCAAGTTCACCTTCAAACAGATTCCGGGGCTGAATGAAAACAGCGACCTGCCTAAAGATGTCGATCATAAAAAATTCGGCAAAGATTCGCCCGATATTGGAGAGCAGGAAGAAGTTACTCAGGATTACAGCAACGGAAAAAACTAAGAAATACTTAATTATTGAATAAAAAACCGTCAGATATAAAACTGACGGTTTTTTTATTTTCGGCGAGTGTGGTATTTTTGTTTTGAAAGACTTATACCATAAATTTATTCTATATTATACTGTTCTGATTTACAATTAAATAATCGAAATATGAATTGGAAAAATATTCTTTTGGCAGTTTTTCTTGTTTTCTCGGGCTGCGCCAATACACTCCCGCCTTCAGGCGGTCCTCCCGACGAAACCCCTCCCCGCGTTGTTAAAAGCAACCCTGAAAATATGACTCTGAATTTCGCCGGCGAGGAAATATCGCTTGAGTTCAACAAGCACATGGACAAAGCAGCCGTTATGGAGAATATTTTTATATCTCCCCGGGCTGAACTCGGATATGACTGGAGCGGTAAAGAGCTTGAAATTGAACTTCTTGAGCCTCTTGACGCTAATACGACTTATTCTTTGACCCTCGGCACGGACTACACGGACTATTTCGACAAAAACAAGCCCGAGCAGGCATTCAATCTCATCTTTTCAACGGGAAGCAAGATCGACAGCGGCTCCATACAAGGAATGCTTTTTGACGATAACCCCGGGGGCGTATATCTTTTCGCCTATTTTTTAGACGGAATTAACGCCGATACACTTAATCCCGCACATACCAAACCGGATTATCTCACGCAGGCGGGTACAAACGGCAAGTTTAGCTTTAATGCGCTTAAAGACGGAAGCTATAGAATCATTGCAGTGCGGGATATGTTCAAGGATGGAATATATGACGCCGGCATCGACGGCTTCGGCGTACCCCTTGATGATGTTTCCGTCAAGCAGGACAGCACTCCCCATATAAAATTGAAAGTCCGCAACCCTTTTGACAAGACAAACCCAGCGCTTTTGGAAGCTTACCCCCTTGCCGGAAATGTAATTAACGCGGTTTTCAGCGAAAACATCGATACTTTTTCCGTTTCCAAAGAGAGTTTTTTGCTGAAAGATTCCGCCGAAGGCAAAGCCGTTGATATTTTAAGCGCTTACATTGATAATAAATCCGCATCGAAGGTGGTAATTATTCTTTCGAAAGCTCTTGATACCGCAAAGATATGGCAGCTCGAAGCATCCCAAGAGAACGCCGTTAAAGATACCGCGGGCAATTCCGTGTCCGACACCGCAAGGACTGCTTTCTTCAAAGCCGACACCGGATTGAAACTTATTAAACCTCATTTGAACAGGATGCCGCTTAAAGATTCCACGATAAAATTTCATCCCGACGCATTTTTTTCTTTTATCTTCAGCACCGGAATTAAAAATGAGCTGAATGAAAACATCTCCCTTGTTTTTTTTCCCGATTCTCAAGCGGTTGAAACAGAAATCTTATGGAAAGCAGATAACTACTTCGTAGTGAAACCTTTAGCAAATCTTGACGGAGACACTTGGCACCGCCTCGATTTTTCAACCGGCGGCATTAAAAGTTACACCGGCACCCCCGCAAAGGATACCGGTTACGTTATGCGCTTTTTGACCCTCGACCCGCGCATTTTCGGCTCTGTTTCCGGCGTTTTGATAGATTCCGCCGGCTGTTCCGGCAATTTTATAGTCCATTTCATAAATATTTCTTCCGGCAAGAACTATGAAGCGAAGCTTTCCGAAAGAGGAGAATGGAAATTGAAAGAACTTCCGGAAGGAAAATACCGCATAGAAGCCTTTTGCGACGAAAATGAGAACGGCGCCTACGATTATGGCTCGGTATTCCCCTTTGAAGGATCGGAAATCTTCGTTGCCGGAGCTGAGGAAATAACAGTCAAATCAAGGTGGAACGTCGAAGATATTAAAATCGTCATTAGAAAATGATATGCCGTTGTTTTCTAATATGTTTTCATTATAATCCTTTCATAATGCTACTTCTGTAAATATTTATTCTGCTTATCTATATTTATAATTAATTATATTATATTTCTATTCCATTTAATTATTAGTTATTTATCTGTATTCATAATTCCTTCCTTCTCTTATTTATCATTATTCATATTATTTATATTTAATATCATTTAATACTATATTATATACATTATAATATATTGTATTATCATAATAAGCAATACTATATACAAGTAAATATAAATGACATTCATAATAATTAAATTTATATTCTTCTTATAATATTTTATATCCTAATATTTTATTTTTATATATAACTTATACATTTTTATATTCATATTATATTTATTTATTTCGCTAATACATTTATTAATTACCATTATATATATTTTATTAGCCATTGTTATACTATTAATATTCCTGTTAATAATATATATATTGAAGTATTAGATTATACATTTTCCTAAGGCGGACACACATTTGCCTAAGGCGGACACACATTTGTCTAAGGCGGACATACATTTTCCTGAGGCGGACACACATTTGCCTAAGGCGGTCATACATTTTCCTGAGGCGGTCACACATTTGCCTAAGGCGGACACACATATGCCTAAGGCGGTCACACATTTTCCTGAGGCGGTCACACATTTTCCTATGTTGAATATTCGTTATAACACTATGGTTATATAATAGTTTATAACGAATACAGTATATATTGGATTAAATATTTATAAATACAGTCAGGATATGGATATAATAATACAGAATAGCTTATAATAATACTTAAATGAAAGTATTTACGCATTAATTAAAGAATAATATACGTTAAATTATAATATATAAAGAATTGATACAAGTCTGATATATCTCAATACAGGATAGATTAAGATGGATTATTAATAATTCTAATACGATGATTATTATTATGTTAAGGTAGAAAGATATTATGTTTTATAATCAACAACGGCTGTTTCGGTAATAAGTTTTAATATTACGTCAAGAGCTTTTACATGCTCGGGATGACTGCGGTAGGCGTTCAGAGCTTCTTCATTATCAAAGCCTGAGTATAAAACCAGGTCGAATGCAGATGGGGAAGCGCTGATATTCTCTCCGACCTCGTAAATCTTAATTTCGTTTATATTCGCAGGCAGTTCTTTGAGGATGTTCATAACTTTATTTATATTGGATTCTTTACCGGCGCCCTCGGCTTCGTCTTTTAACTTAAACATTACGATATGTTTCAGCATGATTTCTCCCAAATATGTTTAAAAATAAAATACAAAATAATAATAATGATGATAAATATCAAGAAATATATTTATTATTTGCTTAAAAATATATATATTTGAAACGAATGTACTTTTAAATATTTAATTAACATTATTTAACATATTATTATTTTATATTTATTTATGAGATGCGGGAATATGAACGTTATTTAGATTTCCTGCTATTATGGAATATAAATAAAAAGCATTCTAAATATTAATAAATAATAGGTTTACAATAATAGGAAAGATGTATATGAAAAAAATAATACTGGCATTAGCGGCAATTATCATGGCGGCATCTTCAGCTCATGCGGCAGAAGAATTTTATTCCTTGGAAGCAAAAAAAATTAACGGGGAAATGCTTCAATTTTCAGAGCTTGAAGGCAAAAAGGTGATGATCGTAAATACAGCCTCCTACTGCGGTTATACATATCAATACGCCGAGCTTCAGGAGCTTTACGAAAAATATGGGGGAGAGCAGTTTGAGATAATAGGCTTCCCGGCAAACAATTTTAACAACCAGGAACCCGGCAGCGACGAGGAGATTGAAAAATTCTGCAGGGAGAATTACGGCGTAACCTTTACGATGATGTCGAAAATCTCGGTGGTCGGCGATGATATGCACCCGGTATATCAATGGCTTACGCAGAAAGAGCAAAACGGCGTGAGGAACACGAAAGTTCAGTGGAACTTTCAGAAATATCTCATCAGCGAAGACGGCTCATTCTTTCAGGTGCTTGGCACAACCATTTCGCCTTTAAATGTAATGATAACGGACTGGCTCGATGAGACTGTGGCTGTGGCAGAAAACAAGGCGGAAGCAGAAATAATCGTCTTTCCCAATCCCGCAGATGACTATATTGCTTTGAATTTAAAGAACATACCCGCCGGAAACCTAACGGCAGCCGTTCTTGATATTTACGGCAGGCAAGCAGCAGGCAGCGGCGGCGTAGAATACTTCGACGGAATTAATTCAGTCAGGATAAATACTTCTTCATTGCCTTCGGGAGTATATTTCTGCGTGATAAACGCAGGCAGGGAAGCCATCGTTAAAAGATTCGTCAAGAAATAATCCGTCAGAAAGCGCTTCATCGGTAAAAAAAAGCCCCGAAAAAGCGGGGCATTTGTACCGGAGGACGGATTTGAACCGCCGACACTCGGATTATGATTCCGATGCTCTAACCAACTGAGCTACTCCGGCACTCAAAAGAGATTACAAATATAAAAAAAATTTACGAACTTTCAAGAAAATTTTTAATTTCATCGCGCAGCTGGGCTGCACGCTCGTAATTTTCATCTTTTATCGCCTTGTCAAGGTCATCCTGAAGCTGCTCAATCTTAGATTTTTTCTTCTGGGGCTGTTTTTGCCGGTAAGCTTCGGGCGGTTCCTTGTAAGGATCGGCGGATTCGCCGTAAGGTTCTTGTTCCATGGCAGCTTCATCCTGAGGAATGATGCCTGTTTCGTCGAGTATGCCGGAATTAACATAAATAGGCACGTTGCATCGCACCGCGAGAGCAATAGCATCGCTGGGGCGGGCATCTAATTCTTTATCGCTGTATTCAAAAAGCAGCTTGGCAAAAAAAGTACCGTCTTTCAAATCGTTAATATATACTTCGCTCAGTCTTTCGTCGAAATTGTCTATCACATTTTTCAATAGATCGTGTGTCATGGGCCTCGGCGGCTGCACACCTTCCATTTCCAACGCAATAGCCTGCGCCTCGAAAGCTCCGATTATGATAGGCAGGCGGCGGTTGCCGTCAATTTCTTTCATAATAAGGGCATAGGCATTATTGCTGGCGGGCGATGCCGACAAACCCAAAACAACGAGTTGTTTTTTCTCCATACCGAATCTGTTAATCGTTTGTTAATAATGCATTCTGCAAGATAGACTATTGAAATTACCTTTTATTGCAAATATTTAATTACTGGTGAAGCAGTAAAAATGACATTTATAATTCGATTCATCACTGTAAAAATACCTGTCAGATCCATTTTAGTTATTCTTAATGAAAGCATTGTACATTTCTAAGCATATTCCCCGCTGTCGTAGCGAATGTCTTCAACTGACAAACGGTTATTACCTATCTGATTAGTAATGTAATGCTTTTCTATCTGACCGTCAATTTCGAAATAATTCCAGCCGATGATACCTTTTTTTGCAAGTTTTGCAAGACTTTTAAAAAAAATATCAGTTTCTTCCGCATTCATATCACTCAAATTAAGATTTTTTGTTGATCCGAGGTCGAAGAAACGTCCGAGCCGGTGGAATATCTTAGGTTCATTGACTGACCGGTCTTTTTCTCTCCTTAGATAATCCATCGCAGCCTGCTTAAGCTCTTCATTTTTATTTATATTGTTATAATAACCTTCAGAAGCAGATTTTATATCCATTGTATTATCCTTTCATCTGTTTATATTTGATCCTCTATTCTTAAAATTCTTGTCATTCCGCACTTGTTGCGGAATCTCACGTATAAAAATTTTTGGTTTTCAGATGTCAGACACCTTGAAGGTGTCGGACATCTTGCTAAAATAAACATCCCCTTGGGTGTTTTGCCAGATCATGGACGTTTCATCTGTTTATTTTAAGCCCCGCCCTGACCCTCCCCAAGGGGAGGGAATTCAATAACTTAGCCCCTTATTTATAAGGGGGTTGGGGGATCTCTTCTAAAAACAATCATACCCTTGAGTGATTTTCCCTAATCATGGACGTTTCATCTGTTTATTTTAAGCCCCGCCCTGACCCTCCCCAAGGGG
>CAZOBD010000078.1:0-14510 GCA_964577665.1 uncultured Hyphomicrobiales bacterium
TGCTCCCTCCCCTTGGGGAGGGCCGGGGTGGGGTCTCTTCAGGTTTTTCATTTACTCAACTTTCTGACTTGAACTAAATCAATATATGATCATTAACTTAATCAGCATATCGTTTAAGATTATATTTTTCAATAACAATTCCCGGAAAAATATCCATAATTTGCTCTACCGTTAAAAAAATATGTCTCAGCATTTTCAGAATGATTTAACATTAACTGATAGAAATTCTTTTGGCGAAAAGCAAGTTTTGTTAACCTAAGAATAATTTCGCTTACCTTAAAACCCCTTATCTTTCTGATTTTAAATTCATTCAGAATCTTGTTAATCTCGAATCTGTCAAAGAACAAATGTAAACTCTTTTGAACACTTTTTTCTTGGTCGTTAGAAATTGTTTATGTAATTTGCATTGCAGTTCCCTTTTGTTTGATATTATTGCAGTTAGTAGTGTTTGCAATTTAAGAAAACAAAAGGAATTCTGCAATTATATTTTATTGAGTTATATAATATTTACATAAAATTTCTATAGTAATTTACATGTAAGAAAGTAGAAATATTAATATTTATTTAACCTTTTCTGAGCAATGCCCAAAAAAAACAACAATACCGGAGAGGAATATTTAAAGCAAAGATTGAAAGACCTCGAGCTTGAACTGGAATTAAAGAACTCCAATCTGGCAGTAACCGTAGAAGAGCTGAAAACTTCCCTCGAAGAGCTGCGGGAATCCGAAAGCCGGCTGAGAGGTAAACATGAACAGATGGAGTTTTTAATTGAAAGTTCGGGCGGAGCTTTTTGGTCTTTTGAAATAAAAAAAGGTGATAAAGGCATACCCGAAGATGCTGAAGTCAGCGAAAGAATGTTAAATTTCCTTGGATATAACGCTTCCGAACTTTCCTTGTCTATGAAGAAATGGCATAAAAAAATACTGGCGGAAGATTTTAATCATGTCATGGATAAAATGGAGCAGCTTATTGCCGGCAAACTCAACCGTACAAAAATGCTGTTTCGGGTTAGAAATAAAGAACAGGATATTGTCTGGATAGAAAGAGATGTATTTACCGGGAAAGATTCTTATGGCAATCCAATACTTTGCTCAGGAGTGGATTATGATGTTACTCTCAGTAAGAAAGCTGAAGAAGCAAAAATCGAGAATTTTCTAAAAAAGGAAATGCTTATAAAAGCCTTTGGGGAGGTAATATATGAGCATCATATAACCGAAGACACAATAAAATGGGGCGGAGCCGTGAAAAAAGTGCTCGGTTACAGTCTCGAAGAACTCGGCAGCAACGGCAGAAGCTGGCTCGAGCGGGTTCACCCGGAAGACCTCGATAATGTACTCGAAGAGTTTAACCGGGCAAGGAAAGAAAATCTGCTGTTTGACTATACTTACCGCTTCCGTCATAAAAACGGACATTACCTTTGGATGCATGACCGCGGAGTTATGCGCACGGGTCCTGACGGCGAACTGCATGGGGTATATGGAATTTTAAAAGACATTACCGCTAAAGCAGAACACGATAAGATAATAGAGGAAAGCCGTGAAAAGCTGCGGGCGTTCATGGATTCGGCTACGGATAGTTTTTTGCTGCTTGACAAGCGTTTCAATATTCTTGACATTAATCAGAATGCCCTTGAGTTTTTCAACTTCAACAGGGAGGAGATGCTGGGCAGAAACCTTATCGAGTTTGTGCCGGAGATGGAGACATCGGGTCAGGCTGAAAATTTCCGAAAAGTTATTAAAACCGGAATACCTTTCGTAAGCGACGGATTTGATAAAGATTCCGGCGGCGGCAGAAGATATTATACCGTGAAAGCTTTCCGCGCAGCAGAAGGACTCGGTTTGATCATTACTGACATCACGCCGCGCGTGAAAATGGAAGAGGAACTGCGCGATCACCGCTACCGTCTGCAAATTGCTCTTGAAGCCGGACGTCTCGGAGTGTGGGAATGGGATATAATAAATAATCTGGCAGAATTCAATGACAATTTTTATGACATGCTGGGATATGAAAAAGAAGATATTCAGTCAGACGTAAACCGTCTTTTCAGTCTGCTTCATCCTGACGATAAAAATAAAATGCTGCAAAAAGCCGGTGATTTCCGAAAAGGAATGATTAATGAAAAACCATCGGTTGTAAGGCTTAAAACAAAAGCAAAATCCTGGCGCTGGGTTGAGATTACAGGTAAAGTGGTCGAATGGAACCAAGCCGGAACTCCCGTAAAAATGATTGGTATAATATCTGATATTCATAACACTAAAACTGCCGCTGAAGCTCTTAAAAAGAGTGAGCTTCTTTACAGAACATTAGCAGAATCATCTCAGGATTATATTTTCATTATCGACCCCTTCGGTTTTGTGGAATATGTAAACGAATTCGGAGCCCGAATTTTCCGTTCACAAATTTCACAGATAGTAGGAAAGCCTCTGAAGGAACTTTTTCCGGAATATCTGTACGAAAAAATGTGGAATAATATCCGCGATGTGTACAAAAGTGAAAAAACTAAAGAATACCACAATCCCATAGAGTTCCCTGAAGGAGTTTTATGGCTGCATACCAAGTTAATTCCCATTAAAAACCGCGATGGAGAAATTGAGCGGGTTATGGGCGTATCAAGAGACCTGACAGACATACAAAAACAGCAGGATGCAGTAATGCTTGCCGAAACTAAGCTAAAATCCATGATGAATGCCATATCCGAATCTACTGCGCTGATAGACAGCAGCGGTACTATTGACATGGTAAATGATTCTGCTGCACGACGCTTTGGAAAAGAACCGCAGGAACTAATCGGAATGAATGTGTTTGATATACTGCCGGAGTCAGTTGCAAAAAGCCGCAAGAAAAAGATAGACAAGGTTTTTGAAACAGGTCAGCCTGTTTATTTTGAAGATAAAAGAGGCTCTAATTTTTATTACAACTCAATTTATCCCGTTAAAGACGAAAATGGTATTACCACGCATGTTACGGTTTTTGCAATTGATTTTACAAAAATCAAGCAGTACGAAAAAGAGCTGAAGATAAAAGACATCGCTTTGAAATTTTCTCTAAGCGCTTTTTCTATTGCCGATTTGAAGGGTAATTTGACTTACGTCAATCCTGTCTTTAAAGCAATATGGGATTATGACATCAGCGATGACATTACAGGCAGGCATATATCGGAATTTTTTAAGGATAATAAACATACAGAATATATTATCAAAGAAATTTTTGATAAAGGAAACTGGAAAGGTGAACTGACAGCCGTCAAAAAAAACGGTGTTCCTTTTATGGTTTTTGCCAGCGCAAGCATGGTATATGATGAAAAAGGAAAACCTCTGTGTCTTACTTGTTCTATTATTGACATCTCTGACAGGAAAAAAAGCGAGGATAAGCTTGGGCTTCTTTCCAAAGTATTTATGGATGCCATCGATCCAATTGTTATATCTGACACTGAAAACATCATAATAGATCTGAATGAGCAGGCTGTAAAAGCATATCAATGGGAAAGAAATGAACTGACAGGTCAAAAAGTTAATGCAATTATTCCTGAAGAATATTTGAAAAAAGAGCTGAGTTACCTAAAAAAATGTATGGCAGGAGAAATTATACGTGAAGTTGACTCGGTCAGGGTAAAAAAAGACGGCTCGCTTGTTCCCGTTTTGCTTACTCTTTCCAGACTTACCGGCGAAAATGACAGTCTGATTGGAGCAGCTTCCATAGCAAAAGATATCAGCGATCTTAGAAAAGCCGAGCGCGGCATCCGAGAGAGTGAAATAAAATTCAGGCTCATTTTTGAAAACGCCATGGACGCGATTTTCTGGATGGACGGAGAAACAGGTGTTCTGGTTAACTGCAATAAAGCGGCTGAAGTGCTTATGGAAAAACCGCGTGAAGAGATAATCGGCGGGCATTTTCTCTCGTTGTTTCCCGAGAATTTACAGAAAGAAATTGAAGAAAACTCGAAAAGGTTTGAACAAATTACCGAGCCACCGCCCGTTACATCGGTAATTATTACTAAAAGGGGGAATCTCATACCCGTCGAAATAGTTACATCTACAACGAAAATAGGCGGGAGAATTATCCGGCAGGGCTCTTTCAGAAATATTACCGAAAGAAAAAGACATGAAGAGGCGCTCCGCCGTTTCAACAAGGAGCTCCGCCGCTCCAATCTCGAACTTCAGCAGTTCGCCTACATAACTTCACATGACCTTCAGGAGCCCTTAAGAGGTATTTCGGGAAGTCTTCAGATTGTGCAGAAAAAAACAGAAAAACTGCTGGATGAAGAAACATTGAAGTTTATGAATTATGCCATAGAAGGCTCTGCAAGAATGCAGGATATGATAAACGATATGCTGGCTTTTTCAAGAGTAGAAACCAAAGGCGGAAGTTTTAAAAGAACATCCTTAAAAGAAGTAATTGATGAAGTTAAAAAAAATCTCAGACGAATAATAGAAGAAACTGCGGCTGTAATTGTGTATGACTATCTTCCTGATATAAATGCCGATAAAAGACAGATAGTTCAACTGTTTCAAAACCTTATTTCTAATGCCCTGAAATTCCGCAGCAATGAGATACCATATATTAAAATCGCCTGTACCGATGATGATAAATACCGGCAGTTCAGCATAGAAGACAACGGAATTGGCATCAAAAAAGAATATTTTCCGAGAATTTTTGAAATTTTCAAGCGTCTCAACAAAAAATCAAAATATCCGGGAACAGGCATAGGGCTCGCTCTGTGCAAAAGAATAGTAGAAAGGCACGGCGGTAAGATATGGGTGGAGTCAGAACCCGGAAAAGGCTCCGTATTTTTCTTCACTCTGCCGAAAGAGCCTTATGATATTTAAACTATAGTCTTTTCCCGTCTCTTGAAAAGGGTATAATTTTATCGGGAGGCAAAAATAATGAAGCTTTGCCGGGAGAGACATTGATTTTTGCTCCTGCGGTACGCACGCATTTCAAGCTGTTCCCGCTTCGGAAGTAAAGTATGTTTTCATGTCCTATATACTCTATGTTTTCTATTTCGATTTTGATTTCATTTGCGGAAAGTTTTCCTTTCTGCCCGCTGTTATCCTTATTTAATAAAATAATATTTTCGGGTCTGATGCCTATTATAATTTCTCTGCCGGGTTCAGGTTTTTCATAAAGGAAATTAAAAGCAGGAATATCGAGTATAAAATCTGCTTGATTATCTTCAAATTTAAGCATATTTTCATTTTTTGCGCTTATTCTTCCTTCAAAAAAATTCATCTGAGGACTGCCGATAAATCCGCCGACAAAAGTATTTGCCGGATTTTCATATATTTCCGACGGCGGTGCATCCTGCATAACTTTCCCTTTTTTCAAAATCACAAGCCTGCTGCCCATTGTCATTGCTTCAGTCTGGTCGTGAGTTACGTAAACAGATGTGATACCGAGCTTTTTCTGGAGCCTTGTTATTTCCGTACGCATCTGCACACGCAGTTTGGCATCCAGATTAGACAAAGGTTCGTCGAAAAGAAAGACCTTGGGCTTGCGCACCACTGCCCTGCCGAGCGCCACTCTCTGCCTCTGCCCGCCGGAAAGTTCTTTGGGTTTGCGGCTGCCGAATTCTTTCAGGTCTAACATTTCCAGCACTTCTTCCACTCTTTTTCTGATGAATTTTTTTTTCTCCCTGCGAACACTAAGAGGAAAAGCAATATTATCAAACACAGTCAGGTGGGGATAAAGTGCGTAATTTTGAAATACCATTCCCACATCACGGCTGCGGGCAGGCACGCGATTCATAAGCTTTCCGTCAAAGTAAAGCTTCCCGGAGCTTATTTCTTCAAGTCCGGCAAGCATACGCAAAATGGTCGTTTTACCGCATCCCGAAGGACCGACGAGCACTAAAAAATCGCCCTCTTTTGCTTCAAAGCTGACTTCATCGGCGGCAAGAACCTCTTTTCCGTAAATTTTGCTTACTTTATCTAAAATTATTTTTGTCATTGTTCTATTCTGATTACCGGCAAAGCTTTTTTCTTTGGTATGTCTGCGCTCCATTTGAAACCCGGCAGGTAGTAACTCTTAGGATCAGCGAAAATTATATTCTCCGGAAAATACTCTCCCTGCACGGCGCCCAGCCACAGAATTTCATCGGCTTCACCGGCGCTGAAGCTGATAAAAATGCTGTCCGCACCGTTTCGGGCGGCGCCGTCGGGTCCTTTTTCGGAAACCATGTAATACAGGCTTTTTGCATCGCCAAAGCCATTAATAGCCGCTATGGAATCGCGCTCGAAAATAATTTTTATTTCTTCGCCAGAAAGCTGGTTAATGCGCTTTAAATTCAAGGAATCATTTTTCAAAGCGGAAAAGGCATTTCCGAAAGCAGAAATTTCTTTGAGTTTATTATCCGGTAAATGAACGATAATCGTATCGGCGTGGAGCTGCGTGGAGTCGTACCACAATACAGGAGATTTTTCCAGACGGAAGTATCCTCCGTCCATATTATAATCCCCGAAACCCGCTTTGGCAGCTACACTGTTTTTCCGAAGCTCCACGTGTCCGATAAAATGATACATGTCCCTGCTGCCGCTTTTGAAAGCCCTCATTGTGTCGCTTGCAATAGAAAGAGTGTCATATTCCCAGTATTCAAAATCGAGTTTGCTCTTCTTAATCGAATCAATTTGAAACAAAACGGGAGCGCCGAGCGCTTCTGTGTAATTCTCCGAGGTTATATTTATTATCGTATCACCCGTAAGAATTACTCTTTCATATTTTCCGATTATTCTTACATTTCCGAAAGCACGGCTGTCGCGTGTTTCTCGAAAATATTCCAAAGTATCGCATAACACAAAGGCAGAATCATCATCCACGAAAACATCTCCGAAAGCCCTGCTTATGTTTTCCTGTTTAAAGTATTTCATTTTTCGGCTTTTGATTGAAACTGTATCATCTTTAAAAAGAACATTTCCCTCAAAATCGGCAATTTTTGTCTCTGTGGAATAAACCCCGCTGTCGGCAGTGAGTACGGCTTTTTTATTTGTTATCTCAACGCCGAGGCGAGCGTCGGCTCTTCCCGTATTTCCGAAATAGTTCACCAGAGGGGCTTTTAAAACAAGCCCTTCCTGATAGATTATTACATTTCCGAACAGCCTAGCTTCGTTGCGGTCTATATAATGAATCGCATTGTCGCAGTTTACAAGCACACTGCCCTGCGAAAAGCTGACATTTCCGCTGTATTTGCGTATAGTTTCGCCGTCCTGAGTCTGCCCGAGCAGGCTGTCTGCATGGCGGAGAATAATTTCTTTGCCCTCGCCTTGATTTTCATTTTGAAAAGCATGGGCATAGTAAAGAAAAATAAGCGAAGCAGCCGCAGTCAGTAAGAGGACAGCCTCAACTTTCCATGAGTTTTTTATAAATTTCATAATTATCATCTTCATGGCAGACAAAGACAACTCTTTTAAAATCGGGGTTATCCATTAAAAACTTGTTCGTTTCATCAAGGGCAGTTTCGGCGGCTAATTCTTTTGGAAAAGAATAAACGCCTGTGCTTATATTCGGGAAAGCAATTTCTTTTATTCCAAAATCAACTGCAAGCTCAAGAGTGCTGCGGTAAGCTTTGGCAAGAAGCTTCTGTTCGTGCATATTGCCCCCGCGCCAGATGGGACCTACTGTGTGAATTACGTATTTCGACGGCATATTACCTGCGCTTGTGATGCAGGCTTCGCCTGTAGGGCACTCGCCCATCTTTTGGATTATCCTCATGCACTCTTCATGCAGAACGGGACCTGCGGCTTTATGGATGGCTCCGTCAACGCCCCCTCCGCCTTTGAGCTGTCTGTTGGCAGCATTTACAACCGCCTCAATTTCGAGTTTAGTGATGTCGCCTTTCAGAAGTTCTATTCTTTCATCCATTTCATACTCCAATTTTCTTCGAAATCATAAACGTAATCTGCTAAAATAAAATTGTTTCGACTGAAAAACAAAAGAACGGCAAAAATGATACTGCTTAAGATGTTTCATTATGTTCTTTATAAAATAAATATGCTACTAAAGAGTAACTTTTATGTGCTTTGCATCGTACTTTTTTCTTTTGATATTTATAGTATCATAGTATTAAGGGTTTAACATGAATTTGGAAGACTTAGGGTATAATGTTTATCTTGAAAAGTCCGGAAATGAAAATAATCCCGGAGATTTTGAAATTGGCAGAGTAGTTTCAGAGCATAAAGAAAGATATGTCGTAAAAACGGATAAAGGCGAATTCGATGCGGAAATAACAGGCAATATGCGGTTTACTGCAGAAAGCAGGGATGATTTTCCGGCTGTTGGAGATTGGGTGGCTCTTATAGTATATGATGATGACTTCGCTATAATACACAAGGTACTCCCAAGATTGTCGATGATATCCAGACGGGCTGTGGGCAAATTCGGGGAGATACAGATCATTGCGGCAAATATTGACTATGCTTTCTTGGTGCAGGCAGCAGACAGAGACTTTAACCTTAACAGGCTTGAAAGATACCTGACTATCTGCCATTCATCGAAAGTAATACCAATAATAGTGCTGACAAAAATTGATTTGATTAGTGAGCAGGATACTTCAGATATTATGGAAAGCATCAATAAACGCTTAGAAAATATACCCGTGATTGCCATAAGTAATGTAACCAAGGCAGGATATGAAGCTCTTGCAAAATTGATAGAAAAAGGTAAGACATATTGTATGCTCGGTTCATCGGGAGCAGGCAAGTCAACTTTGCTCAACAATCTTTCGGGCAGCAGTGTTATGAAAACCAGCTCTGTAAGCACAAGTACTAACAAGGGCAGGCACATTACCAGCCACAGACAGTTAACGGTACTGGACAGCGGAGGAATACTCATTGATAATCCCGGTATGAGAGAAGTCGGCATTGCAGACAGCGGCGGCGGGCTTGACGCTGCATTTGATAAAATTTCAATTTATTCGGAAAATTGTAAATACAAAGACTGTACCCACAGACACGAAAACGGATGTGCGGTGATTGAAGGAGTGGAGAAAGGAGAAATTGACAGGCGCTCCTATGAAAATTATCTTAAAATGCAGAAAGAAAAAGAACATTTCGAAGCTACTATTGCAGAAAGACGCCAAAAAGAAAAAGATCTCAGCAAAATTGTGAAAAATTACAAAAAGGTTAAAAAGAGAAATAAATTTTAAATTTCTGATTTAACATTTTTATCCAAATTTCTTTATTTCTGTCTCTGCTCAAAATATCGAAGAAACACTTTTTCTGACGACCTTTGTATTGCTTGGGAATAAGATGAAAAATAAGTATTTTTGTATATTGAAATTTTTAAGTAACTTTATTGCAGGCTGACCTGAGTAATCAGTTGAAAATGTTCTTTAAAAAAACTCTCAATTATTAAAAAGAATTCACGGCTGTCATTCCGGTTGAAAACGAAGAGGAATGAGGGAATCTTACGCTGTGGGCAACACATCCCTTAATCCCCTCTTGGGAGTAATGTCACGAAGATAAGAGATTTAAAAGCAGGGGCTATTGAAGAAAAAAATAAATTTATGTATTTTTGAACTAACTTCATGACATTACTCTTGGGGAGGGGAAATACTCCCTCCCTTACTTGTAAGGGAGGGCAGGGGAGGGATCGAATATAAACAGATGAAACATCCATGATTTGGGAAAACACACAAGGGAATGATTATTTGAGAGTTAATGCAAAACAGAGTTTTGAAAGAAAAGCACATTCCCAAATCGGAGTTTGGGAATGAGATGTAAGGTGTCTGAAACGTAATGTAAATGAAAAAACGCAAGAGACCCCACCCCGGCCCTCCCCAAGGGGAGGGAGATTAAGAATGTAGTTCCCTCCACATGGGGAGGGTTAGGGCGGGGCTTAAAATAAACAGAGGAAAAAGATGTCCTATATTTGCCAGATGTTGGACATCTGAGGCAGAAAGGAAACATAAACAGATAAATAATGATAGTACAGTTACAAGGAAATATAATCGGCAAGACTTCCACAGAGGTAGTAATAGACTGCGCAGGAGTGGGCTATTCTGCTATGATTTCTCTTAATACTTCGGAAAAACTGCCGGAGCCGGGAGAAAAAGCTGCAATTTTAACTTTGCTCCTTCCCCGCGAAGATGCAATGCTCCTTTTCGGATTTGCTGATGAAGCGGAAAGAAAAGCTTTCAAACTGCTTACTTCTGTATCGGGTATAGGACCTAAGACTGCAATTGGAATACTCTCTGCCGCAACTGTCGGCGAACTTTCAGGATATATAATAGCAGGCAACCTGCCGGCGCTGAAAAAACTGCCGGGCATCGGCAAAAAAACTGCCGAACGGATCCTTTTGGAATTGAAAGATAAAGTATATTCACTAAGCGCAGGTATGCCGGATACCGCAGATAATCTGG
Source organism: uncultured Hyphomicrobiales bacterium (assembly GCA_964577665.1). Lineage (GTDB taxonomy): Bacteria > Bacteroidota > Ignavibacteria > Kapaibacteriales > UBA2268 > CAYVTD01. The sequence continues at coordinate 10,352 of CAZOBD010000078.1, forward strand.
GAATAATTAAGCAGGAAGCCCTCGCGGCTTTAACAACACTCGGATTTTCCAGAGCGCTTGCCGAAAAATCAGTCAACAGTGCTGCCGAATCATTAAAAGAAGAAGCAAAAACGGCGGAAATTATCATAAAACTGGCACTTAAATTTGCGAGGCTGTAAGATGATACTCATAATACCATCATTAGAGCTTTCAAGCGGCAGATGCCCATACTGCATCAAAGGGGAACCGGGCACGGAGGCTTTTTATGACGAGCTTTCACGAAGCCCGGAGAAGCTTTGTGAGCTTTTCCGCAGGGAAAACGCAAAAACAGTAATGATTATTGACCGCGATTCTTTTTACGGTTCGGGATATTTCGATAACCGTCAGACTATTAACCTCATACTGCAAAATTTGGACATACCGGTACAGCTTTTATATAACTTCCGAAATCTCGAAGAAATAGAGCATTTCCTGAAAATCGGCGTTCAACGTGTGGTCATCGGCTCTTATGCCTACCACAATCCCGGCGATATCCGTACCCTTATTGAAAAATACACCGCTTCAAGGATCATTTTTTATATGCACACCTCCGAGAAAAAACTGAAGGATATGGAAAATGTCGATATCACGGACGTTTATGAATATGCAGAGAAAATCAAAAGCTTCGGTACCAAAAGAATGATGCTCCTCGACGAAGAATGGGCCGCAAACGGAAAACCCGATTTTGATTATTTAAAAAAGTTTGCAGCCAGAACCGGGCTGAAAATCACGGTAGGTTCCGGGGCTTCGAGTCCGGAAGTTCTTTGGGAACTGCAGAAATACAAGCAGTACGGTGTAGATTCCGCAGTGATAGCAGACGCCCTTTTCAACAATAACTTCCCCTGCCAGAAAATATGGCGGAAAATAGAAGCCCAGCTTGAATTATAATTTTTTGTTCTCATTAGTAAACTAAGCGAAGATGATCTTAAGTATGAGATTCCCGCAATACAAGATAGAGCCAAAATTACGGCAGATTCTCATTAAAAAGTCATAAGCAGTATAATTAGGTTATATAATCTGTGGAGTAAAAGAGTAAATTTGCTTAAAATTGTCTGCACTTTTAGGAAAAATCATGGTTCGTTTCCAAAGTCAAAATCAGTGCATCTCCAAATTTTACTTTTGTTTAATGTTTTTTTGAGGAAGCTCTGATTATGAATAAATTAAAACGCATTTATTTCAAATAAATGAAAAGTAATTTTAGTAATTTCAATAAACCAGCGGCATTTCCATGTACTGCTTTCTGTAGAAGGATTCCAGGTCATCTCAGTCCATTCTATTTTTGATGTTGACAAACTGAGATAAATAGAATTATTTTTGAAACAATATTAAACCAGAGTGATTTTCCCATCCCTTTAAATGTTGATATAACAATGTTTTTTTGAAATCTTTCAACAAGTAGGCAGCTCTGATAACACGAGAAATCTCTTTGATTTTAACCCCTTCACCACTAATTTTGTTAATTATTATCTGTAAAACATTAATAATATCGTGACCGTTGCATAATTGATAAAGGTCAACAGAGAGATTATCATCAATAAAAGAATCAATTTCTTCTTTGTTCAGCGTTTTTGTTTTATTTGAAGATCTCTCATTAATTTTGTTAATACATAATTTTTTATCAAGTATGTAATTAGCAGGATCATAAAAGTTATCAAATGATAATCCATTAAAATTGAACTTACAGACATGAATATAGTTAAACCATCGAATATAACTCAAGTATTTGATGGAGTTAAGAATATCCTCTGATTTTATAGAAACATTTTCTTCTTTAGTAAAGAACTCATTAGAAAGAGACAATATTACATGCTCAGTGCTAATCATCATCATTTCAATATCATGATAATCAGTCAAAAAAAGATTCTCAATTGTTTCAGTTTTATTATTTAAATGTAAAAAGTCGGCATCTCTTATACCTAATACTTGTTTTGATTCCTTGCTTAAAACTCCAACTGCTTTTCGCAACTGCTCAATACCACCATGAACTTGCTCTATTTTAGTATTTTCAGCACCAATTAATTTTCTAAATATTTTCACATCATCAATACCTTCTACTAAAATCCAAATATTATTTTTTGCTTTTGGATGTCTCAATTCCAATCTAATTGAATCAATTTTATCAATTGCACTAAGATGCCTTTTCATGCTTTTTACTCATTTGAGATAATTCTTCAAGATCTACTGTTAAATCCCAGTTTTCATTAATTATTTGAGGAGAATGTGTAGCTATCAGTACATTTATCTTCTGCATCTCGACAATCTTTTTTAAGTCATTTATGAATTCCTTCTGCCAAACAACATGTAGTGAAATTTCAGGTTCATCTATTAGAACTAATGTGTCTTTACCTGTATTAAACAATAATTCATATAATAAAACAACTTCCTGTTGTTCCCCTGAAGAAAGGTCAGTTAATGATAAATTTTTATTTTCTATATCAGTTTCAATTCTAAAACCATATTCTTTGTCGATCATTATCTTTTTAAAAGTGAATCTTCTGTTGTTCAAAATATTGGTAAAAAGATCTAGCCTTTCAATTAAATCTTCAAATACACTTAGTTTCTTTTCAGTATCATCCAAATATATTTGTAATATTCGAGCATTTTCTTTTTTATAGTTTGGATGTTTTTCTTCCCTAATATCAGATATTTCGTATTTTGTCATGGAATTCTGTAATTCTTGAATTTTTTTAAATCTTCGATTAAACTCTTCTTCTGATACTTCTTTTTTTTGGTCAATTAGTCTTATTGGAAAACTACTATCCAATTCCTGACTAATTCTTCTATATTTTGAATCTATCAATGAGATATATTCCTTCAATTCCTTAGCATATTCTTTTATAGTATCACCAAATTGATTAATTGTATTTTCTTCCCTAAAAATTTTTTGACGTCTGAATATTTTTAATTTTCTTAATAATCTTTGCTCTCTAATAAAATATACCTTTAATTTTACAGGTAAAAATATGTTTTTCTTTTTTAAAAATTCAATATCATCATCATATAATTCATTTAGTATAAATTCAAAATCTACAATTTCATCAGTTCTTCTATCTATCCATTCATCCAAATCTATTCTTCTAAATGGGGTATCTCTAAGAATCTTATTAATTATTTCTTTAATGTCTTTTTTATTTATACGACTTACTTCTTTAGTGTTATGGTAAATAATTAAATCATCTCTTTCTCTTTGAATTCTGATATTTTGATTTTCAAAAGAAAGATCAATACGATTAAACTCCAAATTTATAAAGAAAAGAATATTTTGATTTGCCAAAGCATGGAATATTTTTAAAACAGTAGTTTTCCCATACCCGTTAGGACCTGTTAATATAGTAATTCCATCTTCTTTTAATTTAATTGAATAATCAAATAAATTAAATAATTTCTCGATTTTTATTTCTTTAAGCATAGAATTATCTTTCAATTTATTTACATAGTTTAAGTAACTACTGACATCATTTATTATTTTTCCCTACTCCCCCACCAGAACCTTAATACTCTTAATAATCCTGTCTTCATTAGCTTCGGCGGCGGAGAAGCTGTCGAGGCGGATGAGCTCGGGTTTTTCTTTCAGGAGTCCGCTTCTGTCTAAGTAACGCTCTACTGTGGTGCCGCTTAAGGAGGTTGACCAAGAGTTTTTTGCAACGGTTATGCCGATGCGGTTGGCATAGGCAAGCATTTTGCGGGTGCTTTCGAGCATTTCTTTGCCGTCTTCGTCCCAGTCGTCGCCGTCAGTGCCGTGGAAAACGTAGATGTTGTTGTCCGCGGCGAGGTTCTCCTCTTCCACGATTTTGTTTACGAGGGCAAAAGCCGGAGCTATGCGTGTGCCGCCCGCCACCTGCGACTGGTAATAGGTATAAAAATCCTCTACTTCTTTCGCTTCGGTGTCGTGGAGGATGAAACGCGTTTCTACATTGTTTTGATACTGGTACATTAGCCAGCTATAGATGAAAAGATGCTGCTGCGAAACGGCTTCCGTCGGCTTGCCCTGCATACTGCCGGAGTAATCCCGCAGGAAGAAAACAACCGCCTGCGTCTCAAAATCCTTTTCTTTTGAGAGGATGCGGTAAACCATATCCTGCGGCGTTACCAAAAGATCCTTTGTATTGATGGGCTTTTCGGGGTCTATCCTGCCGAGCAT
>CAZOBD010000078.1:14610-17695 GCA_964577665.1 uncultured Hyphomicrobiales bacterium
CGCTCTAAAAGGTCGTCGAGTGACTCCAAAGAAGTGTAGGGAGTCGGCTTAGGACGAGTAAAGCCCGGGAAAATATCAATATCGGTGTCATCATAAAAACCGCTGAAGATATGCCTCAGCGGAGTGATGCTTCTTTGTTCCAAGCGGCGGGAATCTTCCTCAAGCTCCCTTAAAACAACTACTTCCTGCTCTTTGCCGAGCCCTTCGGCTTTCATTTTCAGGAAAAGCTCTATGTCTTTTTGTTTCATGGTTTATTTAATTATATTATTGTTCTTTTTCAATTAGATTATCAATACTGTTAGAATATTCATAAGGGATTATTATATCCCCGTTCAAAAAACTGTCATCTTCAAAACCTACAGCAACCCAGCGCCATTGATCGTCTCCATTGATTTTTACTCTTTCTGGCTTTAAAAACACACCAGTTGAAAAAATTTCTATGTTTTCATTCATAATGTATCCTTATATTCTATAGCTAAGCCTAATTTCATTTTTACTTTATTTTCCAAAACAGTAACAAATTCAGAAAGATCCGGTGTGGGTTGATTAGAAAATGCTTTCATTAAATTTGCAATAGTAGATGATTTCTTTTCAACCAGTTCTATTCTCTGACGTTTCCTATAAGGAACTAAGTCATAAACAAAATATTTTGTTTTGTTATTGTTATTAAAATTCATATTTTTTAAATGAAATCTTTTAATCATATTATAATATACATAACTTTGCATTATCCAGTAAATATTTTTTTTCCATTTTTCCATTAATTGCCCTTTGATAAGCATTTGAATATATGAAAGCTTAATAGTATTGTATGTATTCAGCCCAAACCCGTAATTCTCCTCAATTTTTCCTTTATTAATATAATCCGTAAGAGCTTGAACCAACTTGCCTGTACCGGTTGTTGAATCAGATTGAAATTCAACAACACAAAAATCTTCAATTTCACTGCTTATGGGTCTATGCTTAACAAGTACAAAATCGAATGATCCGACATTCTTTAAATGAACTTCCTTAAAAAGAAGAACATTATCAGATGTACCAAAGTTATTTAAGCAAATATCATGAAAAACTATATTATCTTCAAGAAATCTATGGGGGCAGATAATTGGATTATTGTCATTATTATTAACAGAGCATACCCCCATAGGATATGAAATTGTAGTGCTTTTCTTATCGCAGGAATTTCCTAAAAACCTGCAGTAATATTCTTCTCTTGCTTTCACTGCAGATTTGCTTTTAAGACCTAATGGATATGTGAAAATTTCGTTTGGTATCATCATTATCTCCTTAAAATGACGATTTCTTCCGGTAAATCCATATTATGCCCTGTGCTTCTCCGTATTCTAAACAGCTCTTTTTTGCTTTCTGAGTAACCAAGCTTGTCAGCCATCTCAATAAGAATATCACAGACTGGAATATAAACACCTTTTATAGTTTGATCCCCCACTACTAATAAAAAGTGGGACCCTTTTTTTAAAAGAGGCAGGAACTCTTTCATAACTAAATACATATCTCCAAAATATTCCCTGACCATCCTCGGGTAATCAAACCCCCAGTTCTTTGTTTTTGTCTGCTCATAGATTTTATCAGAAACTTCTTTTACGCTTTGAAATTCTTTAATAAACTGTTCTGAATCACTTTCCTTAAAAATCAGCTTTGTACTGCCTTTCACCATGTTTCTTTTTATTCTCTGAACTTCGTCCATATTTTTAACAAAATCAAGCAAATAAAGCTCAAGCCTTGTTTGTCTTGTATATTCTAAGTCATTTGGATAAGGAGGAGAAGTTATTATAAAATCAATGCTGTCTTCTTCGATATATTTTCTTGCAGACAAACAAGAATCATTAATTAAAGTTGATTTTCCATAATGATTGAATCTTTGTACATTTTGAAGGTCTTTGTATATCTGGAAAATTTTATCTGTAAATAAATCCCAGAATTCCGGTTTGTATCTCAATGGATAAAAGGTAGTTCCCGGACATAAGGAAACGTAAGAGCCGTCAAAAGTTGATTTCCCCAAGGCTAATCTAAGTAAATCTTTTATTTCTGTATCTTCTACTTTATCTATTATATTTTTCAGCAGGTTCACTTCTTTTTGCAAAGCAGGACTCAGCCATTGATTCAGTTCCTTTTTGGGCATTCGCTCTAAAAAAGATTTTTCCAAAGAAAGTGAATCATAATTGTGAATGTTTGTTAAAAACTCTTCTGATACATTAATAACTGACTTTTTTAGTTTGTCTAAATCTATATCGAAATTTGTTTTAACTTTTGATATAAATGTCATTAATGGATTGGCATCAAAACCTATTGCATCGCATTTGAATAAATTAGCAGAAACCAATGTTGTGCCGCTTCCTGCAAATGGTTCACAAACAAGCGATCCGGATTTTATATCATATTCATTAATCTTATCTTCTATCAGTGAAAAAGGAAACTCCTCAAGATAATTATACCATTTATGCACACATCCCGTTTTATTTAAATCAGATACCGAATCATGCTCGGGGAAGAGGCTGCCTGTTGCATTGTCAATATTTTCAATATCAAATATTCTCTTTGAATAATTCTTGTGCTTATAGTCATTGAATTTTAAAATTCTATCCCGCAGTTCAATATTATTCTTAGGTGTTTTAAAACCATTATCTAAATTTCCTTCTAAGAACCCTTTTTCCACCAAATTATTTATGGCATCCATTAAAATTTTGCTGCTTTCAGGATAAGTAGTCAAATCAGAAAGTTCACTGATATTAGTCTGTTTATTTGAATAAATATCAAAATATATTTTACTAAGCACCTGTGCCTGTAAAAAAGGTAATTTGTTTGGATTTGGTTTTTTATTATTATTCATTGTCTATAAATTCATTTTCTTTTGCATTTCAAATCCAAAGTACGAAAATAAGATAAATTAAACAAGACAAATCATTAAAGATGTAAATGATATTGTAAGTGTCCATAACTTTAAGTTATGCGATAAGAACTTGAAATTTGAAAAAAGAATAAAGGCAAATTATTTTTTTAGAAAATTTAATTAATTATTCAACTTTCTGAGTTTATGTATCATTGAATCAGAATGTTTAATAAAAAT
>CAZOBD010000079.1:0-3239 GCA_964577665.1 uncultured Hyphomicrobiales bacterium
TAATCATCCCCTTGTGTGCTTTTCCCAAATCATGAACGTTTCATCTGTTTTTTTTGCCCCACCCTGACCCTCCCCAAAGGGAGGGAACTCATATTTTTTTTACCCTCCCCTTGGGGAGGGCCGGGGTAGGGTCTCTTCCGGTTTATAATTTTCATTACTTTATTCTCTCTCCGATTTGGCAAATCTACCAAAATAATCATCCCTTTATGTGCTTTTCAGTATCATACCCTCCCCAAAGGGAGGGAATTCAATGATCTTGCTCCCTCCCCTTGGGGAGGGCCGGGGTGGGGTCTCTTCCGGTTTTTTAATTTACTTTTTTTCAATATTTTTCTTCAATATATGGCAAATCTACCAAAATAATCATCCCCTTGTGTGCTTTTCCCAAATCATGAACGTTTCATCTGTTTTTTTTAAATGTCAGACACTTCAAAAGTGCCGGACAGTATTTCTAATGATTATATCAAACTATTCTTATAAGAATACAAGTTACTAAGTTCTCTTTACTTTTAAAAGAAATATTTTGGCTTTTTTCGGCTCTTGCTTATTTTTAACAGCGGGCAATGTGCAATACGGCTGTTTTTATTACAGCTCCGTCTTTTAAGCCGGATTAATCTTACCATAAAAATCCGCTTAAAGAACATACGTTAAAATATTTCTCTTGTTTGTACTTTTATTGGAAATAAAAATATTTTTTAGGGAGCTAAAAATGAAATTTCTCACAACCTTTACAATTTTTGTTTTATCTTCCGCATTATTGTTCTCGGGAGAAACCGGCAAAGAAATTATCAAAGCTGCTGAATCGGGTGATTACGCTTTAGTGCGTTTATTAGTCGAGAGCGGCGTAAATCCCGACAAGACAGATAAACCCGGCGGAAGAACCGCTTTAATGTATGCCTGCTCTGCGAATAACCATGAAGCCGCTGCTTATCTCATTTCAAAAGGCGCCGGCGTTAATTATTCCTCAAGTGACGGCAGAACACCACTGACAGCTTGGGTTGAAGGAAATCCGGAAAATTTTACAATCGGGGAAATGCTTCTAAAAGAAGGCGCCGACATCAATGCAAAAGCCGTTGACGGCACAACTCCCTTTACTTCTGCTTTTATGAAAGCTCTCGGCACAAATGACACTAAACTGCTTGAGTTTTTAATTGAAAACGGAGCCGACATCAATGAACAGCTTTTTACAAGCAGCGACATAGGTCTTTCAGCCCTGCATTTATCCGCCGAAAGTGATAATGATGATTTGGCTCGGATGCTGATAAAAAACGGCGCAGATATTGAGATTAAAAATTCTGACGGAGAAACTCCCTTGGTATTAGCTGCAAAATCTGAAAGTGCATCTGCTGTCAGCCTGCTGATTAAAAGCGGTGCAGACATTGATGCAAAAGATAGAAACGGCACAAAAGTTATTGATATCCTTGCTTCTTCCGATAATCCCGACATGAAAGAATTTTTAGATCAAAACACCAATAAATAATAAATTGCATAATACCATGCCTCTTGAAAATATAAAGAATAAGAAGATACTGTTAGGCGTAACTGGTTCCATCGCTGCATATAAATCGCCCCTGCTGGTCAGAGAACTTATTAAGGCAGGCGCCGAAGTAAGAGTGATAATGACCCCCTCCGCCGAGCATTTTGTAAGCCGTCTGGTAATGGAAAATCTAACCAGAGAACTTGTACCCGTATATATGTTTGAAAGAGAAGCGCAGTCGGGCGGCGCATGGCATATCGAGCTGGCTCACCGATGCGACCTTATGATAATCGCTCCATGTTCGGCAGCAACCATCGGCAGAATTGCATGCGGCATCTATGACACGGCGCTTACCGCAGTGGCGGCAGCCCTGCCCGGCGAAAAGCCGTTTCTTATTGCACCGGCTATGGACAGCACTATGTGGCTCAATCCTGCCGTGCAAAGGAATGTAAATATTTTAAAAGAGGCAGGAGCTTTTATAATACCTCCCGAGGATGGCGAGCTTTCAAGCGGACTCACTGGCCCCGGCAGACTTCCCGGCACAGCGGTTTTAATGGAATATATAGCAAACAATATTTCTAAAAAAAGAAAAATCTTTGATGATACAGAAACTAATATTGAAGAATTTCTCGAAAAACCTCTGAATCCTTTGCAGGATTCTATTGAAAAAGACAGGTGGAACGCAGATTACGAGCTTGAAAAAATGAAGCTTGATATGTCGCTCAGGAACATGAATATGAAAGGCAAGAAAGTGCTTATTACCGCCGGGCCTACTTATGAGAAAATCGATGATGTCCGCTTCATTGCAAACCATTCATCCGGTAAAATGGGTTTTGCACTTGCAGAAGCAGCTTCCGCTGCCGGCGCTTATGTGGTTTTGGCTGCAGGTCCCGTGCAGATTGAAACCATTGCCGGTATAAAGAGGATTGATGTTGTTTCAGCCGAAGAAATGTACCGCGCCGCTTTTGCCGAGTTTCAGGACAGCGACATTGCCATACTCGCAGCAGCCGTGGCAGATTTTACTCCCAGGGAGCCGCGCTCCGGAAAAATTAAAAAAGCCGAAGCTGGAAATGACTTTTCAATTAAATTAAAACCTGCCAATGATATTCTTGCAAGCCTCGGCGCCGTAAAAAAAGACAATCAATTTCTTGCAGGTTTTGCACTTGAGGCTGAAAATGAAATGGAAAACGCAAAGAAAAAGCTTGTGCAGAAAAATTGCGACATGATTGTTTTAAATAGCGCTAACAAACCGGAAAGCGGCTTCGGCGGCGATATGAACACCATTACAATTATCGGAAAATCCGGTGAGATTAAAGAATTTCCTCCCATGAGCAAGAAATTATGCGCTGTCAAAATATTGGAAGAAATCCTTAACAAACCTTAATTCCACTTTCCGAGCCTTATTTTCTGCCATATTTCTGTAATATTCCCAAAAAAATAAGTATATGAACTTCGTTTTTGTAATTAATTGAAAAATAATAAAGTTTACTGATGTATTTCTTTCGTTTTTTTCTGCAATTCTTCTTAAATTTTAAAAAATTAAAGTGATATAAAATTCGCCGCGGAGAAATAATAAGCCCCCTCGCAGTGCAGAAAAACTGCGCCTTTCGGGACAGACGCCTTCTGACGCTTTATTTTATAAATTCTTCCTATAAAATATTTATTAAAATTATTATAAGATTCATTTGAACTGTCATCAGACGTATTAAAATAGTCATCAGATAGATTTAAATAGTCATCAGATAGATTTAAATAGTCATCAGAT
>CAZOBD010000079.1:3339-17422 GCA_964577665.1 uncultured Hyphomicrobiales bacterium
ATAGTCATCAGATAGATTTAAATAGTCATCAGATAGATTTAAATAGTCATCAGATAGATTTAAATAGTCATCAGATGTATTTATATAATTATCAGACGTATTAAAATAGTCATCAGATGAGTTTAAATAGTCATCAGACGTATTAAAATAGTCATCAGACGAGTTTATATAGTCATCAGATGAGTTTATATAGTCATCAGATGCTTCTGATGAACATGCGTGAGCTTCTGATGAGCATTTGAACGCTTCTGATGACCATCCGAACGCTTCTGATGACCATCCGAATGCTTCTGATGACCATCCGAACGCTTCTGATGACCATTTGAACGCTTCTGATGACCATCCGTGAGCTTCTGTTGAACGTCCCTAAGCCTATAAAATATAATAATTAACTAAATATGCCGGGATTTTTTTATTTAATTTTGATTTATGAATGTTGATTTAGAAAAAAATTTAATCTGAGAAGAGAATATTTTGCTGTTAAATATGTCAGTTTTGTTCTTTTAACCAAAAAAAATCAAAAGAAGAGAAGCACTTTTCCTAAATTATTTCTGCTTAAGGGGAAAAGGACTTTACAAAAGAATATGATTTTCTTGCTTCCTTCTCTGTCGGGGAAGGGCAGGGGATTGATTTTCTTGAAGTTATGAATTATTTGGAATGCATTCCGGCATTTTTATTATCAAAGACTTATTCTGCAATTATTTTTAATTAAGTTTAGCAAAAATTCCGGAAAGAATCACTGCCTGATAAGGTAAACGCTTTTAATATGAACGGGTTCGGAGCTGTCTCCCCATATACCCATCATAAAAACGCCGCTGCCGGTGTAATCGAAATAAAAAACATTTTTGCCGCTGCCAATGCGTGTTTCGCCTTCCATTACGGAGGCGGTAAAATCGGTTCTGTTGGTTTCTGCGGTGAATTTCCATCTGCCCGGTTCGAGCCTAAGTTCTTTCAAATAAGCGGGGTTTTGGCGGTTAACGACGCATACAAGCTCGCCGCGGCTGTTAAGCATCGAAAAAGCGGCTTCGGGATTGTTTGCAATGGTAAAACCGGGAATAATGAGAGTATCGCCGGCGCGCCTGATGCCGATTTTGGGGCTGTATTTCCTAAAAAAGACATTGACGGCAGTCCGGTGCGGCTCTTGGCAAAGGATGTTCATGGCTTTGTATTCCCGGCGGAACTCATCGCGTTTATAAAGGTCGATTTCAGCGAAAAGATTGGCGCTTTTTCCGTAACCCGCCATGTTAAAAATGACAATATCCGGCTTTCTTTTCAAAATATAATCGGCATCACCGAGGTCGTGGGCGAGAAAATGCCTGCCGATGTTTTTCGGAGGATGCCGGGGGAGATAATAATCGTTAAGACCGAGCATGTCGAGGCTTGGGAGCTCCGACCAGTAGGGAATGCAGCCGGCGGAAGTAACCGCGGCAAGGGGCTGTTCGCCGGAAAAAGCTTTTTTCAGCACAAGTCCGAGAGCCTTTCCTTCATATTCCCAGCGCTCTTCTTTTGCTCTGAGGTTCGAGCCGTCATTGTATTGAATATAAGCATAAGCGGCAATGAATGGGAGCAGCAGAAGCAGTGTAAAGCGGGAAAAATCTCCCTTTATTTCACTCAGCGACGAGATACCCTGCCCCACAATAAAAACGGTCAGCAGTATAAGCGGTATAAAATGCCTCTTTGCAGGGAAAATGTCTCCCCCGATAAAAATTATATACATAATCCAGACAGCCGCGGCGCCCAAAAGCAGTGCAGTTTTTACATTATACCTTTTCGTTTGCCACAGAATTATCAAAGAAAAAGCCCCCAGCAGAAACAAAGGAAGATGGTTTACAAAGCCTCCGAGCAAATACTCCAGCCCGTGCATCAAATAAGCGGCGGAAAGAGTAATTTTTACAAGAGCGGTATTTGGCACCCACTCTCCATAATAAAGCAGCCGGAAAATCAACTGGCAAATATAAAAAACAACGGGAAGGAGTATTAGCTTAACAGAAAACATCAGGGCATTTCGTTCAAATTTCTTCCAAACAAAATATATGGCGGCATAAGCAACGGGAAAAATAATGCCGTCGGGGCGTGTAAGAGCAGCCAAACCGAATAATAACCCGGCAGGAAGCATTTTTTTGAACGATGATTCCTCTTTTTCAATGTTTCTCAGCAGGAATACGGTACCCCACGAAAGAAGAAATGCCAGCAGGGGCTGCTCCAGACCGCCGATAGTCCATACGGCAAAGGGACCGGAAAAAGCAATAAAAGCTGCCGCCGCAATAGCCGCAGAAAGATTGTATATAGTAACTTTTCTAAGAAAATAGAATACAGGCGCCGCTAAGGTTCCGCTCATAAAAATATATCCGAGGATTCTTGCCGACTCCAAAGGTTCGGGTCCAAACATGCTGAGAAACGATACTGCCAGTATCCATAGGAGATTGGAATAACCTTCAACGGGTCTGCCGGAAGTCCACGTCAAGCCCTCGCCTGCCAAAAGCCTCTTTGCATATCGGAGGGAAATCAAAGCATCGTCTTCTATGAAAGGCAGATACTCTGCGGCATTAACAATAAGCAAAATAATGAAAGCGGCGGATAACAAGCCGATTAGAAGCACCCGGTTCAAACCTCCGGAGAAAAGCACCGTTTTTTTAATGGATTTTTCAGGCTTTTTAACTTTTGTTGCAGATGAAGTTTTTTTTGTTTTCTTCTTTTTTGACATAGCCGAGTTAAGTTTAGATTTACAAAAAAGCAGTTTTTTATTTTATCATATTTTTTCTATCTTTAATGTTTCTTTTGGCGGTAATTTGATAAATCATTTTCAATACCGTTGTAATAATATAAAGCAAGTTAAAAAAAAATTAAATAAGACTACAGCAAAATTATGTTTTCTACCGTAAAGAATATACACTTCACAGGCATTGGCGGCATAGGAATGAGCGCCATAGCCGAAATACTTATCAGCCAGGGATTTCAGGTTAGCGGTTCAGATCTTTCCCGTTCTGAAAATACGGAATATCTTGAAAAGCTCGGAGCAAAGGTATTTATCGGACATAAAGCCGAAAACATCACGGGTGCAGAAGTAGTTGTTTACTCCAGCGCCGTAAAGCCCGGAGAGAATCCCGAAACACAAGCTGCAGCACAAAAGAACATACCCGTGCTTCGCAGGGCAGAAATGCTCTCGGAGGTTTCCCGGCTAAATTACACGGTTGCAATTGCCGGAACACACGGAAAGACTACAACAACTTCTTTAACCGGACTGACTATGATAAAAGCCGGTTTTGATCCCACCGTTATCGTAGGGGGCAGGCTGCGGGGTTTGGGAGGTTCCAATGCCCGGCTCGGCAAAGGCGAGTGGACAGTTGTGGAAGCAGACGAATACGACCGTTCATTTCTTCAGCTGCTGCCGACCGTAGCCGTGATAAACAATATCGAAGCCGAGCACATGGACGTTTACAGTGATTTGGATGATCTCAAAAACACCTTCATTCAATTTGCAAATAAAGCTCCTTTCTATGGATTTACAGCCGTGGGGCTTGACGACAGCGGCGTAAAAGAGATATTATCGGATATAATGAAAAAAGTGGTTACTTTCGGGGTTTCCCCTCATTGCGATATTCGGGCGGAAGATATACGCTATAAAGACCGCTCCGCATATTTCAGGGTATTCGAGTACGGCAAGGAATTGGGAGAAATGTCAACTAACATACCCGGACTTCACAATGTTAAGAACGCCCTTGCCGCGGTAACCGTAGCCCGGCAGCTCGGAGCCGGATTCGAGGATATTCGCAGCGCAATTTCGGAATTTACGGGTGTCTTCAGAAGATTTGAAATAAAAGGAGAAAAGGACGGCATTATTTTCATAGACGATTATGCCCACCATCCTACGGAAATACAGGCTGCTCTAAAGGCAGCCCGCGAAGGATGGAAACGAAGGATAGTATGTGTGTTTCAGCCTCATACTTATTCGCGTACACTCAGCTTTTACAAGGATTTCGGAAGGTCTTTCGATAATGCGGATATACTGGTTGTTACGGATGTGTACCCCGCACGCGAAAAACCGATTGAAGGCGTTACGGGTAAGCTTATAGCCGATGCTGCTTCGCAGTACGGTCACAGAGGCGTGCATTACCTGCCTGAAAAACAGAATCTTTTCAGCGGTATCAGCTCTCTGATAAACGAAGGGGATATGGTAATTACAATGGGAGCAGGAGATATATGGAAACTTGCGGATCAGTTCATTTCAGCTAAATAGCTTTTGATAAACTTAACAGAACTGCACAATGATAAAATATTAATTTTTACAATAAATTATCATTTATAAAGTTTGTTCTAAATGGTTAAATTATTTATTTGGAAAATAATTAAGTTAAATATTTATTTGGAGTTTTTTAATGAAGAGGATATTGTTATTTGTCTTTGCATTAGCAGTCATCTTTTCCGGAAGCACACTGGCAGAGCAAAATTTTGATAACGAAGTAGTTGCCAAAGCTGGCAAAGAAAAAATCACATACGGTGAGTTGAAAAAAGCCTTCACCAAAAACATGAACAGAAAAGACATTAAAATGTGGAAAACAGACCGTGACAGCCTTATGGATTTCCTTGAGCTTTATATCAATTACCGCCTGAAAGTGCAGGATGCCCTTCAAAGAGGTTTCGACAAAGATTCTGCTGTCATTGCCGACATAGAGCAAAACAAAAGAATACTTGCCGAATCTTACCTTTTCGAGAAAAAACTTATTGAACCCATTGTGGAAGAAATGGTCAAGCGCCGTAAATATGAGATGCAGATTGCAATCATGCTTTTCACATTTCCTCCCGAGCCTTTTCCCGACACCGTACCTGCCCAGCAAAAAGCATGGCAGGCAATAGAAAGACTGAAAAAGGACGAATCTTTTGCCGAAGTTGCAAAAGATATGTCAGACGACAAGGAAACAGCTAAAATGGGCGGGAAAATTCCGAGTTATATAACTTCCGGCAAGGTGCAGCGTCCCATCGAAGATGCAATATATTCTCTCGACGAAGGCGAAATATATATGCGTCCCATAAAAACAAAATACGGTTATTTTGTATTAAAGCTCTTAGACAAAAATCCCAGAATAGACATAAAAGCCAGCCATATACTTATTCCATGGGGACCTGACAAAGACACAGCCTCAGTTATCAAAAAAGCCGACAGCCTGCTTAATCTCATTAATAAAGGAGAAAGTTTCGAAGACCTGGCAAGAGAGCACTCCGGTGACCCTCAAAGCGCACCGAACGGAGGAAAATTCGGGATGTATTACTCAAGGGTGTTCGGGTTCGATAATACGGGAAGGCACCTTGTACCCGAAATGGAAGAAGCGCTTTACAAAATGGAAGACGGCGGCATTTCCGGCAAAATATTCTCTGAATTCGGAGTGCATATAGTACGGCGCGACAGCACAAAAGTAGTTAATCCGGAAGACGAAAGAGATGACGTAAAAAAAATATACAAAAGAATATATTTTCAGGACGACAAAAGGGATTTCCTCGATTCAATCCGCCTTGAATACGGTTTTTCTATCAACAGAGATGTCTTAAGAGATATGATTGCAGCTTTCGATACTACAAAAACAAATCTCGATTCGGCTTGGGCCGCAAAAGTTCCTCAAAGCTTAATGGATAAAACTCTGTTTGAAATCGATAATAAGAAGACAAAAGCGGGCGGCTTTATAGGTATGATGAACGATAAAATAAATCATCCGCTTCTGAGAGGCACGCCCCTTACCACTGCGGGCATCGAAAATGCAATAGATAAACTGACGGATCCTGTTGTCATTTCGAGAACATCCGATAAACTGGAAAAGGAATACGAAGGCTTTACCGAGCTTTTGAAAGAGTTTCGCGACGGCATTCTGCTTTTTAAAGTGGAAGCGGGAGAAGTATGGGACAAGCTTTCTTTCGATACTACTTTAGCACGGAAGTACTACGATACTACAAAAAGCAGGTACAAGACAGACCCCATATATGAAATGAGCGAAATATACGTGCTAAATGACTCAATAGCCCGTCTTGTTTACGAAGAACTTAAGTCCGGCAAGGATTTCGACGCACTCGCGGCAAAATACACTCAGAGAAAAGGCTTCCGCGAAAAGGACGGAAAATGGGGACAAGTAAGCGCCGAAGACAACGCACTTGCACGGAAAATTTACAAAATGGGCATCAAAGAACCGAAAATAATAAAACCCATTGAATTTGAAAAGGGGTGGTCAATCGTTAAAATTGAAAAATTCGAACCGGTACGGCAGAAGACCTTCGAAGAAGCCATCCCCGATTTCGCATCCGAGTTTCAGGATAAAATGCAGCAGCACTATCTTAATCAATGGATTTCAAAGCTGCACGAGAAATTTGAAACTGAAATCTACGAAGAAAAACTTGAAGATATTCTTGAAAAACAAAAATGAATGAATTAAAAAAAACATTATGAGACATTTGATAACAGCGCTGCTTCTGGCGGCTGCTCTTACCTGCCAGCTTTACGCACAGATAAAAGAAGGTGAGACCCTCGACAAAATCGTCGCCGTTGTCGGCGAAGAAATTATTATGCTTTCTGAGGTTAAGAGCACCATGATGCAATACGCTTATCAGAATCAGGGCATCGACCCCAATGACGAAAAACTAAGGGAAGAAGTAATTAACTCTCTTATAAACGAAAAGCTTGTAATTACAAAAGCAAAAGAGGACTCCATAGAAGTCAGTGAAGCCGAAATCGAAGCAGAGTGGCAGTTTATGCTCGAGCATTACATACGGGCATACGGCAGCAGGGAGCGGCTTGAAAACGTTTACGGAATGTCCGTGGACCGCATGAAATACGAGTTTCGCGATCAGCTAAAAAACAGGCTGCTTTTCGGAAAAATAAAAAATAAAAAGACTAGTGAAATAAGTGTATCCCCGAGAGAAGTTAAAGAATTTTACGAGGAATATAAGGACTCTATCCCGCCTATTCCCGAACAGTATATGCTTTACCATATTGTTCGTTATATAAAAACACCGGATGATGCAAAAGAGCAGCTTTTGAAACTGGCACGCAGAGTGCGCGACAGTATTCTTGCCGGAGGAAGTTTTGCAGATTTTGCCCGGCGATACAGCAAAGACCCCGGTTCGGCATCCGACGGAGGCGAACTCGGATGGGTTGCCCGCGGAAGACTGATAAAAGAGTTCGAAGACATGGCATTCAGCCTTCAGGAAGGACAGATTTCCCTTCCTGTGGAAACTCCTTTCGGATATCATATTATACAGACCATGGAAAAAGCCGAAGACAAAATTAAAGTCCGCCACATCCTCTTTAAGCTCGGTCAAACCGATGAAGACAAGCAGGAAGCAATTAATTTTCTAAATGATATAAGAGACAGCGCTGCCAAGGGTAAAGATTTCGAAAAACTTGCAAAAAAATATTCCGAAGAAAAAGAAACTCAGGGATTCGGCGGCTTCATCGGCAAGATAGAAAAAAGCAGGGTGCCCGGCAATATCAAATCAATAGTGGAAAATCTCGAAGACGGTGAAATAAGCGAGCCGCATCCTTACAATGCTGACCCTGTAAAACCTGCTTATCACATCATTTACAAGAAAAAAGCAATTCCCGAGCACAAAGCCAATCTGGAAGATGATTACAAAGAGATTGAAATGCTTGCTCTTACCCACAAGCAGAACAGGGTCTTTCAGGACTGGATAAAAGAGCTGAGGGAAACTGTTTACTGGGAAAGAAAAGATTGAAAAAATAACTTTATATAATACTTCGGCATTATTTTTTTGAAAAACCGATGTACAGTTAGTATATTAGCCGAATGTAAAATTATAAAATCGGAAAAAGCGAAAATAAATGCTTAAGCTGATATACCCCCTGATAGTTTTATTAATTGCGGCTATTCCCCTCCGTCTGACCGGCAGGGACGAGATTTCTGTCGGAACATACTCAGGCAGCAGGGGAGATACAGCAAGAATATTGATAAATGCGGAGTTTGACACCCCTCCCGATAAGATTTTTCTCAACATCAAGTATGACGGAACCATGCTGAATTTCCTCCGGGCTGTGCCCGGCGAAGATTATATAATAATGCTCCCCAATTCGGTCGATAATGTCTGGGATCCGGGCGAAAGCAGCTGGATGTTGAATATCCTTTCAGATAATTTAAGCGGTTCGGGAAGCGGCACCCTGATAGCGCTGGATTTCGAGATACTTGCCGGAAAAGAAGAATTTGCGGCGGTAACACCTGCAAAACTCACTTTGAACGATATAAAAGTTGATGCCGGTTTTTCAGGAGGAGGCGTAGAAGTACGTGATCCGCCTGTTTTTACCGATTACCCGGAATCCCTCGGTCAGAACTATCCCAATCCTTTTTTTTCTGAAAGTACTTTTCCTTTTAGTCTTGATGTAGAAACGCCGGTAGAGTTTTTCGTTTATGACATTAGAGGCAGAAAAGTTCTGGATTTCAACTACATCACCCGCGTCTCCACTCTTTTCAAAGACGGAGCCGGGTTTATAGATCCGGCTGAAAACAGGCTTGGCAAAGGAAGTTATTATCTTACGGTTCAGACAGATGAATGGATGCTTGCTTCGGGCTTTTACATAATGGTTATGAAAACCGAAAGAAAGGTTCATAAAGTAAACTTCATTATACAAAAGTAACTATGACGATAAAAGTAAAATACGGTGTGCTATTCCTTCTGCTGATTTTCAGTACAGCAAATCTGAATGCACAAAAGGAAGCGCAAAAAAAAGAAAGGAGAACCGTTCTAGAAAAAAAGAACACACTCGGCACCGAGTTTTATCTTTGCTTTATGAAGAATTACAAGGACGAGGAAATACGAACCTCTACTAATGCCCTTCAGCTCGAGCTTTTCATAACCGCAAGAGACTCTGCCAACGTAAAAATTGAAATAGAAGACCTTAAGTTTTCAACTGAAACAGCCGTTTCGCCGGGTACTGTTCAAAATATCCCAATAAATCCGAAGGCGCAGATAGTTACCGATGAGATACCTGAAAATCTTGCAGTTCATGTTACTTCCGACAATCCAATAACCGTTTACGGCTTAAACAGACGTTTCCAGACAACGGACACCTATCTGGGAATGCCCGTACACACTCTCGGAAAAGATTACCGCGTCATGTGTTACACCATTTACGAAGGCATGGTATCAGAATTTGCACTTATTGCCGTAGAAGACAGCACAAGAGTGAAAATCACTCCTACCGCTAACACAACGGTTCATCCGGCAGGTATCGAATATGAAGTGCTGCTGAAAAAGGGACAGACCTATCAGGTATGGGCTCAAAATCAGAAATTCGGCGCCTGCGATCTTACCGGAACGCTTATTAAAGCAGACAAGCCTGTTTCTGTTTTTTCCGGTCATACATGCGCATCGGTACCGCCCAAAGTAATAGCGTGCAACCATCTGGTCGAGCAAATGCCCCCCCTTGATACTTGGGGAAGACATTTCTTCATCGGAAAATTTCTGACAAGGACAAACTACACTTACAGGGTACTGGCAAATGACTCTAACACTAAAGTATTTGAAGACAACAAACTAGTAAAAGTTCTTCAATCGGGTGAGTTTTATGAAAATCAGTCCAACAGGGATGTGCAGATAACCTCAGACAAGCCCGTGCTCGTAGCTCAGTATTCACAGGGATTTCAAAACGGCGACTCAATAGGCGATCCCATGATGATTATGGTAAGCCCCACCCAGCAGTTTCTAAAAAAATATCTTTTTGCAACACCTATTAACGGATTCTGGAGACATCTTGTAAATGTCATCGTGCCGACACGTGCAATAAGTTCCCTGCGGCTTAACAACTATCCCGTTGATTCCGGTATGTTCATGCAGCTCGGTATAAGCCGCTATTCCATAGCCAGAATTTACATTCCTTATGGAACTCATACTCTCGAATGCAGCGAACCTTTCGGCATGTATTCTTATGGTTTCGGTGAAAAAAAGGATGCTTACGACGCTTATGGAACTATGGGAGGGCAGTCATTCGAGCAGTACGTACCCGTGCCCGATACCCTTCCGCCTATGGCTGAAGAAACTCAGCGGGGCAGAAAACTTAATATAATTTTCAGGGATGACAGGGTAGATGATACCGGGCTTAAAAGAATAACAGTTTTAAAAGCGGATGGGCTGACCGCTCAAATCCCTGATAATATCGACGAGGGAATACCGCAGACCGAGATAATACTGACTGCCGATTCGGAGGATCAGCCCGCCAGAGCTCTAATCGAAGCTGTAGATGTTGCCGGTAATATTGCCACTTGGACAGTTTGCTACGTTTTCGACAATGAACTAGTAAGAAATGTTTTCTTCTTTTACGAAGGAAGGGTGGAAGAATGCGAACAAAAACCGGGCTATCATGTAGGTGCGTTTATCAAATTAACCAGCTCTTTTCACTCTCCCTATTTTTCAAACTCCGGAAATGTAACTTCGCATGGTTTTTTCAATGAAGTAAACGGTTTCGGGGGATACGGCGGTGTTTTGGTCAGCAGAAGATTTACTCCCCGTCTCGGCTTGTCTGCACGTCTTTCTTTTGAAAATTATTCCAGCAGACTTACATCGCCGGATACCATACTCTCGAATTATGTCAATTCCGACCATATCACATCACCGTTTCAGGAAGTAACTGATATGGATATTAACGCGCAGTATCTCAATTTTTCCATTGCAGGGGAGTTTTACCCCGTTCACTATTTATACGGCATAGCGGGATTTTCATTCAGTTTTAATGTTGGCGACGGCATAGAACTATACCGAAGAATTGCAATGCCTGAGCATTATGCTTACGTTGAAAACGGAAAACGCTCCATAAAAATAGAAGATTCTCCCGAGTCTCTTGGCTCTCTGACCGGGTTTCGTTTCGGCTTTTTCGGAGGGCTCGGATTCACATACAAGATTAATTTCAAGTTATCGGCACATATCGAATCAATGTACTCCAATTATCTCGGCAATGTCATAAACGACGGGGACTGGGGCGTCGAAGAGCTGTCCTTTCTTTTCGGGGTAAGATACAGACTATAATCCGGGGAGGCACCACATGCCGAAAATATTAAAAGGATTATCGGCAGTTTTTTTAAAAGACATTCAAAGCGAATTTAAAACCCGTTATTCAATTTCTTCCCTTTTGCTTTTTGTCCTTACTGCAATAACGATGGCTGCTTTCAGCTTGGCGGGTATTGATGCAGGTGCGGAGCTTTCATCCGGACTTCTCTGGATCATAATGTTTTTCGGAGCTATGACCGGTCTTTCAAAAAGTTTTATCAGCGAAGAAGAACGCGGGACATCTCTGCTTTTAAAACTATGCTGCTCTCCTTCCGAAGTTTATTTCGGCAAGCTGTTTTTTAATATTGTTCTTTCATTAGTCCTAACTTCGTCTTCATGCCTGCTTTTTTTTCTGTTTGCTCCTTCGGCAGAATTGAAAAACGCCGGTGCTTTCGTGCTTACAGCCGGGCTCGGTTCGCTGGGTCTTGCATCGGCTTCCACCATAATATCAGCTATGATAGCAAAAGCATCCGCCAAAGGAGCATTGTTTCCCGTACTCTCTTTTCCGATACTTCTTCCATTGATAATAAGCGGCATCGAAGCAATGACAATGTCCTTTGAAGGAAAAAATTTATCTGAAATAAGGGGAGACCTGCAGGTTATGCTTGCTTACAGCGGAGCTTTGATTGCGCTGTCTGCAATTTTATTCGACTTTATATGGAAAGAATAATCATCATCCGAATCCCTGGCAGAAAGCTAAGACGTTTTTGCCCAAATCAGGCAGAAAATATCCCCCTTCGAGAGTGGCAAAGCGCCTGTTATGCCCCATCTTTTTCGCAAGCTGCTTCATCATTACTCCCATAGTGTAAAAGTCGAACGTTTTCAGTTTTCTGCCTACATCTTTTTCATAAGAATCAAATCCTGCACAGACTCCGATGATATCAACCGGAGGTAAATTTTTAATATATTCCTCTATCAGTTTAATGTATTTCACTCTGTCATCGGCAAAAGGATTTAATATTTTTACTTCGCCCCAGTCCGATAGAGTGTCCTTTGTGCCGTCTCCGGTATGCGCATCAAAGTCGAGAACAAAAGCGCTCTTTATGCCGTATTTCTGTCTCAGATACTTAAGAGCTATACTCATATTGCAGAAATAGCAGTAGCCCCATCCGCTGCTTCTGTAAGCATGATGTCCCGGGGGCTTTACGGCTGCGAAGGATGGAGTGCCGAGGTAAGCCGTCTCGGCTGCCTTAATAGTTCCTCCCGCCGCAAGACATGCTGCTCGGTATAATGCTTCATTCTGTTCTAAAGTTTTTATGTAATCCTGTGTATGTGAAAGAAGAATATCCTCATAAGAAGCAGCTTCAGGCTCTGTAAAGTCAAATTCCTGATAAGTCTTCAGCCCTGAAACGACAGCTTTCATGCGTTCCGGCAGTGAAGAAGGATTATCTGCATAATCCGACTTATAATAGTCTTGATGGAAGATTATCTTCATTTTATCTGTTTTTTTCATCTGTTTATTTTGATCCCTCCCCGGCCCTCCCTTACAGGTAAGGGAAGGAGTAAGGCTTTTTATTCCCCCTTATTTATAAGGGGGTTAGGGGGATCTTAATGCTTGAGATTCCGGCATTCCGCTTCGCTCCAGCCGGAATGACATTATTTATGTATCTCATTCCCAAACTCCGATTTGGGAATGTGCTTTTCTTTCAAAACTCTGTTTTGCATTAACCCTCAAATAATCATTCCCTTAGGTGTTTTCCCTTTTCATGGATGTTTCATCTGTTTATATTTTTACTTTCCTCTTCAGATGTCCAACATCTGCCAGATGTTGGGCATTTTTTTTATCAGTTTGTTTTTTTTTAATTTAACATTTAAATTCCGCATCTCTGTTATGCCGAAAGGTTGTTTCAGCATCTCAGGTTACAATGATCTTCATTACACGAGATCCTGAAACAATAATGAAGCAAGATTTCGGCACAGGGACAGAATGACATCCATGATTTCAATTTTTCTTGTTTCCCGGCAGTTTGTCTTCCGCTTTTAGTTTTTCATATCGTTCGGTTATCTGAATCAGAATCTTATTGCGCACGATGTCTTCCTGCAGAAACTCAAAGATGCCAATTCCTTCGACGTCTTTCACCATATCCACAAAAAAAGGCAGCGCTACATGATGCTTGTTAATATCATACTGATGTATATCTCCCGTTATTAAAATTTTGCTGTTTTTACCCATTCTTGTCGTAAACAGCATTAGCTGGCGGACGTCTGCATTCTGGGCTTCGTCGAGTATCATCAAAGTATTGTCGAAAGTGGCGCCCCGCATATAAGCCAGAGGACGAAACTCAATCATGTTTTCTTTCACCAGCTTTTCGAGGATTGTCTTTTTAAGCAGTTTGGAAAAAGTAATTCGGAAGCTTTCGTAGTGGGGGTCAATTTTACTTTGAATGTCCCCGGGCAGATAGCCCAGTTTTTCTCCTGCCTCCTGCACGGGCTTTGTAAGCAGTATTTTATTGAACTTTTTATCTTTCATGGCTTTCACTGCGTAATAACAATCGATAAAAGTTTTGCTGGTGCCCGCCGGACCTGTTACTATTGTAATATCTCTTTCATCTATAAGATTTAGAAGATCCTGCTGCCGCGGTGAAAGCTTAATTTTATTTATTGTGGCGTCGGAAGTAATACCCATAGGTTTTGCCTGTCTTTCATGTTTTTCTTCCGCTGTTTCTTTCCTTTTGTTCTTTCCCATATTCCTGTCGGTTTTTCAAACATGTCATATTCACAAGTTGTAAATTTATTGAATGTTTATACCAAAACAAAATGAATTTATTGTGAAGAAACATCCATGATAAAGCAAAACACAAAAGTGCATGATTATTTTAGAAATAGTTGAAAAATAAGACAGTGTTGTCATTCTGAACTTGTTTCAGAATCTCACGCAATGAAGATCAGTGTAACTTGAGATGCTGAAACGAGTTCAGCATGACAAAGAAACGATTTTCTAAGATCAATGTAAAAAAATAAACAGATGAAACTAACATGAGACGGAAAACACCCAAGGGAATGATTATTTAGTGTTGCTTTTTAAAGAGAAAAAGTGTAATAAATATGA
>CAZOBD010000080.1:0-17314 GCA_964577665.1 uncultured Hyphomicrobiales bacterium
CAAACTCCGATTTGGGAATGTACTTTTCTTTCAAAACTCTGTTTTGCATTAACTTAAAAATAATCATTCCCTTATGTGATTTCCCTTATCATGTATGTTTCATCTGTTTATTTGTTGCTTCAAGAAAATTGAAACTTGTCATTCCGCACTTGTTGCGGAATCTCGAATTAGGTGATCTTCATTCGTGAGATTCCGAAACAATACTGAATCAAACTCAGCACAGGGACAGAATGACAAACATAATTAATCATCAGAAGTTTCAAAGAGTCAGACTTTTCAAAGTAACATATATTTTTAATGAATACTATTATTAAATTTGTTTTATCTCGGTTCCTGCTCAGTATTTCCGGCAGGTTTTTCATGCTCTATGATTTTGTTTTCTCTGTTTTTTTGTATGCTTGAAGGCTTAATTTCATTAATCTCCAACTGATTTTCGAGTGTCTGGAGTTTTTCGAGCATTTCTTTTCTATTTCTTTCTTCTTCGGCTTTCTTTTTTGCCTCGCGGGCGGCTTTTTCGCGGCGCAGTTTGTTGAAATTAATTGTGTGAATAAGCCTTACCCCTTCGCGGATAACGCCTCGGGCGCGAAGAGTATCTTCGGCATATCTGTACCTTTCTTTGTCAGGGATGCTGCTTTTGCTGCCGTCGGGTATCTGGCACCATGGAATAAGCGCTTCTTCCACTTTCATCGGGTCGGCGGGCAGCTCCAAAATTTCGTCTTTGTTCGTTTTCAGATCGAGCCAAGGACCTCCCTTTTTGCGGGTATAGTCAAACATTCCCAAAATCAGAACGGGAGTGCCTGAGTGCGGCACCCAT
Source organism: uncultured Hyphomicrobiales bacterium (assembly GCA_964577665.1). Classification (GTDB taxonomy): domain Bacteria; phylum Bacteroidota; class Ignavibacteria; order Kapaibacteriales; family UBA2268; genus CAYVTD01. The sequence continues at coordinate 815 of CAZOBD010000080.1, forward strand.
TTGCCGTTTGTATCGCGCTCGGCTCCTTCTCCCCATTCAAAAAGCCATTTGGCATCATCCATGAACTGGCGAACGCAAGAGTGTGAAACCGGTCTGCCGGGCATTGTAAATTTGTGAAAAGCGTTGCCTGCATATTCATGGAAATTCCAGGTATAAGGCATTATCCAGTTGCTGTCCAGCGATGAACGCCTTTCTAGGGCTTTCCAAACAAGTGAGTACCTGCCGGGAAAAGTAGGGGTTCTTTCTTTGCCGGTGTTAGCGGCGGCAAATCGCAGAAGATGACCGAACTCATAGCAGGCATAGCATTGATATTCATTGGAGACCACAATTATTTTGGGTATATTAGCCGCTCCTTTCCAGCATTGCGGAAAAACGGAATATGCACGCATGTCATTAATAACGGTATCCGGCACGATAACGGTTTCATTGATATATACAAATCGTAACTCCTGACGGTTTAAAGTAATAAAAGCCTTGTGTTTCCATTTATTGCCATTTTTATTTCCGAATTCCTGGTGTATTTCTCTTAGCTGTTTGTAATTGTCAATGGTAATTTTTTTATAATTAACAACGGGAAAAGTGTCGCATCCGGAAAACTCTTTTTCCAGCTTGGCGGAATCGATCTGTGCCTGAGTTAAGGTGTCTTCGGCAATAGGTTTTTCTCCGCTTCTGTTATCGCGGCAGCCGCTGAAATAAAGCAAAAAAGCTCCTGATACAATAAATAGTATGTAGTAAATAGATTTCTTTTTCATCTGTATATTTTTTGTATTTTACCTTTGAAAATCGTTTGGTTGTCATGCTGAACTTGTTTCAGCATCTCAAGTTAGGGGATCCTCATTCGTGAGATTCTGAAACAATACTGAAACAAGCTTTCGGCACAGGGACAGAATGACACCCCTGACTTCTTTTTCAATTATTTCAAAAACAATCATCCCCTTGGGTATTTTTTCCATAATCGTTAACGTTTCATCAGATAATAAAACCGTAAAAATAATAATTTTATTATTATTATTTTAATTCAAACAAAAAAAATAAAAAAAATTGTTACAGAATAAAAATAAATCTTGTGAAATAAATTAAATATTTTGTATTTTTAGCAATTAGATGTTTTTTTTAAGAATAATGCTATGCACGAACCGAAATCACAGATGGACATGGTGGTTTGGGCGCTTCAGGAAAGAGCAAAGGAGCTGAACTGCCTTTACCGCATTGAAGAACTGCTGAATAATCAGTCTCTCAGCCATGAAGAAACATTCAACGGAATAGCCGAAGCAATACCTCCGGGCTGGCAGTATCCGGACTACTGCAATGCCAGAATTGAATTTAACGACGAGGTTTTCACTTCCGGCAATTTTTATGAAACACAGTGGGTACAGAAAGCCGAAATTGTAGTTCAGGATATGCCGATGGGTATGATAAGTGTTTATTATACCGAGGAAATGCCAACAGCCGACGAAGGACCTTTTTTGAAGGAAGAGCGCAAGCTCATAAATACAATAGCAGACCGGATTGCTCATTATGCACTGCATGTGCAGATGAAAAAAGTTTACGAGCAAATACGTACAAAAGAAGCAAACGGCACTTCTTTCGCTAAGCCGGAATGGTCTGTTGTTTTAGACCTTTTGAAAAAAACAGACAGACCTTTGTTTTCGATTATATCCCGCAAGATGATAAATCACATGTTTTGTAAGGGTATAAAAGAATCTCAGGACCTTTTCCGCAAGCTGGGGGCCCTTCCTGAAGACGAAGCTACTTTAACGGAAATAAACCGTCCTTCAAAGAAAAAAGTTCTTGAAAATTCGTTTAATCTCGGCGATGAAATTTACAACGTAGCATCGAAGTATTTTACGGACGAACAGATACTGCAGGATATTCAAAAATGGATATACGAAGAAAAATCGCATTATCTGATAAAAGCGCTGGCAAATCCGCATACACCGCTGAGCGAAATAGCAGATGCCATCCGCCGCTATTACCACATAAATCCCGATGAAGACCGCAGCGGCTCTCCCGTCGGCAAAGGTATCCGCGTTTCTCTGGTAAGGCGGTTTCTGACAGACCAGCTCGATTTTATAAACATTGCAAAAAATTATTGTGATGTAAGCGATTTTTATGAACTGCTTCAGAATATGATTTTTCCTGCCGACAGCAGCGGCAAGCTGGGAGGTAAGGGAGCGGGCTTGTTTCTTGCGAAAAAAATCATTCAGCACAGTCCGGAATCCGAAGACATATTAAACGATATCAAGACCCCAAAAACTTGGTATATTACCTCAGATGGGATTCTAAATTTCGTATATTACAACAATCTAGAAGAAGTAATAGAACAGAAATATAAACCTGTAGAAGAAATACGTCAGGAATATCCCCATATAATACAGGCGTTTAAAAACTCAAATTTTTCACCGGAGATAAGAAACGGACTTTCCAGAGCTCTGGACGATTTCGGCGAAAATCCCATAATAGTTCGCAGCTCAAGCCTTCTTGAAGACCGCATAGGTTCTGCATTTGCCGGAAAATATAAAAGCCTTTTCCTCGCCAATCAAGGGACTAAACAAGAAAGAATGGATGCCCTTATGGACGCCATTGCAGAAGTGTATGCATCTACATTCGGTCCCGACCCCATAGGGTATCGAAGCGAACGGGGGCTGCTCGATTTCGACGAGGAGATGGGCATACTTATTCAAGAAGTAGTCGGAACAAAAATCGGAAAGTATTTTTTTCCGGCAATGGCGGGAGTGGCATTCAGCAATAACGAGTTTAGATGGTCTTCACGTATTAAGCGCAACGACGGACTGATCCGGATGGTGCCCGGCTTAGGCACAAGAGCTGTTGATAGAATAGGCAGCGATTATCCCATTTTAATAGCGCCCGGCAAACCTGAGCTGCGTGTTAATCTCTCGGTGCAGGAAAGAATAGGTTACTCGCCAAAAAATATGGACGTAATTAATCTTGAGACTAACACTTTTGAAACTGTCTCCATTAGAATACTCCTTAAGGAAGTTGGCAATGCTTTCCCTGCCATGAATGATATTTTTTCCATTGTGGAGCATAATCATCTCAAGGCTCCCGTCGGATTGGGTATTGACATAAACAAGCATGAAATAAGCGTTACTTTTGAGAACCTTTTGAATAAGGGATTAGTAACAAAAAAAATTCACTCTATTTTGCAGCTTTTACGTTCAAATCTTCGTTCTCCCGTTGATATTGAGTTTGCATACGACGGTATTAATCTTTATCTGCTTCAGTGCCGCCCTCAAAGTTCTTCTCAGGAAACAGCCCCGGCTATTATCCCGAAAGATATAAACCCCGAAAAGATCATTTTTACGGCAGACAGATATGTTTCAAACGGTATAATACCCGATATAAATTTCATTATATATATAGATCCGGCTAAATATTCCGAAACAGAAGAACTTTATGAATTAAAACAAATTGGAAATGCCGTTGGTAAGCTGAACAAACTACTGCCCAAGAAACGTTTTATTTTAATGGGTCCCGGCAGATGGGGCAGCCGCGACGATATACGCCTCGGTGTCCGCGTTTCGTATTCCGATATTAACAACACGGCAGTACTCATTGAAATTGCCAGAAAAAAGGGAAATTACACTCCTGATTTGTCTTTTGGTACTCATTTCTTTCAAGACCTCGTAGAGGCAGGCATACGTTATCTTCCTTTATATCCAGACGATGAGAAGGTGCGTTTCAATGAAAGATTTTTTGAAAACAACGAGAATGTGCTGGCTCAATTTCTGCCTGAATACGAACATCTTTCTGATACCATTAAAGTTATTAATGTTTCAGAAGTTACTAACGGACAAACTTTGCGCATTCTTATGAATGCCGATGAAGATGAAGCTATGGGTTTTATCAGCGACAGAAAATCGCGTCCGGCATATAAATCAGAGCAAGCTGCAGCATCCCCCATTCACGGAGTGCACGAAGCCTTGAGCTGGCGGAAAGGAATTGCCGAGCATCTCGCAGCAAGCATTGATCCGGACAGATTCGGCGTACAGAGCATTTATCTTTTCGGTACGGTTTATAACAACACGGCAGGCGCCAATTCGGACATCGACCTGCTTTTTATATGCAATAAAAACTCCAATACCAAAAAAGAACTGAGAATATGGCTGGAAGGATGGAACAAGGCTTTGATTAAAATCAATTTTAACAAATACGGTATAAAGATCGATAGAGTAATTGACCCGCATATTGTCGGTCAGGAAGAACTTGATCTTAAGCCGTATTTTCAGGAGATTATCGATCCGAAAAGAAAGAAAGCCAAAAAGCTGTTATAAGTTAATGATAAATCAATGAATATGGAAAATCACACAAGGGGATGATTATTTAAGAGTTAATGCAAAACAGAGTTTTGATAGAAAAGAACATTCCCAAATCGGATTTTGGGAATGAGATGCAAAAAAACACACAAAGGCTTGATTTTTTTAAGACAAAATTTCGTCTTTGCGAGCAAAGCGAAGCAATCTCTAAGAAATCTGTGTAAGTTCGGAGATTGCTTCGTCGCTCCGCTCCTCGCAATGACTTCACGCAGGAAGAAAAAAAATAAACACATAGATAAATGCCCAAAATACTTGACACAGCTCTGCCGCTTCCCGTTGACAATTACTTTTCATATCTTCCCTTGGATGAAGGAAACTCGGATTATAAAGGCAGACGCGTACTTGTACCCTTAGGAAAAAGAACTCTGACTGGGGTAATCGTCAATGTAAGAGAATCTGATGACACCGCCGGCTTGAAACACATAAAAGAACTGCTGGACATCGAGCCTGTTTTTTCAGAAGAGATGATTGAGATGACCCGATGGATAGCTGAATATTATCTCTGCTCTCACGGGGAAGCATTGAAAGCGGCTCTTCCGCAGGGTATGTCCCCGAAAAGCGTTATGAAAATAAAGCTCTTAAAACCTCTGAAAGATGAAGAATTTACAAAAATGGAAAAGCGGGCTCCGAGACGAGCCTCGCTTTTAAAAGCTCTTGAGAAGCACAAGGATTATGTTTCAATTGGCTATCTGGAAGGTTTGCTTAAGTCGCAGTTCGTCGAAGCACAGCTCGAAGCACTTGAAAATGCAGGATATATCCGATGCGAAAGAATTATTGAGAAGGACAGCCGCCACAAGACTCAGAAAGCCGTCCGCCTTGGGAAGTTCTTTTATAAAAACGAAGGCGCCATAAAGGAAGTTTGCGGAAATCTTGATAAAAAAGCGCCCAAGCAGTCTGCCGTTCTTCTTAAAATATTTTCCCGGAAATCTTCTGACCCATATTTAGTAACTGAGCTTTGCAAAGAAGCAAACTGTTCTTCTTCTGTTATAAAAGTCCTTGAAGAAAAAAAACTTGTGCAAACTTATGAAGCGGAGATTTTCAGGCAAGAAGATGACAGCCAGAAGTTTGTAACAAGAAATGAACTGCGGCTGCCCCTTACCATTGAGCAGACCCATGCGGTTGATACAATCAAAAGATCAATGGATTTGGAAGCCGATAAGGCTTTTTTGCTTTACGGAGTTACAGGCAGCGGCAAGACCTTGGTTTACATGCACATAATAAACCACGCCCTGAAAAAAGGAGAAACTGCCATGCTTCTTGTGCCGGAAATATCGCTTACGCCTCAGCTTGTTGACCGCTTCCGAACGGTTTTTCCCGAAGGCTGCGCCGTTTTGCACAGCCGTATGACACAGGGAGAGCGCTACGATGCCTGGCGCTCCGTTCAAAGGGGAGAAGCGAAAATAGTCATAGGTCCCCGTTCGGCGCTGTATGCCCCGCTGGAAAATCTGGGGCTTATCATCGTAGATGAAGAGCACGAGCCTTCTTACAAGCAGGAATCGCCAAGCCCCCGCTATAACGCCCGTGACTGCGCCCTTGTCCGTGCAAAAATCGAGGGCGCTCTGGTCGTTTTGGGCTCTGCAACTCCTTCACTTGAGAGTATGTACAACGCTAAAACTGGCAGATATGAACTTCTGAAAATCACCGAAAGGGCAGACGGCGCTAAGCTCCCCGAAATAAAACTAATAGACACCCTTGATATGCGGAGGCAGGGGCAGATGGCAGGCTCCCTTTCCAAAGAGCTTGTCTCGCAAATGGCAGACCGCGTGAAAAAGCAGGAGGGGGCTATAGTTTTTCAAAACAGACGGGGCTTTTCAGCTCTGCTTGAGTGTCCCGACTGCGGTTTTATTCCCATGTGCGTAAACTGCTCGGTTGCATTGACTTATCACAAAGCAAGGAAAGCGCTCCGCTGCCATTACTGCGGGCATACTATTTCTTCGATGGTGGAGTGTCCCCGCTGCGGCGCTCCCGAAATGAAAATTGTCGGCTTCGGCACTCAGCGCATTGAGGATGAAATAGCTTATGCTCTCAATGAAACAAATGTAGATGCCGAAATTGTCCGCATGGATTTGGACACAACCAGCCGCAAGGGCGCCCATAGAAAAATCCTGCATGACTTTGCTTCGGGAAAAACTGATATACTCGTCGGCACTCAGATGGTAGCTAAGGGGCTTGATTTCGAAAGGGTTACCCTCGTCGCTGTGGTGAATGCCGACCGCCAGCTTTTTTTTCAGGATTTCCGCGCAAGCGAAAGGACTTTTCAGCTTCTGACGCAGGTGGCGGGCAGAGCAGGCAGAACCGGAAAAAAGCCGGGAGAAGTGCTTATCCAGACCGCACATCCCGAAAATCCCGCGATAAGAGCTGCCCTGGCGGGAAATTACGACGGGTTTTACGAAAGCGAGATAAGCGTTCGGAAAGCGGCGCACTATCCTCCTTTTGCACGCTTCGTAATGCTTGAGTTTACCGGTAAAGACCAAGGGAAGGTAATTAAAAACGCTGAAGAGTTTTACCGGCTCCTGCCGAAAGAGCACCGCTTCATGGAAGTTTTTCGTCCCGTTGCTCCTCAGGTGGAAAAGATTCGCAATGAGTACAGAAGGTTATTAATAATAAAGAATCCGAAAGCGCTCGACCCAACCGGAAAGAAAATGCGGGAGCGCCTGAAAGAAGCCCGCGCCGAGTACGGCAGGAAGTTTGGCACGGCATCCGTCCGCGTCCGCATAGACATAGATTCATTTTCGGGAAATTGAGGTGGAATAGTTCGCAAGTGACGGCAGGTTAACGCGGCTTTTTGTATAGGTAGTGCAAACGACCACAAGCGATATACGTGGTTCTACGTATTTGTTTTTTGGAAAAGATTTTGTAAGTTTAAAGATTATTGGAATTGAAAAGAAAACATAAACAAAATAAAATTTGTAGTTAACTATTGATTTACGGGGAATCACTTGTCTGATTAGACAACATTTCTTAATTTGAAAAAGCAAAGTGAAAAAAATTTATTTTATTTTTGTATTTAGAAATAATGCATATATATGACGCTGAGAGTAGTTTATTTGAAGATGTATGTTATAAATTAAATAACTAATAAAATTGAAAAGGAGAATTGAGATGAGAAAAATGTTTTTCGTTATGACAATATTTTCAACCTTTTATATATGTTCTAATCTAGAAGCCCAAGATTTTACGCCTGCAGATCCATTAAGCCCTAAGGATAGTATAAAAAAATTCTATATTGGAACTTTCGGAGGTATTATTTATCCACTAATACCAAAGGAGCTAACCAAAACCCCCACAACAGCAACGTCGGAAACTCAAAAATCTTTGTTAAATGGACTTAATATGCTTGGATTTGAAATAAGATATGGAACAGTCCAGAGAGGTTGCCCAGAGAAAGCATTAAATGGTCTTCAAAATTGTAGAGGAAATACAAATGGAGGTACAACAAGTATAGAAAATATATGGTTTGGAATACCAAGTTTTCCCAAATAGCATTTGCAACGCTATTGCTAATCTGTCTGCTTGATATGCCATATGGCTATTATGAATTTGTGAGATTTGCAGGTATGGTAGTTTTTGGCGTACTGGCATATACAGAAAGGGAGAATAAGGCATGGATGGTGTTTTGGGGTGCATCTTCACTTCTGATAAATCCATTTATTAAAGTTCATTTGGGCAGAACTATTTGGAATATTCTTGATGTGATTTGGGCAGTAGTTTTAATTATGGGTTTATTTATTAGGAAAGATAATAAAGAAATTGAAAAGAACATTGATAATAAAGAAGAAAAGGTAAGCAGTTAAGATGGAAATTCTAACAGAATTTTTAATGACGATTTTTGGTTTAGCGGTATTTGCATGTGTGCAAGATCCTGACAGGGTTATCTTTAAGAAATAATGTGGAAAAAAAATTGCTCTTCTTTTCAGCTTTTATATTACAAAAAGAAGAGCAATAAACTCGGTTAATTCATTTATTATTGTTAAATTAAGGGAGAACGTGCCAGGGGAATACTTTCGCGAGTATGGTTTTGCCGTTTTTCATGTCCAATTGAACTCCTACAAGTCCAAATTTGTGATTAGCAATGTATGTAATTTTATCGATAAGCGGATCATTCTGTTTTTCTTCTACTTTTATTACTTTTATGATAATGAATCCCAGTTCAAATTCGTCATCGGTAGATTTGTAAACTACTTCTCTGATGATTTTTGTCCCTTCTGAGTCAGTAAATTCATATTTATCGCCTACTTTTGCGTTATATTTCACAACTGTAAAGGGTTTACTTTCATCACCGCCGCTGTACATGAAATCCTGAATGCCTTCTGAAGTAACTTTTCCTTTGAGTGTTACATCCAGTCTGATATTTTGCTTGTCTGAAGTGTCCAGCGCGGCGCCGAAACGGGCAAGCAGTTCGTCCACAACCTGATGTTTTATATCTTCAGGCACGGTATGAGTGCCGAGCATTGTGTCAATCTTTTTTAGTGTTTCCTCATCGGTGGTAAATCTGCACTTCATGGTAACGATACCGTTCTTGTTCTCGGAAATGAAGCAGCTGTCTTCAATTCTGCTCAAGGCGCCAGTTTCATCATCTTCCATTGAAAGATAAACGCCGAACTCACTGCCGGGTTCAGTCAGGGCAATATCGGTATCACCGCCGAGAGTGTTAGGGTCAGTACTGTTTTCATCACAGCCCGCTGCAAAAAAGATGATTAGAGCGCTTAACATAAGCGCGAGCATTTTTTTCATATTGCATTTCCTTCATATTGTTTGAAAATCGTTTTTGTAAAAATATCAAAATTTCTTGTAAAAAAGATAAATAAATTCGGAAATGTCCAAAAAATCAATTAAATAAAATTAAGTGATAATAAATACTGAAAATTTTTTAAATTGGCATTTTGTTGCTTGAAGATGTTTGAATAAAATAGCGCAGTATAATGATAATAAGAAATATGAATCTTTCCGAAATAGAAACTGCAATAGAGTGGGCTGCAATGGAAGGATGGAACCCCGGGCTGAATGACGGCATCTGCTTTTTCAAAACAGATCCGCACGGATTTTTTCTGGCTGAAGAGAACGGGAAAATCTGTGGAGTAATCTCGGCAGTGAAATACAAGAACAATTTTGGTTTCATCGGTTTTTACATTGTAGAGCCTTCCCGCCGGGGCGGAGCAGCGGGATATGCTCTTGCCGTTCACGCATTGAATTATCTTAAGGAGTGTAATATAGGGCTTGACGGTGTTTTAGACCGGGTAAGCAATTATGAGCGTATCGGATTTAAGTTTTTTTACAAAAACATACGAAATGAAGGAATAATTGATGTTGATTGTTCTGACAGTAATGATATAGTTGAAATAGAAAAAGCATCTTTCTGGGATATACTAAATATCGACAGAGAGTGTTTTCCCTCCGACCGCAGCGAATTTCTGAAATGCTGGCTTGCTATGCCCAATTTGAAGGCATATACAAGGCTTGACGACGGAGCAGTTTTAGGATGGGGAGCCGTAAGAAAATGCAGAAAAGGATATAAAATAGGACCGCTTTTTGCAGATGATTCCGAAACAGCCGAAATGCTTTTTCTGAAGCTGTGTGAGGATACAGCCCCGGAACCGGTCTTTTTCGATACTCCTGAAATCAATAAAAATGCAGTTGATTTGGCTAAAAAATACGGGATGAAAGAGAGTTTTGCCACTGTTCGTATGTACTCAAAAGGAGATCCCGGTATAAATGTACAAAAAATATATGGAGTAACAAGTTTTGAACTCGGATAATGAACACACTGCGGCACCTAAGCCTAAGTCTCTTGAATTAACAGCCTTGCTGATTCTCGTTTACGGACTGTGGAGTCCTGTCAAAAGCCTTACACTTACATTTATGGAAAGAAAGCAGGCTCTTCCCGACCTGCCCGGTATCCCTCAAAATGATATTTTTCATTATATAAATCTCGGGCTGGGTGTCATTTTCATTATAATATCTTACGGTATCTTCACCGGAAGAAATCTTGCCAGAATCGTTTTTTATGCAGCAGCACCTGTATTGATGGCGCTTGACTTCTATCTTTTCGGCTTTCAATACACTTTTTTGATAAAACCGGCGCTTTATATTATTTTTGTTATGGTATTAAACAACAGGGAATTTGTAACATATTTTAAAAATGAAAGATAATTATGTTTAAGAATAAAAGTATTGCTTTTAGGCTTACTGCACTTATCCTTACGGGAGCAGTTCTCATTCTTGCTGTTCTGGTCTATGTAAACTATCTGGTTTCCAGCAGAATTGTAATGGATAATGTAGAGAATAATGCCTGGAATATGGCAAATTCAGTTGCAGGAAAAGTGGAGACAATACTCGTCAAAATTAAAACAAGTACCGAGAACATGGCACTTTTTGCAGAGAGCGGCAAATACAGCCTTAAGTATATAAAAGACTATAACAGAAAAATCGTGGAAAGGAACAGGGAAGTATTCGGGGCAGCTATCGCCTTTGAGCCCTATTCCGCAGATTCAACTCAAAAATATTTCTCCTCATATTATTACAAAGATATGGGAAATATCAGGGAAGGCAGCCTCAATGATGCTTCCTATGATTATCTAAAATGGGATTGGTACCAAAAACCTAAAGAACTGAACAGACCTGTATGGAGTGAACCATATTTCGATGAAGGCGGGGGAAATATACTGATGACTACATATTCTTATCCTTTCTACCGCTATGATAACGGTCAGAAAAAATTCTGGGGGGTTGTTACTCACGATCTGTCCCTTCGCTGGATAAAAAAACTATTTACTTCGATTAAGATATACGAAACAGGATATGCGTTTCTGCTGACCAAAAAAGGGGGCATAATTGCTCACCCTGATACAAGCCTAACGCTGAATAATACTATTTTTGACTTGGCAAAAAAGCTCAATGATACCGCTCTATACCGCATTGGGGAGATGATGACCGCCGGAGAATCCGGCTTTATTCCATATTACAGCAATGTAAGTAAAAAGAAAGCGTTTCTTTTTTTTAAGCCGCTAGAAACAACCGGATGGTCGTTCGGTATGCTTTTCCCAAAGGAAGAAATTATGGCTGATGTTCACTGGCTGAGCAGACTCGAGATAGGTCTGGGTATTGCCGGAGCCTGTCTGCTTGCTGTTCTAATCCTTGTTACTGCGAAATCCATATCGGGAGCTTTGCGAAGGGCTACCGATGCGGCTGAAGCTATAGCTGCCGGAAACATTCAAACGGCAGAAATACTTTCGGACGAGTTCCTTGCTAACAAACAATACTCTCCTTCCAAAAAAGGATTGAAAAATGAATCTATACGTCTTTTTGCTGCATTCAGAAAGATGGCGGGGAACCTTAATTCACTAATAGGACAGGTGCAGAGCGCAGGCATAGAGGTCAGCAGTTCCGCTGCTGAAATATCCGCCTCTGCACGCCAATTGGAAGCTGCGGCAGCCGAGCAGGCTGCTTCCACACGCGAAGTAACTGCCACAACAAACCAAATTGCAGCTTCTTCTAAAGAACTTGCCAATACTATAAGAAAAGTGGATGCAAGCGTAACGGAAGCTGCTGATATGGCAGGTACGGGCAGCAGAGGACTCGAAAACCTGTCAGATGTAATGCTTCGGCTTACTTCTGCTTCTGAATCCATTTCCTCAAAGCTTTCAATTATCAATGAAAATGCAAATAAAATTTCATCAGTAATAACCACCATAAATAAAATATCCGATCAAACAAACCTGCTCTCCTTAAATGCCGCCATAGAAGCCGAGAAAGCAGGCGACTACGGCAAAGGGTTCGCAGTAGTTGCAAGGGAAATAAGCCGCCTGAGCGACCAGACAGCCGTTGCTGCCGGGCATATAGAGGAAATGGTAAAAGAAATGCAGTCTTCAGTTTCTTACGGCGTTATGGAGATGGACAAGTTCAGTTTCGAAGTGCGCAGCGGGTCGGAAGAAACAGAGTCAATTAATTCACAGCTTGGAGAGATTATTGATATTGTAACGCGTCTGAAACCTGAATTTGAATATGTAGAGCATAAGACGGCAGCACAGTCGGAAGGCGCAGGACAGATAAATGAATCTATGCTGCAGCTTTCTGAAGCAGCCGAGCAAACTAAAGAATCTCTTACAGAATTCAAAAACGTAACAAGCCAGCTAAACGAAGCAGTACTAAGCCTGAAAGAAGAAATAGCGAAATTTAATTTGAGATGAAATGTCCATGATTAGTGAAAAACACCCAAGGGGATGATTGTTTTATTAATAGTTGAATTCATGGATGTCATTCCGGCTGGAGCGAAGCGGAATGCCGGAATCTCACGTTATGGGGAACACACCCCTTAATCTTCTCTCAAGAGGGGATATTCATCCGTGAGATTAGCTTCGCTTGTCTCCGCTACGCTCCGGCGCGGCAACAAGTGCGGAATGACAGCCAAACGATTTTTAAAGGTAAAAAACAAAAAATATACAGATGAAACAACCATGATTTAGAAAACACATAAGGGGATGATTATTTGATGGGTAGGACAAAACAGAGTTTTGCATGATATGTACATTCCCAAATCGGAGTTTGGGAATGAGTTGCATAAATACATGAAAAATCAGGTAGGTGCTAAACCAATGATTTCCCTCCCCTTGGGGAGGGTTAGGGTGGGGCAAAAAATGAACAGATGAAACAACCATGATTTAGAAAACACATAAGGGGATGACTATTTGATGGGTAGGACAAAACAGAGTTTTGCATGATATGTACATTCCCAAATCGGAGTTTGGGAATGAGTTGCATAAATACATGAAAAATCAGGTAGGTGCTAAACCAATGATTTCCCTCCCCTTGGGGAGGGTTAGGGTGGGGCAAAAATAAAAAGATGATAAAAAAAAGCCGTTCTTTTCTAAGAACGGCTTTTTTTTTAAGAGATTATCAAATTTATTTTCTCGGCTCGAACTTAATTATCAAACCTGCGTTTATTCTCATCGGAATACCTACGTAAACCTGAGCGGACTGTGCATCGTGTGTGCTTCCGTCGCTTGCATCGGAAATATATTTTGCGTCAAGCAGGTTGTAACCGTGTCCGAAGATTTCAAATGTAACGCCTGAAAGATTAAGCGGAAGATCATAGCTGACATGTGCGTCCAGCAGTGAATATGAAGGAAGCAGCCATGACTGCTCGTCGTCGTCGGCATTGGTGCGTCTTGCAGGATCGAAGTTTGCATAGTGATCCCAGAAATATTTGAAGTTTACATTTAAGTAAAGCCCGTCAATCGGGAAGAAGTTTACGCCGAGACCGGCTGTTTTCTGAGCGGCGTCGCCGACTTTCAAACCGTCTGCATAAACATCTGTGGTAAACTCCTGCGTGGGGTCTTCTTCGGGTGAGAATCTGGCGGTAACGTCGTTTGCCCATGCCCAGTCCCCTAAAGAGAGCCAGCCGTAAATTTTAACCATATCGTGAGGTCTTACCCCAAAGCTCAGCTCGGCTCCCATGTGAAGTGCGTCAAGTCCGGCAAGGTTGTAGTTGAAATATGTTCTTTTTCCTGTTTCCGGGTCTTCTACGTAAGAAGAAGTGTACCAGGCTTTGTCGTTCCACATGGTATAATATAAGTCGAGATTGGCATAGAAAATATCTGTGTTATAGCCTGTTCCCACTTCAAATGCCATGACTTTTTCGTTTGTAATGTTTTCCAGTTTGGAGTTGTCATAGTAATAAACATTTCTGAAATCGGGAGGACGGCTGTAATATCCTGCATTAGCAAACACGTTAACGGTTTTGGTAACGTTATAATTGGCGCCGCCTTTTAAGGTGTAGCCCATCATGTTTTCCCAGTCTGTTTCGCTTCCGTTGGGCATATCTTCGGTTCTGAAGTAGTCTTTTCTCTTCATGCCGGTCTGGGAAAGAGAGGTGTTAAGATAAAGTGTTGTTTTTTCTGCTTTATACTCAACCTGTGCAAAACCGCCGAACCAGTTTACCAGTCCGTCGTTATGATAAGCGATTTTATCGCCGAGGCGCTTAATAGCAGCGTTTGGATTTGCATTATAGTCGATGGTTTTATCGCTTTGGTCAATGTAATAATCAGCTCCCAGCAGATTTCTTACTTCGCGCCAGTGCTGACCGACATAATTTCTGTAATCTATACCGCCCTGGAAAAGAAGCTTATCCGTAAATTGTGCTTCAAAAGTGCCGAGGTAGCCGTACCAGAAGTGTTCGTTCACCGAATTGCGGAGAATATAGGCGCCGCGGCTTTCGGTGGAACTGTACGTTGGATCAATAGCAGCATCGCTTCTGTGGTAATCATACATACCCTGGAAGTTAATCTGTCCGTCGGAAGTATTATATGCTACCTCATCAGGGAATCTTCCGTAAGGTCCTGAGCCGCCGCCTTTTCCGATTGAAACATAAAAGACATTTGTTAAACTCATCTTGTCATTGAAAAGCCAGTGCCAGTTAAGGTTTATCTGAGGCTTGTGATAGTAGTTCTCCCGTTCCATCAAATAGCTGTTATCCATACGGTCATGCTTGCCGCCCCAGTAATAATCATCGAGATTATAATCACCGCTTACCGGTCCCCAGTGAGGATTGTATTCGATGCCTCTTTCGGTAAAGCCGTCAATTACATCCTGAGGAACATCTGCATCTTTGGCTAGTTCTTTATCAAACAAAGCTATGGGTTGCTTGTATGAACGCTGTCCGTGCATCTGGGGGGCGCCGATGGCATAAAGCTCGAACTGATGCTTCTCCGAAGCATTATATCGCAAGCCAAGATAATATGCCCAAGCGTCTGTCCATGTTTTGTCAACCAAGCCGTCGCCGGTTTTGCGGACTGCCGCAAAAGAAGCTGCGAATCCCCCGAGGTCGCCCGTGTTTCCGATTAGAGAAGATTTCAAAAACCCGCCGCTTGCTGCTTCCTGCTTGAACATTATGCCCGGCTTCTGCTGTGCAGGATCGGTGATTATGTTCATCGTCCCGCCGATATAAGGATTCGCAATCTTACCCGCTCCGAGTCCGCGCTGCACCTGCATTGAAGCAGTTACGTCCCCGAGTCCGTCCCAGTTTGACCAATATACCCAGCCGTTCTCCATATCATTTACAGGCACTCCGTTTATCATTACGGCGACATTCCGCTGATTGAATCCGCGGATATTTATTCTCGCATCGCCTGCCCCGCCGCCCTGCTCGGTCGCATATACGCCGGGAGTCTGATTCAGAATCATCGGAAGGTCCCGGCTGCCAAGCTGACGCTGTATCTGCACTTTTTCAATGTTTGAAAAGGCGACAGGCGTTTCTCTGAACTTTGCGCGGCTCGATACTACCGCTATCGAGCGGCTCATTATCGAAGTTTGCACTAACTCGAAATTGATGTTTCCGACTGCTTCCCCTGCCGGCACGTTTACTTCTGAGCTTGACTCTTCGTATCCCACATATCTTGCTATGACGGTCTGCAAGCCCGCAGGTACGTTTCTAAGCATGTATTCCCCGTTGGTATTGGTTGTGGTTCCTATGCTTGTGCCTTGGATAAATACTGTTGCCCCGATTAATGCTTCCCCGTTTGTTCTGTCGGTTACCGTTCCTGCGATGCCGCCTGTCTGTGCAAATGCCGCTGCTGTCATTGACAGCAATGCAAATACTGTTAATAGAAATCTTTTGGTCATAATGCTCCCTTATTTTAAAAAACATAACTTACTTACTCGAAAATGCAATTTAGCTTTTCAAAATGAATTAGGTTTAAATGGTGTGTTAAAATTACGTGAAAATTAACGGTTTTGATGCTCTTTTGAATTTCCTCTTATTTATAAGATTTTTTTTTGTAATGAATATATTTTTTAATAATTAACTGCACATTATTATTGCTTTCTAAAAGAAAACTTATGGAAAAACAGCAATTTATATCAAATTACCAAATATTAGAATTATAACTCTAACTATTTGAATCTGATTTCTTATATATTTTAATTATTTTCATCCTATCCAAACTCTGATTTGGATAGGACAGTTTCAACTCAAACTCAGTTTGACCAACGGCGAAACTGAGTTTCGTTTTAAAAATTCATTCCCAAATCGGAGTTTGGGAATGAGAAGCAAGATGATCTTTTGAAAACAACTTAGTATTATATATTTTAATCAAATAATAGTAAATAGAATTGTACTTCTAACGATTAGAATTATACTTCTAACGATTAGAATTATACTTCTAACGAT
>CAZOBD010000081.1:0-17224 GCA_964577665.1 uncultured Hyphomicrobiales bacterium
ACAGAGTTTTGTATGATATGTACATTCCCAAATCGGAGTTTGGGAATGAGTTGCATAAATACATGAAAAATCAGCTGGGCGCTAAATTAATGAATTCCCTCCCCTTGGGGATAATGGCACGAAGATAGTGTTTTAATAGAAAAAATTACTATATTTGTATTATTGTATTATGTTGCAATTACAAATAGGGTAAAAAAATGAAAGAGAATCGTTCTTTGCAATTGACAAATCAAATTAACCCAACTTGCAGAATTAAATCGCTAAATTCCTGCTTTTCAAGGATAGTCGTCTGGCATGGTACACTACAAATCTTATGAGTATCAAAGCCATTGATGGTAAGTACCCTGACCGATAACGGTTTAGTCTCATTGATGGCTGTTTGTGTTGCTTGAAGCTTTGCCCCACTATAGGTTTCTTTTTTTGCAATTTTCTAATAAACATATAGCAACATACAAATATAAGAATATGATGCAAATTAGCAATACAACACTACTTTACGTGATTTATCAAATACGAATCTATATTTTTCAGTAACTTAATGAAGCAAAAACAACACATAATTACAAAAATATAGAATTTTCAGAAGCCATTTGTGCAAGTTGGGTTAACCCACAAATGAACAAGGACTTATCCGGTCTGTTCTACAACATTTTTCCGTTCGACAAGCTTCAAACAATTAAGCCCAAGCATGAAAGAGACAGAGTTTACAGCACAGAAAACACATTATTGACAATGATATTAACAATGGTAGAGCAAGATAAAAGCCTGCAAAATTCGGTAAACATATACTCTCACCTACACAAGCGAAATCGCAAACGCATCGAAGCTTTACAAGAAAAAGTACTAAAGGAGAGCTTAGAGCAAACACATTGCCGTAAAGCAGGCAGGCCTCGGAAGAGTGCCGGAAGGATAGCAAAGAGTAAGACACAGTCAATATCGAGGGATACATCGGGATATTCCCAAGCCCGGCAGCGTCTTTCAATGAAAGCAGTAGAAACCGTGTTCACAGATGCATCCGAGCTTAGCAGCTTAAAGCCACGAGAAAGATGGCATGGTTATCAAGTATTTTTAACAGACGGCACTTATCTGCAAATGCAGGATACAGAAGATATAAAAAAAGAATATTGTCAAAGCAGCGGGAATGCTTATCCGAGAGGTCTGCTTGAAGTAATAATAGAGCAAAGTAACGGAATAGTATTTGATTATAGGTTAAGCTCGGACAAGCAAAGCGAATTGGGATTATTATATAATATGCTGGGCAAACTGCCCGGAAAGAGCTTGCTTCTGGCGGATGATTTATATAATTGTTATGCAATATTTGACTTTCTAAAGCAAAATGAGATAGAGATAATCGTCCCCGGTAAAAGAGCAAGAAAATATGAAGTAGTGAAAAAATTACAAGAGGGAGACGAGATAGTAAGAATTGCAATGACAAAGAAGTCCAGATGGCTAAAGGATAAAGACATTGCTAACAGGACCTTGTTGATGCGCAGAATAGAGTATATTGATACAGAAAATACAGAAACAACAAGAGTGTTATACAGTTCAATATTAAATCCTGAAATAAGCAAAGAGGAGATAATATTAAAATATGAGATGCGTTGGGATGTAGAGATAAATATAAGAGAAGTAAAGATGATAATGGATATAAACATAGTACGAGCGAAGTCCCCAGAGATGGCACAAAAGGAGATAGCAACGGCACTGATTGCTTATAATTACATACGAAAAATAATATCAACGTTTACGGAAGTAAGCGATTTTTCCCCCAAAACGGATATCATTCAAGAATACTATCAGGCTCATACGACAATACTTATGGACAAGCTTGGAAGAAAATATACGAGATGGTCTCCAGGACGCGGAGGAAAAGTTGAAAAAGGAAATACTACGCCACAAAATACCGCAAAGACCGGGAAGAAGTTATCCAAGGAAGACAAAAATTGGAAAATATAGAAAATACAAACAATACACTAACTTCGTGCCATTACTCTTGGGGAGGGGATGCAATTCGTGAGATTCCTTGGGCAAGTGCGGAATGATAAGAAATTTAAGAATAGATGATCAAAAATAAACAGATGAAAAATCTTAATGCAGAATTTTACGCCGGATCGGTCAGTCCTGATTCATTTCCCGCTTTTCCTTACCCGGAAGCGGCTTTTGCGGGGCGCTCTAATGTGGGTAAATCTTCGCTTCTGAACAGCATAGTCAATCGCAAAAATTTAGCCCGCACCAGCTCTACTCCGGGCAAGACGCAGCAGATAAATTTTTATGTCATAGAAAAAAAGTGGAGTTTTGCCGACCTCCCCGGATTCGGTTACGCTGCCATAGGAAAAAAAGAAAGATTGGAATGGCGCGAACTTAATCTGGCATATCTCGAAAAAAGAGAGAATCTGAAATTAACCTGCTGCCTTGTGGACAGCCGTCATGATCCTATGGAACATGATTTGGGGCTGATGGAACTCCTTGAAGAATGGCAGAGGGATTTTATTGTTATCTTAACTAAATGCGATAAACTATCTGCAAAAAAAATCGCCGAGCGGAAAAAACAGCTCGAGCATGTAGTTCAGAACTGCCGCCATATTGCTGAAGTTTTGCCGTATTCTTCGATTACGGGACTTGGAAGAAACGAACTGAACGCTGTTTTAAAAAAATATTTGATATGAATTCTAAATTGAGACCTACTTCAAAAATTTATATCCGTAAGTATGTACCGTAAGCAAATGCTCAGGTTTAGACGGATTTTCTTCTATCTTTTTTCTGAGTGAGAGTATATAGTTGTCAACCGTCCTCGTTGTCTAGAAATTTTTTTGTTTTAAACTTCTTTTTCAATATTATGTCTTATGATAAATGTCATTGGTAACTAAATCTGTTTTACTTAAATTCTAATAAATACTGAGGCAGTAAATATGAGATATACAATACTCATGCTCTTTTTTTTGCTCACGGAAGCGGTCTTATCGCAATACACAGAAATACATATTCCTACCCGAATTAAAAATCCTGACAAAAAGTATCTTAAAGCGGATTTTTACACTTGGGACAGCACTTTTCCTAAGCCGGTAATTTTTGTTCAGACCCCGTATAACAGGATATTATACCGCTATTTTCGTTTGCATCAGCTTTCCGCCGGTTCGCTTAATTTCTTCTTTGATACTTTGAACTACAATTATGTAATTATGGACTGGCGGGGCTTTTATGGCAACAAAGAGCAGGACAGCGCCCAGTGGGACAGGGGACTTGACGGCTATGATGCAGTGGAATGGATAGCCTCTCAAAAATGGTGCAGCGGCAAAGTAGGCACTTACGGAGGCTCCGCTCTCGGACAGATACAGTTTATAACTGCAAAGCATCAGCCGCCTCACCTTGTTTGTGCGGCACCCATGATTAAAGATTTCAAAACAGATTACAATGAGTTTTACTACGGGGGCGTGCTGCGAAGAGAGCATACCGAATCGAGAGAGAAGCTCGGTTTTTATCCGCTTTCGTTGATTACGGAACATCCTGTGAAAGATTTTTTCTGGGACTATCTGGAGAATCTGAACAGCTATGCCGACAAGTTTAACGTGCCTATGCTGATGATAAGCGGCTGGTTCGACCATTTTCCGGGCGCCGTTCTCAGGGCATTTAATGACATACGCACCAAAAGCGCAAAAGATGTCCGCGGCAGTCACAAAATTACGTTGGGACCTTGGACACACGGTAAAGTCGATAATCCGGAGCAGGGCATTCTTACATATCCCGGAGCAGGCTATATTGCAATTGACATGGTCAAAGATTTTTTCGATTATTATATGCTTGGCGCTAAAAACGGCTATCCGCTTAAGCCTTTTGTACAGTATTACCAAATGGGCGAAAACACATGGAAAAAAGCAGAATCATGGGAAAGCGCCGCCTCAGCAACAGATACGTTTTACTTGAGGCAGGAAGGTTTGCTCAGCAGAGAGAAACCGGCTGCAGGGGAAGATGACGAGGCAGCGATTTTCTACGATCCGCGAGATCCCTCTCCTTCAGTCGGCGGCGCCAGATTTGATCCTTTTGATAAAACCGTGCCTGCAGGTCCTCAGGACATAAGAGAAACGGTGGAAAGCCGCGATGACGCACTTGTTTTTACCACTCCCGTTTTAGATGAAGAATTGGTTTTGCTTGGCAAACTAAAAGTAAAGTTTTACTTCTCATCCAATAGAACGGATACAGACATTGCGGTAAGGCTCTGCGATGTTTATCCCGACGGAAGTTCCATTATTCTAAGACAGGGAATACGCAGAGCGCGCTTCAGGGAAAGTTTTACGTCTGAAAAACTAATGACTCCGGGAGAAATTTATGAATTGGAAGTTGAAATAGACGATATGGCACAGACCTTTTTGACGGGACACAGGCTTCGGATTGTAGTTACTTCTTCAAATTATCCGATGTTTGATATAAACACAAACACAGGCAGTGAAATGTATGTACCGGGAGATACACTTACCGCAGAAAACACTATTCATTTTTCTCCCGAATATCCTTCTTTTCTTTATTTTCCCACTGTTTTACAAACATCGGTCTGTGAAGAATTAATTAGTGATGAGGCTGATATTAGCATTATCCCTAATCCTGCAGATGCCCATATTAAAGTTTTACTGCCGGATAATTTTTCGGAGAAGGGGAGGATTGAAATATATAATTCAACCGGAAACAGGATGTTTGAAAAAAAATATAGCACAGCAGCAGGCGTCTTACATCTTGATACGGATATGATGAGAAACGGCATATATTTTCTGGTTATATCTTCCGGCAGGAGAATTATGTCGGAAAAATTTGTAATACTCAGATAAATAAGGAGATATTGAGATCTGAGAAATATCTGTGATTATGGGAAAACATACAAGAGGATGATTGTTTAAGAGTTAATGCTAAACAGAGTTTTGAAAGAAAAGTACATTCCCAAATCGGAGTTTGGGAATGAGATGTAATTGAAATCTTGAATGTCATTCTGAACTTGTTTCAGAATCTCACGTTAGGGGAACACACTACGTAATCCCCTCTTGAGAGGGAAGAGCCTAACTTAAGATGCTGAAACAAGTTCAGCATGACAGAGATGCGGATTTTAAATGGTAAATACAAGAAATGAGCAGCAGGGAAAAGATGTCCGACATCTGCCAGATGTCGGACATCTGAGAATCAAAAGACATTCCTCCACAAGATGGGATATTCATCCGTGAGATTCCGCAACAAGTGCGGAATGACAAAAATTAGATTGTTAAAAAAAATAAACAGATGAAACGTTCATGATCTGGCAAAACACCCAAGGGGATGTTTATTTTTGAATTCAGAGAATTAAAAAATGTCATTCCGGCTGGAGCGAAGCGGAATGCCGGAATCTCAAGCATTAAGATCCCCCTAACCCCCTTATAAATAAGAGGGAATAAAAAGACTTACTCCCTCCCTTACCTGTAAGGGAGGGCCGGGGAGGGATCAAAAATAAACAGATGAAATACCATGATCAGGGAAAACACAAGAGGATGAAGATATAAATAATGAGGCAGACTATGAAAACATTATCTGAAAAAGAAAATTTTCTTGCTATTTCCGAAAAGCATTCTAATCTTGAAAATTCAAAAATTGCCATTGTATCGGCTCCTTATGAAGAAACCACAAGCTGGGGCGCAGGTGCGGGCAAAGGTCCGGAAGCAATTTTGAAAGCGAGCGCCTACGTAGAGTTTTACGACGATGAGTTTGAAAATGAGCTGTGTTTTGAAAAAGGTATAGCAGCGATGGAAGCGGTCGATTTCAAGGGAAAAATTGAAAAAGAAGCTCTGGATATCATAGAAGATCAGGTAAGCTGGCTTCTGGAAAGAGATAAGCTGGTTGTTACATTAGGCGGCGAGCATACCGTATCGGCTGCACCGATCGCCGCTCATTTCAAAAAATACCCCAATATGTCCATTTTGCATTTTGATGCTCATGCAGACTTAAGAGACGAATATGAAGGCAGCAGGTATTCACATGCCTGTATTATGAGACGCGTATGTGATTTCTTCCCCCCTGAAAGGATCACTCAGACAGGAATACGGGCGCTGTCTCGCGAAGAAGATGATTTCATAAGGAACAGACATATAAGCACTTTTTTTGCATCTGCCGTTCGCAGAAATTTTTTTGGTGAAGACTGGAAAAAAAGCATAGTGGAAACTCTCGGCAGCGAAGTTTATGTATCTTTTGATGTTGATTATTTCGATACTGCCATTATGCCTGCAACCGGCACCCCTGAGCCAGACGGTTTTCTTTACGGGGAAACTCTCGATATATTCCGTGAAATGAAGCAGCAGGGTAAAAAAATAATCGGCTTTGACGTAGTGGAGCTTGCCCCTATTGAAGGCATGCATCACTGCGATATAACCGCGGCGCGTCTTATTTACAAGATGATGAATTTTGCTTTTTAATATGCTCAAATCGCTGTAATCCTTCCGAAGGGTATAAAGCTTTCGGAAGGTTCAATTCGTCCGGTTCAAATCGCTACAGGATCAAATCATATGGATACATCCAAATACAGAACAAAAAGCAGAGAGGAAAACCTGCACGGATTAAGCTTTTCAGAGGAATTAGTTCAAAAAGCAGCATCCCTTCCCGCACAGCCGGGCGTTTACCTGCACAAAAACAGCATCGGGAAAATAATATATGTCGGCAAAGCAAAAAACCTCAGAAATCGAGTACGCTCTTACTTTCATCAGGGAAAACCCGTTGATGCGAAAACAAAGGCGATGGTAAGAAAAATCGACGACTTTGAGACGATAGTAGTTGATTCCGAAGCGGAAGCCCTGATTTTAGAAGACACTCTTATAAAAAAGCACAAGCCGCGCTACAATATAATGCTGAAAGACGATAAGTCCTATCCCTACGTCAGAGTTACAAATGAAGCATATCCCCGTATTTTTTCGACAAGACGGCTAATCCGCGACGGCTCGAAGTACATAGGTCCTTTTACGGAAGTAAAGCATCTCAAAAGGCTGATGAGGATGATACGGACTATTATACCTCTCCGAAGCTGCAATTTTAATCTGAACGACGAAACTGTTGAAAGCAGAAAATACAAGCTCTGCCTTGACTATCAGATAAAAAAATGCGCCGGTCCCTGCGAAGACCTGATTTCAAAAGAGGAATACAACAAGCTGGTTAAGCAGGCTGTGCAAGTAATAAACGGAAAGACTGCCAAACTTGAAAAAGAGCTTGAAGAAGAAATGAACTTACTGGCTGAAGAGATGAAATTCGAAAAGGCTGCAATTGTACGAAACAGACTCACAATTTTAAAGGAATATCTTTCTCATCAGAAACTTGTTACTGCTGACATCGTTGACAGAGATATTTTCGGAATAGCCCGCGAGGAAGATACCGCCTGCACTCTGATTTTCAAAGTGCGGGAAGGAAAGATGACAGGCAAACGACATTTCATTGTCAAAAACTGCGGAGAGCGAAGCGATGCTTCTCTCATTCAGAGCACTATGGAAAAATGGTTTATGGAATCCGAGTTCATTCCCGATGAAATATATCTGCCGACAGAACCCGAAGATTCAGAGTTTATTCTTGACTGGCTGAAAAAAAAGAGAGGTAAATCCCTTCGAATGGCCGTTCCGAAGCTTGGCGATAAAAAAAGTCTTGTAAACATGGCTAATGCCAACGCCGGGTTTATGCTGAAAGATTATATCTTATCTCTTTTGAAAAGGGAGCAGGCTGTGCCCCGCATGCTTCAGTCTCTGCAAAGAGACCTGCGCCTCAGTAACCCCCCGCGGCGGATAGAATGTTTCGACAACTCACACATTCAGGGCAGCGAGCTCGTCTCTTCTATGGTATGCTTCATAGACGGAAAGCCGAAAAAATCGGAATACCGCAAATTCAAAGTTAAATCGGTAAATAAGAATGACGATTTCGCTGCAATGAGAGAAACCGTTGGCAGAAGATATACACGTGTGCTTAATGAAAAAACCGACCTGCCGGATTTGATTGTTATTGACGGCGGCAAGGGACAGCTCTCGGGAGCATATCAAGTATTAAAAGATTTAAAGATTGACGATAAAGTGCATATTATAGGTCTGGCAAAACGGCTTGAGGAAGTATTTCTACCCGGACAGTCCGAGCCGCTAAGCCTGCCGAAAACCTCATCAAGTCTCAGACTTATACAGCAGCTTCGCGATGAGGCACACCGCTTTGCAATTACATTTCACAGACAGCTTCGCGATAAAAGAACGCTTCAGTCAACTCTCACTACCATCGACGGAGTTGGAGACAAAACGGCTCAAAAGCTTTTGATTCAGTTTGGCTCGGTGGAAGGAATAAAAATGGCGGCGCAGGATGAAATAGCAAAGTATTCCAATAAGAAGACGGCTGCAAACATTAAGAAGCATTTTGAAGAAGGATGATTATTCTGCTGCGGGCAGTTCTACAAAAAAACAAGAACCTTCACCAAGTTTGCTTTCCATCCATATCCTGCCCCCGTGCATTTCCGTCAGGTCTTTTGCTATCGAAAGCCCTATGCCGGAAGATGATTCGCCGCCGGTCGGCTTGGCGGAAAGCTTGCTGAAGCGGCTGAAAACAATTTCTTTATCTTCTTCGGAAAGCCCTTGTCCATAATCTTTTACATACATAATCACTCTGCCGTTTTTTAATCCGGCTGCGATTTCAATAGGTTTATCGTATGGAGAATATTTAATTGCGTTGCTGAGAAGATTATCAATTATACGTTTTATTTTTCCCCTGTCTGCATTTACGAAAAGCTCAGCTTTTTCTTCTGGATAAAACTCAATACTCTGCTCTTTCGATGCGGCGGCAGGAGAATTTTCGGTGATGACTTCCCTTATGGAATCATTCAAATCCAGTCTTTCTTTTAAAAGGGTAACTTTACCGCTTTCAATACGGGCAGCTTCTAAAAGCTCCTCTACTATTTTAAGCATACTTTCCGAAGAACTGTGAATAATGCTGAGCATCTCTCTGTTTTCGTCAGGAGTGCTTTCGTCCTGCCGCAGCATCCCGGAAAGAGCCATTATGGAAGTAAGGGGATTTTTTAGATCATGGATGGATATTTCCATAAAACGGTTTTTAAGCTGTACGGCTTCTTCAAGTACTTTGTTGGCGCTCGTCAGTTTTTTCAGCTTAATAAGTGTTTTGGCACGTATCAGCAGTTCGTCTTTCTCAAAAGGCTTGCGGATGAAATCATTAGCACCGGCTTCGAAGCCCTCCATCATGTCGGTCAGCATTGTTTTTGCAGTTAGAAACAAAATCGGCATTTCGAAAAGAGAATACCTCTCCCTTATTCTGCGGCATACCTCGAAACCGCTTATTTTTGGCATCATTACGTCGAGAATAATCAGGTCAAAATCCGGCTTTTTCTCAAATATTTCCAGCGCTTCTCTGCCGTTTGAGGCGCTGCAATAGTCAAATCCGCCGTCGCTTAATATCCTTGACATAACCCGCAGTGTGATGGGCTGGTCATCCACGACAAGCACTCTGCCTTTGGTTTCCTCTGAGTAAATACTTTCCTGCATTAATCTTATTTTCTCTGCTATTAAAAATTTGTTACAGCATAATATTAAAGAGAAGTATCAGAAAAAAAATTGTTTTAAAAGTAATAAATAAACTTTCATGCAGTTAAGTTTTTATAATAGATTCTGTCATTAGATAAGTCCAAACCTGCAGCTAAATTTGAAAAGTACAATTTTTACTCGTTTTAAAGCCTTTGAAACTCATTTGATTATTAATATAATTCTGGCTCTATCTCAAAAATAGTGGGTAAAAAAATGATAAGTATTATTGAATTGGTAGAAAGTAAGAATAGCCCCGACCTTTAGGTCGGGGTTAAAGAAATATAATCAATAAGGCTTTAGCCAAATATTAAAAATGAGCCAAAATATGCCTAAGAGTCTTTTCTATCAGCATAGATAAAAAAAAGCCGACATAAATATACTTTTTCGCCGCCAGTAATGAATCGGCTGTTTCCATATCGTACTCCGCAAGCTCGAGCCAATATTTTATTTTTTCATTTATATATACGCATATATACATATATCAAATTATAAAAATATCTCCAATTTAAAAATAATGATATTGAAAATTCAATGATAATTGAAAATTCAAAGAACTGTCTTTCTTCATGCCGTTCGCAGCCGCGTATTCATTTGTTACTTCATTGTAATCTTCTGCGTCTGCCCGACGGGTTTTACTTCTTTGTGGCAAGCAGAGCAGGTGCTGAGACTGCTTTTATCCGGCTGAACGGCATATTTTTCATGGCAGGGAATGCAGGTTTTGTGCATTGCGTTCATGTAGCTGTCTGCATATATATATTTTGAAGATGTCTCCTTTGCATTAACGATATTCATGTCTTCGCTGTGGCATTCAAAGCATGACGCGGCGTTTCCGGCTGTTTTTGCCGTTCCCTGCTGGTGGCATCTGTAGCAGGTATGATTTTCAGGATGCAGTCCGCCGATATTTTCGTCTAAGGCTACCTGCTCGGTGTGATAATCATGGTCGAAAATATTTGTCTGATGAAGCATGTTCCTATGGCATCGGGCGCAGGGGGTAGAATAGTCATCCGGCATAGACATGTGATGACATTCCACGCATGATTTTTCTCCGCCTAATCTTTTCTGATGGTCAATATGCGGAAACTCGGTACTTTCGTTTTTAGAATTGCCGTCAATCAGCAGAATAGTTCTTTCCATATCCACCCCCGAAGCAGGTTTTACGGGCTGCTTTTCGGGAGAATCATAAGAAGGATACATCAAAATAAAAGCCAGCGGCACTGCGAAAACGGAAATAAGGGTTATGCGGTAAAGACCGTTGTGCAAAACATTCTGCCACACCCTTGAAAATGAATCGAAAGCGGCGCTGAACTTTCCTCTTAACGCCCTCTGCTCTTTCCATTTTTCATCGAATATTGAGAAATTCTCTGAAACGTACATCGTAGCCAGTCCTGCGGCGGCAACTACTCCGATGCTCAGGCTCCATTCCGCTAGCGAGGGAAGATATACCGTTCCTGCATCGCGGAAATAGCCTATGATACCGGCGTCAACACGGTTGAGAACAACTCCTATAGAAGCTGAAAAAGCTGCTGCTCCCAACCAGTAAGGTGAGCGTCTTGCTTCTTTCACTAAAACAATAATTATCGGAAAAACAGCCGTGAGGAGCAGTTCAAAAGCAAAAAGCCAGCTTTCCCATGTGCCTGCAAGCAAGGCATTTATAGAGCCGGTGGCAAAGAGATCGTAAATCTTTATCAACAGATATACCCCCATTAGCGAAGCGGCAATAATTGACAAAGTGCCTAACATGGGCATTTGATCTCCCCATATATTCTTTACTTTTGTAAGTCTGCCATCAATTACGCATGTCATTTCCGACACGGGTTTAAAATTCCTCCCAAATACCGGTTCTGTGTTGTAAAGCCTTGAGTACAGGATTTTCACCAGAATCAGGAAATACATGCCACCGCCCATTGCCGAAATGATAAACATAAGCGGCAGAAGAGATGAATACCACAACTCGTGCAGTCTTACAGGGGTCGTTAAAAATAGTGAGCCGAGAGAAGAGTGATGAAGCGATGAAAGCGAAATACCGATTATCACTACTCCTATGGCTATTTTATGTAAAAACTTAACCAGCTTTTCCGCTTTATAGCGCTCCAGAATGTTTGGAAGCAGTTCTATAAAAGTAACGGTGAAATAAAGCATTACACACCAAAAAACTTCAAAGAGAAACGAGTGAATGTTCCAGAAAATCAAGGGATGCCAGAAGCGGTGCGGCAGTCCTATGTCGAAAAGAAGCGCAAAGCAGGATGAACCGTAACCCAGAAATGCAATGAGAATAGCAGGTTTGAGCAGAGGCTTGAATTTTTCCAGCTTAAGCACGTAAACCAGAAACCCGACAGTGAAACCACATGTAGAAAGGGCAACTCCGGCTATCATATTCAATACTTTCCATATTCCCCATGGAAGCTGATCGCTGAGGTTTGTCGTGGCTCCCAAGCCGAAAAATATTCTTAGAAGCCCAGCCACAGCGGCGAAAAAAACAAAAAACCACATTACGTCTTTAATTACTCTAATTTTATTTTCCATCACTGCCTCCTTCATCATTTTGTCTGCCGGTATTTTTTTCCTCTGCAATTTTCTTTTTTCTGTTAAAGAGCCATGTAAGTCCAATAAGGCTTGCCGCTACACTTCCGCCTATTACGGGTGTTTTTTCCATAAGAGGAACCGTCATATCGGGAATAGATTCTTCAATGCCGCCTTTGAAGCCGATTTTACTCAAATCAGTATCTGAGATGTACATTACACTGCTTCCTCCGAATTCCTTTTCACCCCATACATGATTCATATAGTTAGAATTATTATTCACAATAGATTTTGCTTTCCTCAGCAGGTCATTTCTGTTTCCGAAAGTGATTGCACCGTAAGGACATGCCTGAACGCAGGCAGGCTGACTGCCTTTCTGAAGCCGTTCGTAACACATAGTGCATTTTTTTATGAAAGGAACGGGTTTGCTCCATTCATAACGTGGAATGCCGTAGGGGCAGGAAAGCATACAGTAGCGGCAGCCGATGCATTTGTCTGCATCGTAAACAACCGCACCCTCTTTTGTTTTGGTCAAGCCGCCTACAAGACAAGCCGAAACGCAGCTCGGTTCGATGCAGTGCATACAGCTTTTCCTTGCAAATCTGTTTTCCTTAAGCTCCACAATGCTTAAAAATCGGTTGTCCGATAGTCCGTCTTTAGAAACAGCCCGGTCATAATCTGCTTTGCCGGGGTTCAATCCGTTTGCTTTTATGCAGGCATGGACGCACTTCTCGCAGCCAGTGCATTTCGTAACGTCAACCAATATTCCATAAGTATTTATATTTCTGTTCATATTATACTCTTGCCTCCTTTCCGAAGAGCGCTTCCGCAACCTTGTTTCCGGCGTCAGGCTTAAGCTGCCAGTGAACCGGCGAGAGCCTGTCGAAGAAATAAAGCGCTATGTGAGCCAGTTTAGTAAAAGGTATGATAAGGAACAATGCCTCCGCGCTGAGCAGATGAAACAGCATAGCCGCCTCCCACGTGAAAGGATTTACGCCGGGATGCCCTGCCATATATCCGAATACGAGCGGCAGAAGCACCATTATTAAAATGACGTAATCACTCTTTGTGCTCATTGCTTTCAAACGCCTGATGAAAACTCTGCACATTAGCAGCGTTACCACACAAGCAATCGTAATAAGCGTTAAAATATCTGCGGTGGCTCTTCCTACGGCAGGAAGATTAATGCCGAAGAAATCTTCCCACATCACTATATGGTCTATTAAAAAAACCGACAAAACGATAATACCGATATGAAAAATAAAAGATACTACCGAGAAGAGCACAGTTCCTTTTATAAGATGCTTCACGGGAAAAGCCCATGTAAGCATATCAGAGAAAATTGCCTTCCATGGCACATTCTTTAGTCTTGCCCCCTTAGCAATAAAGAGGGAGTAAATCTGCAAAATTATATGCCTGAAAAGACCAAACAGCATAATCATAAACGTTATGGCAAAGAGCGGTCCTTTGGCAAAATCAATCCACCATTCCATAGTTCTTCCTTATTTTTTATAAACAAATCTTATTTCAATTAGTTAGTTTTACAGATGTCCGGTATCTGCCGGATGTTACTTCTCATTTCCAAACTCCGATTTGGAAATGTATTTTTCAAACGAAACTCCGTTTCGCTTTTGTCAAACAGAGTTTGAGTTGAAACTGTCCTATCCAAATCAGAGTTTGGATAGGAGGAAAAAATCTTGTCATTCCGCACTTGTTGCGGAATCTCAAATTAGGTGATCCTCATTCGTGAGATTCCGGCATTCCGCTTCGCTCCAGCCGGAATGACATTCTTTTGCGACTACTTAAAAAAACAATCATCCCCTCGTGTGTTTTCCTTAATCATGTCCGTTTTATCTGGTTATTTTTTACTTTTTCCCCTCAATCCTAAGCTGTGCTTGGGATTGCAATTTTCTCGAGAAGTTAAACTTCCTTTGAAAATTTCCTTACCAAGCGCAGCTTAGTAAGGAGATGTAATTTCTTGATACTTCTAATAATCTCACGTACTCAAAACAACACACCCCTTTATCCCCTCTCAAGAGGGGAATTTTTCATAATTCTCAATGTCTCACATCTCAAACATCGCCGCTTCTTCCTTGCGTTCCTTAGGCGATTTGCCGCCGGGTATATGTATGGCTTTTAGAATCAAATCATGCAGTCCCACTACTTCGCAGGGGAGTTTATAATATTCAACGAGTTCCTTTAGCTGTTTTTTGCAGTTGGCGCATGGAGAAATAACTATCTCAGCTCCGGTACGCTTCATCTGCTCTGCTTTTACCCTGCCGCCAATTTTCATTCTGTAGTCGTGTATTTCATCAACGGAAACAAGACCTCCGCCTCCGCCGCAGCAGAAGTTGTCCTGACCGCCGGGAGTCATTTCAACATAATTTTTACAGAAAGATTTTATTATTTCGCGGGGCTGGTCAACAATCCACCCAGAACGTGCTATGTTGCACGGGTCATGATAGGTTACTTTCTGAGTGATAATATCCGGATCGAGCTTTATCTTGCCTTTTCTGATGCAGTCAAGTGTATATTCCATGAAATTATAAACAGGATACGGATTTTTACCTCCGAAAACAGGCACAAAATCATGTGCGGAACGTGAGGCATGGCCGCACTCTCCAATTAAAATATTTTTCCCGTTGAGCCTGTCAACTTCGCCGATTAACTGCTTGATAATTTCCTCTAAGTGCCAATCGCTGTAAAAAAGTCCGTAGTTAATGCCGTCGTAGTTGCCCGTGCCGATTGTCCATCTGTCCCAGTCGCCGGCAGCATGGAGAACCGCTGCGTTTCCCATAAGCGTCTCGGGTTCCATCAGGTAATCGCTTACTGCACAGAAGAAAACATAATCGCGGTTCGGCTCGTCAACAGGAAAATCCATTTTCACTCCTGTTATGTCTTCCAATTCTTCAGAAAGAAATTCCAGTGTGTTAAGCATTGCTTCTTTGGGTATTTTAGAAGTGTTGTGAGTTTCCCCTTCAAGCTGCTCGCGGACAGAAACCTGCAAAGCTTTCGGCACTATTCTAATCAAGCTGAGAACATATCGTCCAAGACGCGTAAGCAAGCCGTGGTCAACTCCCATCGGACATTCCCTTGTGCAGCGCCTGCAGGCGGTACAGCGGTAAAAGAGATCAGCCATTTCATAGACGATTTCGTCAGTAAGTTCAAAGCTTTCCGGATTCACCCGCGATTTGAACCATCCGCCTATGGAAAAATAACGCTTGTATATTTCAAGCAGGATATTCGTTTTGTAGCAGGGAATATCCTTAGGATCTCCGGTAGTAATAAAAATAGGACAGGCTACCGCACACCTGTTGCATTTTGCTGAAGTCGTGCAATACGAATCCAAAAGAGATTTGTAATCGGTATATTGCAGAACCGCAGCAAAAGCGTCCAAGAATTTCTGGGCAATCTTATCCGTAGGTGGATTCTCCACATAATATGGATAGAGTTTTACCTTTTGTTCTGCTTGTTTCATCTCGTGCATAATTCATTTCTCCAAAATTGTTGCTCAAGTCTTTAAGGCAGAATTTACAATTACTATACCGAAATGAAACACCGGATTGATTTTGAGTTTCTTTTTTTGTAATTTTGAACGGCAGTAAGCCCTAATAAATTTATAAGTCCTTAAAATATTTGGATATTAAAAATTTATTTATTAACTTTGATACAGATTGTTCAATTAGAATAATTTTTGCTTTTTTAGCAAATCAAATACAAATAAGAACAAAATTAGTTGCAGATGTTGCAACATAATATTGCATTGCAACATTCATGCAACAGTTTTCCCTAATGATTTAGCTCTCTTCTTATTTTCAAACTGCTTAATTTCCTTGTTTTTTTTTGTAATACATAATTCATTCATTTCTCTAAATATTTTATATTAATGCTTTTAATAGAATATAGCGCCCTGCTGTTAACATTCATGATTTGCAAAAAAAACATTTCCTTTCAAAAATTGTTTCACATGGCATAAGACTTGCAACATTAGAAGTAAATATTGAAAATCGAACACCAAAAACGGACAGGTACAATGCTCATAGCAATACCGATTTTTAACGGCAGAGTTTCACCAAGATGCACAATTGCGGAATCCGTTGCCCTGCTTAGAATATCTCAAAATGCACCGGTCTCTGAAAGTGAGCTGGAACTGAAGGATAAAACCTGGCTCGGGCTGCTGAAACTCCTTACTCAAAGAAGAGTTAACAAACTTGTTTGCGGGGGCATAAACACCGGCGACAAAGAAATGGCTCTTTCAGGCGGCATCAGCGTAATAGATAATGTTGCCGGAAGTAAAAAAGAGATTTTTGAAGCTATCAAAAAAAACGGTTTCAACAATGGTCTTTGGGATTACTGCCTTGCCAAAAGTTCTTTGAAACCAGATATTATAGATGTTAATGACAATCCGCCGGATTTTAAATTAGACTGCCTTGCCTGCGCCTCAAAAGAATGTGAAAAAGGAAAAGGATGTCCTTATTTAAGGAATAATTCTTTTGAAATTGCAGACACCGCTGAAATAAAAATGCTCGAAACGGCTATGGATATTTCTCTTGAAGAAGAAAGAACTCTCTGCAGGCTTTCGGAGCTGGTTTATTTCGCTTTAGGGATGAAGTATAAGAAAATAGGCATCGCATACTGCACAGAGCTTACCGAACCGACAGAAATTCTTTCTTCAGTGCTGAGGCGTTTTTTCGATGTATATCCTGTCTGCTGCAAGGCAGGTGGAAGCACACTCAGCGATTACACAAACGGCAGCGCTAAAGTTTCCTGTTCGCCGTCGGCTCAGGCTGAAATATTGAATAAAATCGGCACCGATCTCAACGTTATGGTCGGCTTGTGCATAGGTACGGACTGCCTCTTTTCAAATGCAAGCGAGGCGCCCTGCACTACTTTGTTTGTTAAAGACAAGTCTCTGGCAAACAATCCTATCGGCGCCATTTATTCGGATTATTATTTAAAAGAGGCATCGGGTGAACGAATATGAAACAAACATGATTTGGGAAAACACATAAGGGGATGATTTTTAAAGGAAATGCAAAACAGAGTTTTGAAAGAAAAAAAACATTCCCAAATCGGAGTTTGGGAATGAGAATCAAAAACAGAGTTTTGAAAGAAAAAAAACATTCCCAAATCGGAGTTTGGGAATGAGA
>CAZOBD010000082.1:0-7942 GCA_964577665.1 uncultured Hyphomicrobiales bacterium
GGGGAGGGAGCTAAATGTATCAATTCCCTCCCTTTGGGGAGGGTTAGGGTGGGGCAAAAAAAAAATAAACAGATGAATTCTAAAGAAAAACTTGAAACTATCCTATCCAAATCGGAGTTTGGATAGGATGAAAAATATAAAAGATATAGGCAGTTAATAAATTAAAATTTCATTCCGATACTCAGCGAAAGAAATACACCGCCGAAATTTTTTATTGGTATATCTTTTATGCTCTCCAAACCGTCTCCTCCGAATGGAATATAGTAATAGCGGATATTCACGGCGGTCATGGTTGACTTGCTTGTGTTTATGTTCGCTCCTGCTCCGAGAAACATACCCGGTCTGACATAAAGATCGGCATAGCCGAAAGCCTCGAAAAATTCTCTTTCGTAAGGAGTAGCCATAATCAGAGCCGCTCCTGCGCCTCCCTGCAAATACGGCAGAAATGTCTCGGATATTACTCCCCTGAGCAAAGTCCTTTGCACACCGAACATAAGCGGAAACATATAGAGCCTGTTTATTTTATTCGGAACCCGGTATTCACCGCGATACGGGTCCCAGTACTCAAACTCATCGGTGTTCCTTGCTCCTGAAAGATAAAGACTTGCGATGCCTGCCCAGTCCTTGGAAAAATACTTTTCATAGAAAAAACCTATTCCGAAGCCGTTTTCAGAAAAAAGCACATCCACACCCCAGGCATTTTTCAACTGCCTGCCTAATTCATTGTCGGAAATAAGAGGTCTCGGCGATTCAAAAATGAAAACCGTATCAGAGTTGTACTCAGGCGGCTCTTTTCCTTTTATTTGTGCGGAGGCAGTGCTTAATGCAAAAAACAAAAGCAATATCAGAGCTGTTAAAATAGTGTTTTTGGGCATATTTTTTTTTATTACATCAACATTTTTTATTACATCAACATTTCTTTTACAAAAGGAACGATGATTTGTATGTAAAAATTGTAACAAATAATAAAGTTTCGTAAATTTCGTTTATTGATATAAGTAAAAATGAAAAAACGAAAACATACAGGAAAATTCGGGCACAGGTTACGAAATGTATCTTAATGAGCTTCTAAAAATACTTAACGAAGCTTTGCCCGCAGAGACCGCGATGAAAGGCGACAGAATAGGGCTTCAAATTCAAAGCGGGCAGAATAAAATAAAAAAGCTTCTGATAACACTCGAAATTACTCCTGAGGTAATTGAAGAAGCACAAAAACATAAAACCAACTGTATTTTAACTTTCCACCCCCTGATTTTTCTCCCACTCACCGAAATTCATGATAATGAAAGAGTTGGCAGTCTTGCAACACGGCTCATAAAAAATGATACAGCCGTTATTTCTATTCATACGGCTTTCGATGCTTACATTGAGGGTACGAGCCGGATATTTTCCGAAAAACTTGCTCTTGACACTGATTCCTCAGTTTTTCTTCAGCCTGATGAAAAATATGAAGGCAGAGGAATGGGAGTTTTACTGAAATCTGAAAAAGGCATTGAGCCGGATTTCTTGCTCGAAAGAGTATCGGCTGTCTGCGGCTCTCCTCTGCGTTGGTGTGAAGGAAAAAAGAATAAGCCTTTGAAAAAAATAGCCATTGTGGGAGGCAGCGGCACATCCTTTATGGAGCAGGCTCTCGCTGAAGAAGCTGACGCTTTTATCACGGCTGATATTACTTATCATCAGTTCCACAGGGTAAATGGAAAAATGATGCTCATCGATCCCGGGCATTACGAAATGGAGCAGTTTGTACCCGAAGGACTGGCTAAACTCCTCAGGGAAAAGACGGGAAGCAGTTTAGAAATAATTATTAACAAAAAACACACTAATCCTGTCAGATATTATTCTAGCGGCAGGGATTACCAAAAAGAACAAATAAACATTCTGCAAAAATTGAAATAAATGAATATTCTTTCACCTTAATGAAACGGAAAACAGTATGGAATCACAAATGCACAAACTTGCGAAACTCTCAGAATTGGATGCTGAAATTGATGAACTAAAAGAAGAATACGGAGATCTACCCGAAAGAATTAAAAAAAAGCAGGAAAAAACTGACAAACTGAAAGCTCTCCGAGATGAGACACAAAAAATCATATATGAAATCGACGAGTTTTTCAGAACTTCCAAAATAACGCTCGAAGACTTGAAACAGAAAGAAGAAGAACTTTCCAAAAAACAGTTTAAAGTAAGAAACAATAAGGAATTCGACGCTATTACAAAACAAATCGATTACATAAAAGAAGAATATGCAAAGCTGACAAATCAAATAAAAACAGAAAGCCTTAAGAAAGAAAATCTCGGGACTATATTGGCAGGGCAGATAAAAGATTTCGAGGAAGCCAACACAGACCTTCAAGAAATAAAAGGCGAAATGGATTTTATCGAAAGTGATCAAAATCAGGAACTTCAGGACTTGCAGCACAAAAGGAAAAAAATTCGCAAAGATATAGATAAAGATATAATATCGGAATATGAAAGACTCCGCGAGCATCATCCCGATGCCGCAGTATATCTTAAGCGCGGAAGCTGTACGGGCTGTTTCAGCTCTGTACCTCCGCAAATAGTTGTGGAAGCAAGGAATAATCTCGACAAAGCTTATTACTGCGAAAACTGCGGGCGGGTTTTAATACCCGGCGAAGTAGAACCCGAATAAAAAATTAATTTTTTTATTTCAATCTTTTTTCTTATTATTAATTTGTGATAATATTTTCATAATTGAAATATATTTTGTTATTTGAATTTACCGGGGAAAACAGGCAGCCGCGTCTGCCAATCAGGCAGGCGAGGAAAGTCCGAACTCCGCAGGGCAGTGCGCTTTGTAACACAAAGGCAGCGAGGGATACCCGAGCTGACGGAAAGTGCCGCAGAAAACATACCGCCGATGGCTTGTTATCGAGCACAGGTAAGGGTGAAAAGGCAGGGTAAGAGCCTACCGCGCTTCGGGTAACCGCAGCGGCAGGGCAAACCCCGCACGGAGCAAAGCCGAGCAGAATGCCGCCGAAAGGCACGGGCTTGCCCGTCCGTTTTTGGCATTCGGGTAGGCTGCTTGAGCTGATGAGCAATCTTCAGCCCAGATAAATGGCTGCCTCGAGGCTGTAATTATTGTACAGCCTTAAGACAGAATTCGGCTTATCGTTTTCTTCGGTGTTTTGTTTTAATTATATAGTCAGGGAAATAATGAAACTACCGGATGATCCTTATGTTGTGGAGCTTCTGCCTGAATTCGTCGATCAGTGGATTCAGGATATTGACAATGATTTCGATAAGCACTTTCAAGCAAAAAATGCTAATGATATGTACCGCTTTGCACACACAATCAAAGGCTCGTGCCTGCAGTTCGGTCTGGACGAAATTGCATCAAAAGGAATAGAACTGATGGGTTACTGCAAAAAAGCAGACTGGAGCAAAATCGAGCCTATGGGCGATAATATCAGGCAGTCTTTCATAGAAGTCAAAAAATATCTTGATAACAACAGTTAAGTTTGTTACACTTACCGATTGATAAAAAATGAAAAGATTCGTTTTACTAATTACTGTGATGACCCTTCTTACGGGTACTCTGCTTCAAAGCAAAGAGCCGGTACGCGTTGCCGTTCTTCCTTTTCAGAATATGGACGGCTTAATCGATTTGAACGTATGGAGCTATAAACTACAGGATTCCGTCTTTAAAATCCTGAAAGCGGAAGACCCCAAACAGGAGTACTATCATCTCGTACCGCCGGATTCTATTGAAATTTTACTGGCAGAGATGAATATCGATCCGACCAATCCCCAGTATCCTTCGGATATGTGGAAGGCAACTGATATGCTTAAAGTAAAATATGTCCTTACGGGAAACTTTGACATCCATGCCGAAAAATTCCTCGTTAACGCTTACATTTACGACGCAAGGATGAGACTGCCGCATCCCAAGTATCAGGCAAAAAATATTTTCAAATCACAGGATGCTGTCATGGAATCGGCGCCGATGATTGTAAAAAGACTGCTGCCGGGCTTGAAAAAGAATTAACCTTCATAATGGGAACAAATATCTTTAATAACATTCCGCTTTCTGCTTCGGAGGAAATATTTGACATACTTTTAGAACGCAAAGGCATAAAAATTGAGCGCATTGTTTCAACAGGACAGAGTACTCCCAAAGGCGAATGGTATGACCAGAAAAATGACGAATGGGTAATCTTACTGCAAGGTTCCGCCGGTCTCAGATATCATGACAATAACGAAATTCAACTTATGATGCCGGGAGATTATGCCTGCATTCCGGCAGGAAAAAAACACAGAGTCGAATTTACTGACAAAAATAAGACTACTATATGGCTTGCCGTACATTTTTTTCAATAAAAAAGCATCTTATCAATTACGGACACAAAAACAAGAGAGTGTGATGTCTGTCCTTAAAAAACCCCTTTTAAGAGAGGATAAATTTTGATTCTCAGATGTCCGGCAGCTTGAAGGTGCCGGACATCTTGCTTATTTTGGTTTTCAGATGTCAGACACTTTCAAAGTGTCGGACATCTTGCCTATAAAATATTAAATTGGGTAGAACTACGTATTGACTTTTTAATAAAATATTATTATCTTTACAACCAGTGAAATTTATGAATTAAAATTTATTTTTGAAAAATAAAGAATTTCTGGATATTCATTATTTTAGGAGAGCTTTATTATTCCTATTCTTGATATGCACGGAGAATAAAAATGAAGATGATCACTGTTGCTTTTCTTCTTTTATTTTGTATAACGGAACTGTTTTCTAATAACCTCCGGATTTCAAATGTTTCTATTGCCGGTCAAAATACAGTCTCTGATTATGCTATTGTGGAGCTTGACATTAACTGGGAAAATTCATGGCGGACCGATAACCTTAACGGAGAAGGCGTTGAAAATTGGGATGCCGTCTGGCTTTTTGTGAAATACCGCAAACACAGCGACGGGAAATGGTATCATGCTGCGTTAAACTCCATAGCAGGAAATCACTCCTGCGGTACTGGCACCGGCGCTTCATTTTTCCCCGCTTCCGACGGCACGGGTATTTTTGTTTACAGGGAAGAAAACGGTTCGGGCACTTTTACTCAATCAAATATCCAGATTCGCTGGGATTACGGCTCGCAGACAGGCGGCGGAGCCCTTGGCGATGCGCTTAACTGCGATATTCAAGTCTTCGGCATTGAGATGGTCTATGTGCCGGAGGGCAGTTTTTATGCAGGGGATTTTAACAGTACTGGCACATTTAGGCAGTCCAGTAACAGTACTCCTGTTCAAATTACGGAATCTCCTGTAGTAGTAAAATGCAGTAATACCAGTTATGATGATGATAAACTCGAAGATACCGGCATATTGGTAGATGGTGATAACGGAATTGACAAAGACGGCAGCAGCGCTGTTGATAACACCGGTTTTCCCACAGGTTACAAAGCTTTTTACAGTATGAAATACGAAATAACGCAGGAGCAGTACGCAGATTTTTTGAATACGCTTACTTCATCGCAAAAATCGGCACGCTTCCCTAATCAGTTTAATAACTTCAGACATTTTTTAAGGGAAGTATCAGGCGTATATGGATGCGATGCCAATAATAACGGAGTATTAAATGAATCAGACGACGGACAGAATACAGCCTGTAACTACCTTAGCTGGGCAGACGGAGCGGCTTATGCAGACTGGGCAGGCTTGCGCCCCATGACAGAGCTTGAGTTTGAAAAAGCATGCCGCGGAATTAAAAATCCTGTTTCAGGAGAATATGCCTGGGGAACGACACAAATAGCAGGCAGTGCCTATACTCTTAGCGGATCCGGTACTGAAAATGAAGATATATCAACTGGATACAGCACTAACGCAGGAAACTGCTCATATTCCATAACAGACGGGTCTATTAATGGTCCCTTAAGAGTTGGCATATTTGCCGGCAACAGCGCTAATACAGACAGAATTACAAGCGGAGCTAGTTATTACGGTATAATGGAGCTTAGCGGAAATTTATGGGAGCGCCCGGTTATTTTGGGAGAACAGACAGGCAGAAATTTTACCGGAGAGCACGGAAACGGAATTTTAGATGCTTCAGGCAATGCAGATGTAAGCAACTGGCCCGGTACAAATGCGGAAGGAGCAGGTTTCCGGGGCGGCCGTTGGAATATTAATCAATCTTACTGCCGAATTTCAGGCAGGGAAGAGGCAAGCTATACTTCAAACAGCAGAAGTCAGTTTAACGGTTTTCGATGTGTCAGGAGCGCAGGTGAGTAATTTGAAAATTTTTAAGTATTAATAGTTTTACATCTCCTTACTAAGCTGCGCTTGGTAAGGAAATTTTCAAAGGAAGTTTAACTTCTCAAGAAAATTGCAATCCCAAGCACAGATTAGGATTGAGGGAAAAAAGTAAAATAAACAGATGAAAGCATAGAAAATATTTATTAAAATATACATGGAGAAAAAATGAAGGATATTTTAACTGCTTTTCTTCTTAAATTTTTTTTAGCCTCGTATGTGTTTGCAAACAATCTTCAGATTTCAAATGTATCGTTAACTGAGTTGGATGCCGCTTCCCGTTACGTTATGGTGGAGTTTGACATCAGCTGGGATAACTCTTGGCGGACTGATGACCTTAACGGCGACGATGTCGAAAATTGGGATGCAGCTTGGCTTTTTGTGAAGTATAAGAAAAGCGATGGGACTTGGCATCATGCCACGCTGAACACAACTGAAAGCAATCACAGTACCGGCACGGCGGGAAGTAATGTTGAGTTTCATGCTCCAGATGACGGTAAAGGCGTTTTCTTTTACAGAAGCGGAAACGGAACCGGTTCTTTTTCTTCGACGGGAGTAAAGCTGAGATGGGAATACGGCACAGACGGAATTAGTTATAATATCAATTCGGAAATAAGCCGTGTAGAAGTCTTCGGCATAGAGATGGTATATGTGCCTGAAGGCAGTTTTAATATAGGCAGCGGGGGAGATGAATGGGGACATTTTTATACTTACGGTGGAAATAATGCTTATGAAATAACGAGTGAAGGAGCCATAACTACAGGAACCACAAGCGGGAACTTATGGGCAGGTGGTTACATAGGAGCAGGAACAATCCCTGCCGATTTTCCAAAAGGATATGCTGCTTTTTACTGCATGAAATATGAGATAACGCAGGAGCAGTATGTAAAGTTTTTGAATACACTGACACGAGCCCAGCAGAATACAAGAACGGGAACTAATCTTGCTTCAGGAGTAACCAGTGTTTCTAACCGCTATGTTATGGCGGACAACAGTTCTATGCAGAAAAGAAACGGAATAAGATGCGACGAAAGCATTCACGCTAGCGAACCCATTACATTTTACTGCGATTACAACGGAAACGGCACAGGAAACGAAAGCGGCGACGGACAGAATATTGCATGTAATTATTTAAGCTGGACAGACGGAGCTGCTTATGCAGACTGGTCGGGATTACGTCCAATGACCGAGCTTGAATTTGAAAAGGCATGCCGTGGTGGAGCAACGCCTGTTGCAAATGAGTATGCCTGGGGAACAACAAATATTGCAGGTAGCGCTTATACTTTGAACAATGCAGGAGCCGGGAACGAAGAGATAGCCACAAATTACAGCACAACGGCAGGGAATTGTTCATGGAGTACAACTGATGGAGGGATAAATGGTCCTTTAAGAGTGGGGATATTTGCTTCAAATACGAACAATAGCGGCAGAGAGACGTCCGGAGCGAGCTATTACGGCGTAATGGAACTAAGCGGAAACTTGAGTGAAAGAACTGTAACAGTGGGAAATATTACAGGAAGAAGTTTTACAGGTACGAATGGAAATGGATCAATAGACGGAAGTGGAAATGCCGATGTTACAAACTGGCCCGGTACCGATGCTGTCGGTTCGGGTTTCCGCGGCAGTGATTGGGTCACCGGTAGTGATTACTGCCGGATTTCCGATCGCAGCCTTGCATTGAATG
>CAZOBD010000082.1:8042-16964 GCA_964577665.1 uncultured Hyphomicrobiales bacterium
TATGACTCTCGGTTTTGCCCTTTTGCTGCTTTCAACGGGGGTTTAAATGACGGCTTTTCCTACGGCGGCAAAGACAGACCTTTTGATTTGCCTAGCCCTCCTTCAACACAAGCTCACAGTATTGTTTTTTCCTCTGTGGGAACAAATCAAATGACTATCGGGTGGACAAAAGGCGATGGCGAAGCCGGTGCAGTATTTGTGAAAGAATCCTCCGGTTCAATTTCCAATCCTTCGGTATATACAACTTATACGGCGAGTGATGACTGGAGTTTGAAAGGCTCTCAGCTTGGCGCTTCGGGATATTACTGTGTTTATAATGGTACGGGCAGTGAAGTTACTGTTTCAAATCTTTCTCCAAACAAGCAGTATGTTGTCCGAATTTTTGAATATAACGGTTCTGCGGGTGAAGAATTATACCTTACGGCTGCGGCTTCCGACAATCCAAACAGCGAGTGGACTCTTGCTGATGTGCCCCCTGCTCCTGTCGTGGAAAATATATCGGCAAGTTCGTTTGATATAAGCGCTGACCGGGGTGCCAATCCTTCCGAAACTGAATTAGCCTTGCAGATTAAGTGGAATCCTTCATATTTTGTTCAGGCTGACGGCTCGTTAAGAACAGAAGAAGACTGGCTTACGGAAGCAGAATGGAGCGGCATATCCATAACGGGACTTTCTGCTAACAAGGGCTGTACTTTTTCGGCAAAAGCAAGAAACGGGGAAAACACTGAAACAGCTTTCAGCATGGAAACAAGCAGATATACCCTTGCAAAAACGCCTCAGGAGCTTGTTTTAGGAATTCCCGGTAACTGCCAAATTCCTTTCTCTTTTGACGATGAAACAAAGAACGGCAATCCCGACAATACGGAATATGCAGTCGTCTGTACAACGGATGCCGGCGGAGTTCAATATGTTCAAGCCGACGGTTCTCTCGGAAACCCCGGCTCGAAAGTATGGAAAACAGCCACAGGATGGAATACGGTTCCGACCGCAACTCCGGCAATAGGTTTAAATCCGGGAAGGGAATACGGCTTTTATGCAATAGCAAGGAACTCAGAAAATATTGAAACACCTATAGGAGTTCGTTCCTATAAATCAACTTTATGCAATAATCCCGGGCAGCCCGTGCTCATGGTATTGTCGCCAAGTTCTCTTTCTATAACAATTGATGAAAACGGCAATTTTTCAGATACAGAATACCTGATTAAAGAATCGAGCGGAAGTTTTGTTCAAAATGACGGCTCTCTGGCTGCCCCTGAAGTGTGGAACGAATTTTCCGTCTGGGAAACGAAATCCGTTTCGGGACTTGCTCCGAACACACAGTATTCATTTCAGGTAAAAGCTAAGAATCCTGACGATGCTGAAACGGATTACTCCGCCGACGCCTCAAAATATACTTTCGCAAACACGCCGGGAACTCCGTCTGCCGGCAATCCCACGGCAGGTTCTATACAAATTACAAATTTCGATGCAAACGGAAATCCTGCAGGTACACAGTTCGCTTTGCAATGCTCTACTGCTGCTGCCGTCAGTTGGGTAAATCACACGGGCGGCAGCCTGAGCTTCTCGGAAGTGTGGGGCACATCACTTGATTTTACTAATCTGACGGTACTCGGTCTTGAAATGAACACACAGTATTTCTTTTCAGCAATAGCCAAAAATGAAGAAGATATTGAGACAGGTCTCAGCGGCACAGACAGCGAAACTACTCTGAACTGCCCGGGGCCTTCAGTTGATCTCCAAAATACGCCGGTTCAAAACATAAACACAACCGGCGCCTATCTTTACGGAAATGTAACCGCCCTCGGCGAAAACGGCTCGGAAATCACCAAAAGAGGCTTTTACATCAGTACAAATGCAGACCTATCAGGAGCAGCAGAAGTATCTGAGACAGGAAATTTTAATACCGGCAATTTCAACCTTCAGGCAGCAGGACTTAGCGGAAGCACAACATACTATTACCGCGCCTTTGCTGAAAATGACTGCGGCTGGGGCGATGCCGGTTATTCGCACGAAAGCGTGCCTTATCCAAACTTCACAACTCCAGTAGCCGCACCTGATGCCCATCCGAATGCTTTTTGGGTTAGGGGCGTACAGAGAAATCCGGCAAAAATATTTTTGGGCTTTCAGGCTGCAAACCAGATAAATAATGGAAAAGGTTTTATCATTGTCGGCAATCCATGCAATCCTGTTACGGGCTATCCCAATAACGGAAATAAGTATAATGTAGATGAGAATATTCCCAACGGGGACGGTATTGTAAAAGCAGTTGTATCAAACAGCAGCCACACCGGAGCAGAGATAAGCGGCATAAATAATGACCAGACATGGTATTTCACAATATTTCCATATAATTCTAATGCAGGAAACGATGATTTTTCATACAATTACAAAACAAACGGCACGCCAAAATTTACAGTGGGTAGTACAAACGGA
Source organism: uncultured Hyphomicrobiales bacterium (assembly GCA_964577665.1). Taxonomy (GTDB): domain Bacteria; phylum Bacteroidota; class Ignavibacteria; order Kapaibacteriales; family UBA2268; genus CAYVTD01. Next base: position 10,476 of record CAZOBD010000082.1, read on the forward strand.
TATAATCTTGATGAAAATGTAGATTATGTCTTACTTCTGCCCTATACACAGGACGGAAGCAGTGCAATTAGGGATATAGTAATTAACGATGCTTCAAACCCTGTTTTTTATATGATGTCAAAATCGAGTTATACAGCCGAAGCAGGAAACAGTGTTCTAATAAAACCGGGATTTTACGCTGCAAACGGCAGCAGTTTCCTCGCTAAGATCATACCGTGCAATCCTTCATTACCGAGGCTTAGTCCGTATTTTGCAGAGGAAAGCCAGCCGATCAAAGGCTTGCCTTTCAACAATGAAGAAGACGATATAGTGATTTATCCAAATCCAAACGACGGCAGTTTTACACTCTTTTTCGAGAATATGACAGATGGAGAATACAGTTTGGAAATATGTGATATTCTTTCAGAAAGAATATTTTTTAAAGACGCCATAAATGATAAAAGCATAAATATAAAGATAGAAAATGCTGCTCAGGGAGTTTATTTCTTGAAAATATTCAGAAATAATCAAATAATGGTCAAAAAGTTCATTGTCAGATAATGCAATGAATAGAGGAGTCCCGTTACCTTTAAGCATTGATTATTTATCAAATATAAATCGAAAGGAAAAGAAAATGAAAAAGATATTTTTCATATTTTTTGCATTGTTATTTTTGTTTTTTAACACCCTTTCAGCCCATTTGTCTATGCTTAACGGCAGCGGTCAATGGAGCAATACGGGCATTTGGATCGCTTATCCGGATGAAACATCGACAAGTATTATATTTCTTTATGGTAATCAATCTGTAACTTTAGACGGTAATTATCATTATCCCAATTTGACACACTTTTATATTGGAGGAGCAGGAAATTCCGGTACGCTGCAGGCACCCGGCAACACATCAGCTACTTTTGATTCTGGTAATTTAATTTGTATCGGACAGGGGAATCAGCCCGGCGACGATGCGTATATCTATGTAACCGGCGGCGAGATATGCTTTAAGGGGGTTGATGTAAATGTCAATTATTCTTCCAATTCGGCAGTTGAAACAGTAATAGATGTTTCAAGCGGAACTTTTTCAGTGGAAAATGATTTAATCTTAAACTCAGGAAATAATACCGGGCATAAATATAAAATAAAGATTTGGAATAACGGTACCTTAAAAGCAAACAGCATAACTGATAACGGTACCGGTTCCACCTTAAGCTATTTTATTTTGGACAACAGAGGCAGTGTAATTGTTAGCGGGAACCAAACAGCAGATCCGAGCCTCGGCGGAATAATCACAACAAATTTAGGGGGATTGTTGGATGCAAGCTACAGTGCTTCTTCTGATGAAACAACAATATTTAATAGGAAAACGTTTTATGGAGAGCCAATTCCTATACTGCCGCAATGGGCAGTGATATTTTTGGGATTTCTTGCTGCGGTAACCGCAGGGTGGTTTATATTGAGAAGATAATACAACGCATCAATTTTATCTGCTGATAGTGGAAGCTTCGCCCCTCATTCCCAAACTCCGATTTGGGAATGAGATGCGAGGATTATCGTAGATGGACTCCACTTTAAAAGTGGAGTCCATCTGAAAACCAAAAATTGTCCCCTCTTGATAGGGGAAAAAGGGGTGTGCCCCTCTTTCGCCCCTCATTCCCAAACTCCTATTTGGGAATGTGTTATTCTTTTCGCCCCTCATTCCCAAACTCCTATTTGGGAATGTGCGTTTCTTTCAAAACTCTGTTTTGCATTAACTCTCAAACAAACATCCCCTTGTGTGATTTCACCTTATCATGGGTGTTCTATCTGTTAATTTTGTAGATAACAGGAAATCCTGCACCCTGCTTATAGGATGGGTTTTTATTCGAATTATGAATAATTCTATTCACAAATTTGGGTTCATCATAAAATTATAAAGACAGTCTTTGTCTAAGCAGATCGGGCAGTTCGTCTGGGTTGATGTCAATTATCATTTCGCCTTCGTCAGCAATTGTAATAGCTCCCGTTTCTTCTGAAACTATAAGGACGAGGGCATCCACCTGCTCCGTAAGTCCTAAACCTGCACGGTGGCGCGTGCCGAGCAATTTCGATCCGTATTTTTCTTTGTTTGTTAAAGGAAGGACGCACCGGGCGGCTGTTATCACGTTGTTTTCAATAATTACGGCGCCGTCGTGCAAAGGGGATTTGGTATTAAAAATGGAGACAAGGAGCTCGCGTGTTACACGGGCGTTTAATGCTACTCCGGTGTCAACGGTCATCTGTACGTTCTGACTTCGGGTAAAAACGATGAGGGCGCCTGTATGCTTTTCGGAGAACTCGATGGCAGATTCTATCACTTCATCTATAGTTTCAAAAATCTGGCTTTTTACAAAGACGCGAAAAATTCTGCTGCGGGTTATCTGCAGGAGGAGCCTTCGCAGCTCGGGCTGGAAAAGGATAATAAATGCAACTAGCCAAACGCTTGAGATAGTCTTTAGTATCCAGTTTATACCACGCAGATTAACGGCTTCGGCTATGAACTGCAGTCCTATTATGATAACAAGACCAAAAAGTATCTGTAAGGCAATTGTATCTTTTAGTGAACGGTAAATTCCGAAAAACAAAAGGGTAATGAACATAATGTCTATTATGTCCAGCGCCGTAAAGCTGACAAACCCTATTTTAAAAAGTTCTACCATTTTTCAATGAATTTTCAATGTTTCAATTTTTAATTCACTTCCGCAGGGGCAATTCATGAATTGCCCCAACATAGGAGCAGACTTCCGTAGGGGCAATTCATGAATTGCCCCTACTACATAGGAGCTTCTTTTGATACATCCGCTGTTCCTCATTGTGATTTATTTCTCTCTCTGCCGTTTTCTCTTTCATAAGCCTTTATAATATCAGCAACAAGCTTATGGCGGACTACATCCCTGTTGTCAAAATAAACAAATTCTATGCCGTTAATTTTCTTTAATATGTTTTGAGCGTTTATCAGACCGCTGTTTGTTTTTTTCAGCAGGTCTATTTGTGTAATATCACCTGTAACAATGGCTTTTGAGTTTACACCGAGCCTTGTTAAAAACATTTTCATCTGTGTGACGGTGGCATTCTGCGATTCGTCAAGAATAATGAAGCTGCTGTTGAGGGTTCTGCCTCGCATATAAGCCAAAGGAATTATCTCGATGATGTTTTTATCCATAAGGCTTTTTGTCTTTTCGGGATTAAGCATGTAAAAGAGTGCATCGGTAAGAGGTCTCAGATAGGGGTCGATTTTTTCTTTAAGGTCGCCCGGAAGAAAACCGAGGGATTCGCCTGCTTCGACTGCCGGACGGGAAAGAATAATTTTTTCCACCTGATTGCTCTTAAGCGATGCAAGAGCCATAGCAACGGCAAGAAAAGTTTTTCCGGTGCCGGCGGGCCCTATGGCAAAAACGACATCGTTATTTTTTACTTTATTGAAATAGTCGAGCTGGCGGTCGGTTCGGGCGCGCACAAGGTCTTTAGCGCCCCAGTAAATGGCTGTTTCGTCGGATGTCTTATCGCCGGCAGCTATTGATTCCACAGGTTCGGCGAGACGAATTGCCGTGCTGACATCTTCTTCGTTTAAAGAGCCTTTGCGGTTTAAAATGTAAATAAGTTCGTTAAATACTTTTTCAATTGTGCGAATTTCCTGAGCGTCGCCTTTGATTATAAGGTTGTTGCCGCGAACGGTTATAACACTATTGAACTCTTTTTCTATCATTTTCAAAAAACTGTCGTTATAACCGAAAAGGAATAGCAAATCTGTGTCGTTAAGTTTGATTTTTTTTTCTTTTATTTCCATATAACTCCAAAAATTAAATTTCCCCTATATCTTCGTGCCAAATGCGGGGATTCTGAGTAACAAAATTTTTCATCATCTGTTTGCATTCCTCCATGTCGAGGTTGACGACATTTACTCCGTGCTGAAGCATAAAATCTATGGCTCCCGGAAAAGTTTCGGCTTCGCCCGCCACAACTTTTTTTATGTTAAACTGCACAACGGCGCCCGCACACAGATAGCAGGGCATCAATGTAGAATACAGAGTCGTGCCGGCATAGCTGCCAACTCTGCCGGCATTTCTCAGGCAGTCTATTTCGGCATGAGTTACCGGATCGCCGTCCTGAAGCCGCCTGTTGTGTCCGCGTCCGATTATTTTATCGTCTTTTACCAAAACGGAACCGATTGGTATCCCGCCTTCATCCTTTCCTTTTTGGGCTTCTTCAATGGCAGCGTGAATATATTTATCCATGGAAAACTCCTATTCGTAGTGCCTTTTGGAAACATAAGATTCATAATCGGGGATATAGCGGTTTACATTTAACCATTCAATATATTCCTTTATTTTTTCAGCGCTGTTTTTCGTCCATTTCTTGTATTCAGGGCTTTTATAATCTGCAAATATCATCTTATGGTATTCGTGGAAATATCCGCTGTCGATAAGCCTTTTATGATAATCGAAAAGACTGTTCGAGAACTTCTCGGCATAGCCCTCGGAGTACCAGCGTTCAATAAACTGCCTTCTGATACTTTCGAGTGTATCCGCCGAAAAATCCTCTTTATCATCAGGCAGAGTGTTTTTTGCCGCGAGGGTCATTATTTCTTCAAAAGCCATGGCAAAGGGCATCCTGTCTTTTTTGTTTTTTGTTTTTATCATTATTGCCGTGAAATCAGCCCTGCCGTCCTTAGCATCCATAAGAGAATTTTTATAAGTGTTCAGGACAAGTCTTTTCATTTCAAGCAGTCTTTCATCGTCTGCCGTGAGGTTAATGCAAATTTCACCGTAAATGACAGTCCATAATTTTTCAGGAGTATCGGCATAAAACTGAGCAAGATGATAATAATTCTTTGCAAAAGAGGGTTCTGCCTCAATTCCGAACTCCCAGTAATCAGCCGCCTGTTTCGCATTTTCGAGAGCATATTCGGTTATGCCAAGCTCCATGTAAAGCCTGCCTGAGCGGGGAAATTTTTGCAATCCCTCTCTGTATGCTTTTTTTGCATTTTCAAACTGCTTCAAATGCCTGAATGAATTGCCCAAAAGCTGATAAATCTGTTCCACCGCATTAGGATTATCCTTGAGTACTGCTAAGCGGTCTATGGCTTCTTTGTAATTGCCGAGCTGATAATTTGCATGTGCTATCTCATAAGAAAAAACCAGAGGCTCAATATTCATTTCCTCGCCCTTTTCAAGAACTTCCAAGGCTTCTTCAAATTTTCCCTGCCGCATTAGGACGAGTCCCTCTTCCAGATATTCGTTCACTTTTAAAATATCCTCTTCTGAAGGAGCATTTTGAGATTCTCTTCCTGTTTGAGCTGTTGAGGGGATAAAAGATACCCCGTAAAACAAAATTAATGCTAAGATGAAAATTCTGACCTGCATATACATTCCTTTGTTAAACTATTAGTTTTTCAAATAAAAAACAATACTATTATTTTTTAGACGGATATTAGCCCGTAAAATTAAAAAAAATATCGAAAAACCGCGAATAAAAAGAAAAAACCGCAAGCCGTTTATATTCCAAGAGAATATATTTTCAGTCTGCTATGGTTCAAACACTGTTTTGCAGTTACGGCAGTAGTATTTATGTAAAGAATTACCAAGTGCCGATAAAAAGAACAGTGATACAAAAATCAGAAAATACTTTTTAATCTTATTTCTGTTAAGGTAGAAAATGGTATTCTTAGAGCCGCAGTTAGGGCAGATAACTTCCTGATCGCCTTCAAAGCCGATGTTCTTGTCAGAGCCTATTATTTCCATCGCTCTTTCTGCGTCTTTTTCAAATACAAAAAGCTGCACTCCAGTCATCCCGGCAAGGTGTGTCATTGTCTGTGTGATATTTTCATTTGCAAGAAATGCTTCGATTCCTTCACTTTCAAGAGCGGATTTCATCAGTCCGGCATTGAAACTATTGCTGTATGAAGCTATTTTTACGGTTTTCACTTTATTTTCTTTTGTGATACATCAGTTGTTTTTCTTCATTACGCTCAGGTATTTTTCATCACTCTGCCTGTTTTTTCGCATAAGATAGGAGGCAGCAAACATAATTAACCCGAGATATACTCCGTCGATTACTTCTATTGCAGTGGTATCAAAAATTGTTTTCAGTATATCTTTTATTACCAAGAAATGAAGGATAATTGTCAAACCCAGAAATAGAGAAATGAAAAAGGAGATAAGCTGACTGCTCATCTTTAAATCGCAGGACTCAATTAAGTTCCAAAGCTTTTCATTAAGATTGAATTTAAAATGAAGTAACCAGCCTGCTATTATTAAAACTATCACTGCCGTTCCGATTGTAAGCATTATATTTGAAATATTAAATAAAACATATTTATAGAATAAAATATAAGAATATTCAGGATAAAAAGCAAACTGGAAAGAATTTCATCTGTTTATATTTGATCTCCGCTTCCAGATGTTAGACATCTTTTTGCTCCTATTGTTAGAACATTTTGATTTTTCGCTTCTCATTCCCAAACTCCGATTTGGGAATGTACTTTTCTTTCAAAACTCT
>CAZOBD010000083.1:0-16914 GCA_964577665.1 uncultured Hyphomicrobiales bacterium
AGTTTGGTAATGAGGAAGAAAGACAAAACATTACCAAATCGGATTTTGGTAATGAGTATGAAAGAAGCAACATTCCAAAAACTGAGTTTGGCAATGAGAGATGAAGAAGAAGGAATAACTCAAGAGGAAGGGGCTTAAGCAAACTCGTATTCTACCTTGTTTGCATTGGGGAAACGGACGGAGGCATCCAAAATTTCCATTTCCACGATGTTGCCGTCGGCATCGTAGTCAATGATAATGCCGGGCTTGTCTTCGTCGGTCTCAGCGATGGGTTTATCACTGAAAACAATGTTGATGATGTCAACTTCTTTGTCGTATTTTATTTTCATGGCTGCTTCCAATACTTGTTTATTTTGCTTGTAAGGTAAAGCGTTATTATTTTTGGTTTTATCCCGTTTGTATTAACGAATATCCTTGCAAGAAATTCTTTTCCTTCATGGTTTACGATTGACTGATAAATGCATTTTCTCTCCTGCGGAATGATCTGCTGAGGGTTCTGCATAATATTGTCGATAATTTCAGAAGGAATTTTCCTTTTTCTTATCTTTTCCTCCGCATGGCGGGAAATATCGTAGTCCATCGTGCAATTCTATTCTTTTTTTATAAAATGTTTTATTTAAATATAAGCAATTCAAAGGAAAATTGCAAGGGTTCGAAGGCGCATTTGCCATGTTTTCTTTTTCGGCAAACCTCTTCAAAAGTATATCGAAAGCATAAGGAGAGATATAAATATTGAAAGGAATGATAAAATTCCTCAGCTCGAATAAAGAAAGAGTTTGCTGTGATACATCGAAAAATATCAATCTGTATTATCAATGAACGATAATATTATTCGTCGGTCAAAATATGTCATATTAAAAAAAAAGAAATAATTTTCAGAAATGCCAAATGTTTTAAAAATAGCAGGATATAGGTTTTTCTTCTATTCCGGCGACAGAGATGAACCTGTTCATATTCATGTTGAAAAAGAAAATATGACAGCAAAAATATGGATTGATCCTATACGACTTCAAAACAGCGGCGGTTTCAGCAGAAAAGAAATCAACAACATTTTGAAAATTATAAAAGAAAATCAAAATTATATTATGGAGGCATGGAATGAATTTTTCGGCGGTTGAAATAGAAATACCCAAAGCGGTAAGCGCCATTGTAACTGACGATACTCTTTCCGTCGAACTCGATGACGGCAGAACTATTTCAGTGCCAACCGCTTGGTATCCAAGACTGTTTTATTCTTCTCAGCAAGAAAGACAAAACTGGCGGAAAATAGGCAATGGAAGAGGTATCCATTGGGAAGACATCGACGAAGATATCAGCATAGAAGGACTTCTTGCCGGAAAGCCTTCAGGAGAATCTCAAAAATCTTTGAAAAAATGGCTCGAAAGCAGGAAGTAGATTCTTCATATAAAAAACCTTTTCCAGCAAAAAAAAAACAATATCTAAGAACTATTTATCTAAATATAAATATAAGCAGTTCAAAAGAATAATGCAAGCCCCCGCAGGTGGGATTAACTAATAATTATCCTCTCCAAACACCGATTCAGCTATGAAATAGAAAAACTCCTCCTTTTCAAACTCCGATTTGGAAAGGACAGTATCAATAGAAACTCCGTTTCACATAAAAAAAACATTACCAAAGCAGAGTTTGGCAATAAGTAAGAAAAAAGTAACATTACCAAATCGGAGTTTGGTAATGAGTAAGATGAAAGTCTCCTTTCCAAACTCCGATTTGGAAAGATCAGTATCGCTCTTCTCCTTTCCAAACTCCGATTTGGAAAGGAAAGTATCAAATGAAACTCCGTTTCACCAAAAAAAAACATTACCAAAGCAGAGTTTGGCAATAAGTAAGAAAAAAGTAACATTACCAAATCGGAGTTTGGTAATGAGTAAGATGAAAGTCTCCTTTCCAAACTCCGATTTGGAAAGGACAGTATCAAAAGAAACTCCGATTTGCTTTCTATTTAGAACAAGAGATACTTCGTAATGTAAAAATAAAATTCCGTCAATACGTCTTTTTTTCAGATTTTTTTAATTAAGTTTTGTTGAAATAATATTTGCGTATTAGAAAAGTTTTTGATTTACAAAAAAAAAGCGATGAAAAAGAAGTTTAAGTCTCATAAACTTGAAATTGCAAAGATTTATAAGGAAACACCCGACGCTGTTTCAATTTCTTTCAAAATTCCACCGGAATTAAAGCGGGATTTCTCTTTCAAATCCGGTCAGTACTGTACATTTGAGCTTGAACATGAAGGGGAAAAAGTCCGGAGGGCTTATTCTTGTTCTACGGCGCCCCATGAATCTGAGGATATTACCGTTACCGTTAAAAAGACCGGCGGAGGGGGAGTTTCCGATTTTTTTAACACCGGTTTGAAAGAAGGAAATTTTCTCGACGTATTTCCGCCGGATGGAAAATTCTCAGCCGAACTGAATCCGGAGCATCGAAAACAATATTTTATGATAGCCGGCGGCAGCGGAATTACTCCCGTTATTTCAATCATTTCATCAATTTTACATATCGAACCCGAAAGTTCTGTCGTACTTTTTTATGCAAACCACAGTGAAGAATCTATTATTTTTAGCGGCAGACTGCAAAAGATGTACAAAGAACATAATAACCGGTTTAAAATAATTGATGTACTCAGCAAACCCTCGGATAATTGGGAAGGACTTAAGGGCAGACTAAATAAAGACAGGATTATTTCGTTAATCAGTAAATACATTGACGTTCTCAAAAATGATAAAGAGTATTTTATCTGCGGTCCTCCCGGGCTTATGGCTGAAGCTGAAAAAGCTTTCGAGGCTATGAATATTCCGAAAGAAAAAATCCATAAGGAATCCTTTGTGGAAAAGGATGATATTGAAGGTGAAATCATAAAAGCTGTCGGTATAAATAAGGGTAAAGCATTGGAAAGGTTGATAACTGTAAGACTTTACGGGGAGGAAAATGATGTAAAAGTAGTCCCGGGCGAAGTGATTTTGCAGGCTGCGATGGACTCCGGTATGGAGCCGCCGTTTAGCTGCCAAATAGGCGCCTGCGCCACTTGCAAGGCAAAACTAATTTCCGGGAAAGTATCAATGGATGCTGACGATGCATTGACACAGGAAGAGATAGACGAAGGCTTTATCCTGACCTGCCAGTCACATCCGCTGACGGATAACGTTATTGTTGATTATGACGAAGTATGAAATAAAATAAATACTCTCTTTTTTTAGAAAATATTTTTAACAATTAAATAAAGGAACAAGATGGCAGAAACCATTTCAACAGAAGACATGGCAATCATTTCCACGGAAGTGGAAGGAGCCGGTAACGACGATAAAATCAATGTAACCAAAAAAGCTATTGAGGAAATTAAAAACGTCCGTGAAAACAGCGACGTGCCCGAAGACTACATCCTCAGAATAGCTACCCGCGGCGGCGGATGCTCGGGTATGAACTACGTAATGGGTTTCGACTCGGAGCGATATGAAAATGACCGCGTCTTAAAAGCTGACGATGTAGATATTATCATAGACAACAGAAGCATTTTTTACCTGATGGGAATTACCTTAGACTATACCGAAACTCCTCAGGGCAAAGGTTTTGTTTTTAAAAATCCAAATAACTTCAGAACCTGCGGCTGTCAAGGATAGTTAAGAGTTTTGCAAATTAGAATATCCATGAAAAAAATAATCCATAAGGCGGAATCGCGTAAGTTTTTCGACTACGGTCTGTTAAAGACTTATCATTCTTTCAGTTTTTCGAGTTATTACGACCCGGAAAAGATGAATTTCGGCCTTTTACGGGTGCTCAATGATGATTATATTGCTCCCAACTTCGGGTTTGACCTCCATCCTCATAAAAACATGGAAATCATAACCGTGATTTTAGACGGAAAGCTGAGGCACGGAGATAATCAGGGCAATACAGAGGTTATTGATGAAAATATGATACAGGTAATGTCTGCCGGAAGCGGTATATACCATTCCGAGTTCAATCCATCTGACAGCCGTGAGACCAATCTTTTGCAGATATGGATTATTCCAAAAAAAATGGAAGTAACACCGCGCTACGATATTCTCAGGATAAATCCGCAAAATCGCAAAAATAAAATTGACACTTTTGCTTCTCCTGAGCGTTCTGAAAATATTGCATTCCTAAATCAGGATGCCTATCTTTCCCTCTGCGATATTGATATTAACAAAACCATTAAATATGAAATTAAGTTTCCGAATAACTGTGTCTATTTTTTTGTGATAGAGGGTATGATTGACATTGAGGGAGATATACTCTCGAAAAGAGATGCCGCAGGCATAAGCGAAACGGAAGAATTTTCTTTCACGGCATTAGATAGTTCACGGGTCTTAATAATTGACGTACCTGAAAATATGGATAAAGAAACATATAATAACTTTATTAACAAAAATTAGATTATCATAAAAAAACAACAGGCTTTTGTCTGAAACTATATTTTTTCTCACAATAAAGGGAGGTTACTTATGAGCTTTGAATTACCGCCGCTTCCTTTCGACAAGGACGCGCTGAAACCGCATATTTCCGAGGAAACGCTTGATTATCACTACGGCAAGCATCATCAGGCTTACGTAAACAATCTGAACAATCTGATTCAGGGCACCGATTTCGAGGGTAAAGACCTTGAAACGATTATTAAAACTTCTGAAGGCGGCGTTTTTAATAATTCCGCCCAGACATTCAACCACACATTTTTCTGGAACTGTCTCTCGCCAAACAGCGGCGGCACCCCCACAGGAAAAGCAGCCGAAGAAATAAATAAAAACTTCGGATCATTCGAAGATTTTAAGGATAAATTTTCCAAGGCAGCAGCGACACTGTTTGGTTCCGGCTGGGCGTGGCTTACGCAAGATCAAAACGGCAAACTGGAGATATTGCCCCTCTCTAATGCAGGCACACCGCTTACCCAAGGTAAAAAACCCATCCTTACAATCGACGTTTGGGAGCATGCTTATTACATTGACTACCGAAATGCCCGTCCAAAATTCATCGAGCATTTTTGGGACCTCGTAAACTGGGATCATGTTCTGAAGCAGCTTGGTTAAAAAATGATATTATTTGATGAAACAGCATGATTTTTTTAGAAATCAATGTCATTGCGAGCAACGCGAAGCAATCTCAAAAAATCAACTGACGGCTTGAGATTGCTTCGTCGCTTCGCTCCTCGCAATGACGTAGCAGTAGCAGTAGAAGGCGACCAGTGAATACTTTGACCTCTTAGAAGATTATCCCTCGCAATGACGTAGCAGTAGAGTAGAAGGAAAAAGATGTACAACATCCGGCAGATTTTGTGCATCAAAAGCGGATAATAAAAAATAAACAAATGCAAAAAATCCCCTGATTTTCATAAAGAGGGGATTTTTTTATATATTAGGATTTACTATTTTAATCCCCCCAGTACTCTTCGCCCTCGGTTATCCATGCGGGAGCCGGCTTCCCGAGCACATAGTAATCAAAAAACTCTTTCATGCGAATAGCCCAGTCGAGTTTGTTCGGATACTTAGACGGCCAGTGTGGTTCGTGTCTGTACTGAAGTAAAATTGCAGGTTTATCGAGCCTTCTAAGCGCCAGGAAAAGTTCCACTCCCTGCTCCCAAGGCACAGCATCGTCAACGTCGCCGTGCATTATCAGAAGCGGTGTGTTCATTTTGGGAGCATGGAAAACGGGTGAATTTTCAATATAATTGTCAAGCGAATCCCATAGGGTGCCGCCGATCCTGCTCTGATACTTTTCATATTGGAACTGCCTTGCAAGGCCTGAGCCGAGGCGTATTCCGCTGTAAGCGCTTGTCATGTTTCCGACGGGGGCTCCTGCAATACCGGCTTTGAAATCGTCTGTCTGAGTCAGCATATAAGCGGTCTGATAGCCGCTCCATGAATGTCCCCATATACCGAGCCGGCTTGTGTCGGCATAGCCCATTTCATTAAGTTTCTCCAAGCCGGGCATGATGCACTGCATAGACGAGCGTCCGGGATGACCGTCTCTGTAAACAATATCCGGCAGGAAAAAGCAGTAATCGTCGCCGAGATAATAAGGCATATAGGGCAGATGACGGTTCTGCGGTTTCCAGAAATTATACATGAGAGGTGAAAACTTCTCATAGAAAAAGACAATTACGGGATATTTCTTTTCGGGATCAAAACCGTCAGGTTTGATAAATACTCCGTCAAGTGAGTCGCCTTTTTCGCTTTCCCAGCGGATTAGCTCTGCGGCGCCCCATTTAAAATCTTTAAGCTGGTCTCCCAGATGGGTTATCTGACGGCGGAATGAAAAAACTCCGTTAGTTACCCAGATGTCAGGATATTCTTCAAAACTTTCCTGAGAATAAAGTATTCTATCGGCTTCTTTAGCCTTTGCCCTGAATGTGTATTTTTTATTTCCGTCTATAAGGGGTTCGGCTCCAAGTATATCCGTAGTCATTTTGAAAAGTGATGTAAACTTAAATTTTTCGTTGTAAGCCCTAAGGAAAATATCATCTCCATCTTTGAAGAATTTTTTATCCGGGTCGAGCTTAACGATACGAAACTGATAACCCGATACTTTGCCCTGGGCGGCTGTCTGATTGAAAATATTGCCGTTCGGGTCGGTGCTGAAGCGCCAAATATCATATTTATCATATATAAATACATTGCTGTCGCCGCTGGTCCACCCTCCTAAGCCATAGCTGCCGGGCTGACGCGGCTCGTCAAGGTCAACATTCCAAAATTCCGATTTAATTACTTCGCTCATATTCCAGAGAGTATCCTTGAAGTTGTCGTGAAGGTGCCAGTTTTTGTCTTTATAAAAAGCAGTGTATTTTCCTAAGGGAGAAAGGTGTCCCTGCTCAAATATCTTTTCTGCTATTCTTTTTCTGCTGCCGTCTTTAAGATTAACGAGATACATATCGTAGAAAAAGCCTTCCCAAGTCTGAAGCCTGAGGTAAGGACCTTCATTGTAGCCTATAGTGAAATTAGGATTATCCGTAAACTCTACCTCCGGCACAACCATGTTTGCAAGCTGTACGAAAGTTTGTTCCGCAGGATAGTAAACGCATTGGTAAACTCTGTCTTTATGGCGTTTCCACCATTTTTTCTGATGCGGTTTAATCCGGGGATCGTTCCAGTGCCAAACATCAACCGTATTTTCTTTTAAAATGGTGTCAATCGAGAAAAAAGTTGAGTCTGCAAACTTCACTTCACCTTTGGGATAATATTCTTCCTCTTTGGGTTTTATGCCGAAGAAAAGTCTTTCGCCGTCTTCGGTCCATTTTAACTTGTTTTTAAAGGGAATGTACCAGTCTGCATGTACCACGCCGGGGGTTACTGCAGTATCAATTTCTGGAGCTTCGCTTTTCCAGATATAAACGCTGCAGGAATCAGGGCGGTTCTTTTCATTTGCTTTACCGCTGACGAACGCCAGATTAGAGTTTTGATTATTCCAGCTTAATTCTGAAAAATATATATTTTCTCCCTCAAAAACGGCTTTTGGAGGAGAGAATGAAGCCCGCAGGTCAATGTAGAAAAGACCGTTTTTTTTACCTGATTCATCGGCACGCACAAAAGCAAAATATCTGGCGGTACTGTCAAAGCTGAAATCAGTAACGTCATTCAGCTCGAGAGCCGCTTCGTTTTCTATGGAATAGAGAAAAACTTTGCCGCCTGCTATTTTCGGGTCTTTTGTTTTATCTTTGTCGGAAACGGGTTTTATGCCGGATTCGTTAAATGCAAGCCACCGAGAATCATTTGAAAAAACAAAACGGCTTACGTTTTCAAAGGTATCCACGGCACCCGTTTCGGTGTTCAAAAGCGCCAGCTTGACTTTATCGGCGAGCTTGCTCATACCTTCGTTTTTAATCTCAACGGCATCGGGCAGTATTTTTATGGCAGCCCATTTCCCGTCTTTTGAAAACTCAGGGTTCTTTCCTCTTTCGATTACATATTTTGTGGTGTCCAATACACTGCGGACAACAGCTTCCTGATTGCCGCGTTCGGGATCGGCTGTGTAGCCTATCCACTCTCCGTTTTCGGTTATGCTAAGGTTTTCCAGAGCCTTGAATTTCATCATTGCTTCTCTGGTCAGAGGCTCTTGCTGTGAATATGAGTAATTTTGGAAAGGTAAAGAAAGGAGTAAAATCAGAATTGAATTTTTCAGAAAATGACTAAAAGATTTCATTTTGCAGCCGTTTATTATATTCAACAATTTATTTTTTGTAACAAAGTACTACGTACAATTTATGAAATAAGTTGCAAACGAGTAAATATAATTAAGTATTCGTTAATAAAAGAAAAAATTTTTGTTTGTATTTTAAAGGTTTGCTATCTTGTCATTTCTTTTTTGGAAAATGTGCCATTTTATATAAAGATTCGGTTAATTTTATGAATAAACAAGGGAATAGTTATGATTAAAGGGCACCCGAAAGGGCTAATAGTGTTTTTCTTCGCCAACATGGGCGAGCGCTTCGGCTATTACACCATGATAGCCATATTCGTTCTTTTTTTACAGGCAAAATACGGATTCAGCTATGCTGTTGCTTCGCAGTATTACGGAACATTTCTTGCGGCTGTTTATTTCCTGCCGCTGCTCGGAGGCTTGATTGCGGACAAATGGCTCGGGTACGGAAAGACGGTCAGCGTAGGACTTGTGATTATGTTTCTGGGCTACCTGCTGCTTGCTCTGCCGACTTCAATATCGCCCGATACAATGGGAGCGGGCTTACCTCTGGTAATCGCCGGCTTAGCCGTTATATCTCTCGGTACGGGTCTTTTCAAAGGCAATTTACAAGCATTGGTCGGCAATCTGTATGACGACCCGAAATATGCCGACAAACGCGACGTTGCATTCAATATTTTTTATATGGGTATAAATATCGGCGCCATGTTTGCACCTACTGCCGCCGAGCTTATGAGCAATTTTATTTTGAAAAAGCATAATTTCACTTACTCTCCCGAACTGCCTGCGCTGGCACATAAATATCTCGCCGGAGATACATCCGTTACCGGCAGGCTTTCCGAACTGGCTGCGGAACAGGGCGCGGCAGCCATGGACCTTGCCGAATTTTCTTTGAGTTACATCAATGCACTCGGCGAGTCTTACCACTGGGCATTCGGTCTTGCCTGCATTTCTCTTGTTATTTCGATGGTAGTCTTCTGGGCATTCAGAAAACTTTACAAAGAAGCGGATATGACCGAAGACCAGAAAGCAGCCAGCGAAGAGCACAAAGACAAAGTAATCGAACTGACCCCCGAGCAGACAAAACAGCGCTTCATCGCTCTCGGTTTGGTATTCTTTGTGGTTATGTTTTTCTGGATGGCATTCCATCAAAACGGAGCGGCTCTAACTGCTTTTGCCCGAGACTACACAAAAGAAACAGTTGGACAATTCACAAATATTTTCTTTGACCTCTGGGGACTGCTTTCAATCTTTATGGCGGCTATCGGCATCATTATGTTTGTACGTGCAAATGAAAACAAAACAAAGATAATTAGCATTGTGGTTTTCGCAGTGTTTGCAGTGCTGGCTTACTTCAGGATAGACAGCTACAGCGCCGTCAATACATTTACACCGCAGAAATTCCAGCATTTCAATCCGTTTTTTATCGTAGCGCTTACTCCTTTGGTAGTAGGATTATTCTCAATGCTCCGCAGAAAGGGTAAAGAACCCTCCGCTCCTAAGAAAATCGGTATCGGTATGCTTATAACCGCGGCTGCTTTCGGCATTATGATCATTGCTTCGTTCAGCCTTATAGGCATGTCTCCCGGAGAAATCGGCGAGGAAAGGGCTGTTTCCAATTTCCTTGTTTCGCCGTACTGGCTTATTGCTACGTACTTTACCCTGACTGTTGCAGAGCTTTTCCTCAGTCCTATGGGTATTTCTTTTGTTTCGAAAGTAGCTCCGCCAAAATACAAAGGACTTATGCAGGGCGGATGGTTTGCCGCTACCGCAGTGGGAAACTACGCAATAGCATTGGTCGGCTATTTCTGGGATAAAATTCCCCTTTGGGCTTTTTGGAGTATCGTTGTCGGTCTATGCATTATGTCGGCGGCATTTATTTTCTCCGTGCTTAAAAGACTGGAAAAAGCCGCTCAATCTTAAGTTAAACAATCATCCCCTTGGGCGTTTCATCTGTTTATTTTAAGGCCCGCCCTAGCCCTCTCCAAAGGGAGGGAATTCAACGATCTTGCTCCCTCCCCTTGGGGAGGGCCGGGGTGGGGTCTCTTCCGGTTTTCGCATCTCATTCCCAAACTCCGATTTGGAAAGAATAATATCAATAGAAACGGACATCTTTAAAGATAACAATACTATTCTTTTGTATCAATCCTTATACATTTCCATCAGAGCTTCGAGTTTTTCATTAACACCTTTCCAATTGGCTATTTCCCACCATTTTGAAAGATACTCGCCGCGTTTGTTTTGATACTTCAGATAATAGGCGTGCTCCCATACATCAACAGCCATAATGGGTATCATGTTCCAAGGGGTGAGGTCTTGATGCTTTTCCACATGCAGTATAAAAAGAAGCTTGTCTTCGGGACGGAAAGCGAGGAGTCCCCATCCGCTGCCTTCAACGCTGCCCGCCGCTTTTTCAAACTGTTTTTTGAACACATCAAAGCTCCCGAAGCCTGTAACAATTTTTTCTGCAAGAGAGCCCTCAGGCTTGCCGGTACTCCGCGGGGTCATCGAGTCCCAGTAGAGGCAGTGCAGAAAGTGACCTGCGCCGTGAAATGCAAGTTTTTTTGTCCAGTAGTCAGTCATTGCAAAATCGCCGCTGCCGCGAATTTCCGCAAGTTTCTTCTCGGCATTAATTAAACCGTTTACATATCCCTGATGGTGCTTTGTGTAATGTATTAAAAGGGTTTTTTCGTCAATAACAGGGTCGAGCGCCGTATATGAATACGGCAGTTGCGGCAGTTCGTGAGTGCTGTAGCACCCGAGCGGACCTGCCCCTTCACCTTGTTCTTTGGCATAAACATTCATAGAACCAAGACTTCCGGTAAGCGCTGCGGCAGCTCCCAAAACAGCAGATGTCTGCAAAAATTCTCTCTTTTTCATAATCCTCCCTATTTTTATAAATGCAACAAGTCATAATAGAAAAAATCTCATTTTATAAAAATATGAAAATATTTCTTAGATTCAAAATTTCGGAAAACTATTATCTCCATAGAGTTAATTAAGAAATTTGTCGAGATGAATATAAATGTGAAGATATATCCATGATTTTGAAAAATATAAGGGGATGATTTTTTTTGAAATAAAAAAGGAGACCAAAGGAAGAGATCCCCCTAACCCCCCTTATAAATAAGGGGGAAATATTCTGTCTTTTCTCCCTCCCTTTTTTAAAAGGGAGGGCCGGGAAGGGATTCTTTAAAATTCGGGTAATGTCAGCTCCCCAAGAGGGGATTAAGGGGTGTGTTCCTCATACGTAAGATTCTGAAACAATACTGAAACAAGCTTTCAGCACAGGGACAGAATAACATTTCGCATATCATTCCCAAACTCCGATTTGGGAATGTGCATTTCTTTCAAAACTCTGTTTTGCATTAACTCAAAATAATCATTCCCTTTTGTGATTTCCCCAAATCATGGGTGTTTCATCTTCTTATCTCTTTTCAAACCTGCTCTAAGCCGGCATTTTATTTCCATGAGAACTACCTGACTGGTTATAAGTAAAAGCAGGGGTGCGGCAACAAAAAAAGGCTGCCCCTGCAGGAGAGACAGCCAAAAAATGAAAAAAATTCGACAAAAATCAAACGCAGCCCTGAGCCATCATGGCATCGGCAACTTTGAGGAATCCTGCTATATTGGCTCCGTCAACGTAATTGCCTTTTTTACTATATGTTTCGGCAGCAGAGAATGCCGCATCATGAATATCTTTCATGATCCTTTTCAGATGATTGTCCACTTCTTCGCGTGTCCATGACATTCTTAAAGAATTCTGGCTCATTTCCAAACCCGAAACGGCTACACCGCCTGCGTTTGCGGCTTTGCCGGGTCCGTAGAGAATGCCTTTTTCCAGATACAGTTCAACGGCATCGGGAGTGGAAGGCATATTGGCGCCTTCGCTGATTACATAACATCCGTTATTCAGCAGTGTCTTTGCTTCGCCGCCGTTGATTTCGTTTTCAGTGGCGGAGGGGAAAGCGCAATCTACTTTGACATCCCAGTTGAAACGGCCTTCGCGATACTCGGCGTTGGTGAATTTCTCGGCATATTCTCTGATTCTGCCGCGGCGAACATTCTTGAGTTCCATTAAGTAATCCCATTTTTCACCGGTTATTCCGTCCATATCGATAATGAAACCGCTGGAATCTGACAGCGTTACGGCTTTGGCGCCGAGTTCGTTAAGTTTCTGAATTGTGTACTGGGCTACGTTGCCCGATCCGGAAACTGCACAACTCTTGCCTTCAAGGGTCTCGCCTTTAGTGGCAAGCATATTCTGAGCGAAATAAACAGCTCCGTATCCTGTTGCTTCAGGACGTATAAGAGAACCGCCCCAGTTAAGTCCTTTACCGGTAAGAACTCCTGTAAATTCATCGCGGATCCTCTTGTACTGACCATAAAGGAAGCCGATTTCGCGTCCTCCTACGCCGATGTCTCCGGCAGGAACATCGGTGTTCGGACCGATGTGGCGGAAGAGTTCGGTCATAAAACTCTGGCAGAATCTCATAACTTCGGTGTCTGATTTACCTTTCGGGTCAAAATCGGAACCTCCCTTGCCGCCGCCCATAGGAAGGGTGGTCAGACTGTTTTTAAATACCTGTTCGAAACCCAAAAATTTCAGAATGCCGAGGTTTACACTGGGATGAAAACGCAGACCGCCTTTGTAAGGTCCGATAGCGCTGTTGTACTCAACGCGGAATCCGCGGTTTACATGCCAGTCGCCGTTGTCGTCCACCCAAGGAACACGGAACAGTATCACCCTTTCCGGTTCAACGATACGCTCTAAAATTTTGGTCTGCCGGTACTCCGGGAAATGCTTTTCTACCAGAGGACACAGCGATCCGTACACTTCTTCCACTGCCTGAATGAATTCGGGCTGTGCGGGGTTTTTGGCTTTTACCTGAGCCATTAAATCATCGAAATATGCCATAAAAATACTCCTAAACAAAAAATAAAAAACAATTAATAATATGTTAAGTTGTTTAAAAGAACAACTGTTTTTCATATTAATTGCACAAATTTAATTAAACAAAGATTAACTTTCCAAATAAAAAAATAAAAAAGTAAGAAAATTGGGGTTTTGTGTTTGGTTTTGTGTTTGGATTGTTTTTTTATATAATAAAAATTCGATTATTTAGTTTGGCTAATAATATATTTATATATGCTTTAAATACCTTATAATTGGTTTTTCAAACTTTTTCGCTCTTAAATTAAATGAAGTTTTGAAATTAGAAAATATTTTATTAAATTTGCTGTTCATGTTGATTGAAAATAACAATTTAGGGTAAAAATATGTCAAGAATATGTGATTTAACGGGTACAAAACCCCTGAGCGGCAACAACGTTTCGCATGCAAACAACAAGACAAAGCGCCGTTATCTTCCCAATCTTCAGAAAAAGAAGATATGGCTGCCGGAAGAAAAGCGTTTTATCACTGTGAGGGCTACGGCAAAGGCTTTGAAAACACTTGATAAAATCGGGTATAAAGCCATGATTAAAAAACTAAAAAAAGCTGAAGCATAATTTTCGAAACGCCTCTTCGGGAGGCTTTTTTTTTCTGTATCTAATGAGATTTTTTGCTCCCATATTAGCTGCATGTATTCTACTGATTGCCGGATGTGATTCTCCAACTAATATCCGTGAAGCCCTTCCTGAAGAGTGGTATGCCGACAGCATTACTGTTTACGTTACTTTCGTTTACGACGGCGACACTTTCCAGTTTAAGACTGAAGGCAGGGAAAAAAGAGTGAGAATACTCGGCATAGACTGCTTTGAAACACAACCCGGAGAAAGACTTAACGAACAGGCAGCAAAAGCCGGTATAAGCGCCGATTCTGCACTTGCGCTGGGCAATTTGGCAAAGGACCTTGCTTTCGAGCTTATTTTTCATAAAAATATATTGATTTACAGAAAAGAAAACGCCCCAAACACTGATGTTTATGATCGTCTATTACGATACGCCGTTGTTGACGGCAAAAGATACGATTCTATAATGAAAGCGCATAATCTAACAGTGCCGGGATGATTTTTTAGCGCATGACTAATGTCCGCAGTTTTACATCTCCTTACTAAGCTGCGCTTGGTAAGGAAATTTTCAAAGGAAGTTTAACTTATCAAGAAAATTGCAATCCCAAGCACAGCTTAGGATTGAGGAAAAAAATGATTTGGGAAATCACATAAGGGGATGATTATTTTTGAAATAATTGGAAAATAGAAATTATAGATGTCATTCTGTCCATGTGCCGAATGGCAAATAATTTTCAATTTTCAATAAACCAATTGCTATTTTCTAAATTCTAAATTCTAAATTCTAAATTCTAAAACCCCCTTAATCCCCTCTTGGGGAGGGGATGCACAGTATGGAAGAAAAAGATGTCCAACATCTGGCAGATGTTGGACATCTGAATCGGAAAGTAAAAAGATAAATAATAAGGAAAAAAAAATGTTTGAACCACAGAAAGAAATATTAGAAGATTTACAGAAACGATCCGAAAAATTACGGAGGTTTCTTTGACATTGACGGCAAAGCTGAAATAATAGAAAAGAAGGAAAAGCTTACGCAGGCAGAGGGCTTTTGGAACGACAACGAGAAAGCTCAGAAGATTATGCAGGAAATATCTGCGCAGAAAGACTGGATTGCAATATGGGAAGAAGCCGAAACTGCCGTGCAGGACGCACGAGCCATGATTCAACTGGCAGAAGAAGCAGAGGATTCTTCTTTAGAAGAGGACATAACTGCCGAACTGAAATCGGCAAAAGAAAAAATTGAAGAACTCGAGGTAAAAAATCTGCTTTCCGGAAAAGACGACCATCGTGATGCACTTCTTACAATTCATGCAGGTGCCGGCGGTACGGAAGCTCAGGACTGGGCTGAAATGCTGCTCCGAATGTACAGCCGCTACGGAGAGAAAAAAGGACATAAAGTATATCTTGTAGATGAACTGCCGGGAGACGGCGCAGGTATTAAATCTGCCACTATTGAAATACAGGGGCAGTCCGCATACGGCTACCTCAAAGCAGAAAACGGAGTTCACAGGCTGGTTAGGATATCACCCTTCGACAGCAATGCGCGAAGGCATACATCCTTTGCATCTGTGTATGTTTATCCCGTAGTAGATGATGATATTGAAATTGAGATAAATCCTTCAGACGTTGAAATGGATACATTCCGAGCAAGCGGCGCCGGAGGTCAGAACGTAAACAAAGTCGAAACAGCAGTACGGCTGAGGCATCTGCCTACCGATATAGTTGTATCCTGCCAGCAGGAACGTTCCCAGTTTCAAAACCGCGAGCGGGCTATGAAAATGCTTAAATCCCATCTATATCAGCGCAAAAGACAGGAAGAAGAAGCTGAACGCGCCAAAGAAGAAGGTAAAAAAATGAAAATCGAATGGGGCAGTCAGATACGTTCTTATGTCTTTCAGCCATATACAATGGTTAACGACCATCGTACCGAGGTCAAAAAGACTGATATTCAATCCGTAATGGACGGCGACTTAGACGAGTTCATAAAGGCTTTTCTGCTAATGAGTGATTAATCTAACTTATCTAATACTCACGAAAAATGAGCAGGCAGCCAATAATTTCAATCAAGCATTATCTCTTTTTTCCCGCAGCAAATATTTCTACGCCTGTTATATCTTCATACAGTCTGGCGATTTTTTTTCTCTGAGGCAGCTTGTAAGCGTATTCTTTTTTGAAAATTTTTAGAGCAATTCTGTTCATGCGCTTAGTAAGCAGTGTATTTGGTTTTCTGCTTTCAATTTTCAGCAGCTCAAATCCGGCATTTTCCAGCAGTATTTTAATGCTTTTTTTTGAAAAATGGTAATAATGTCTGTCACCTTGAAACCATATCCAGCTTTTTCCGAAAATTTTACTGTATAAGCTTTCAAAATCAGGCACCCTGATAAATATCATTCCGCCCGGATTGAGCAATTCGTTTATTTCATTTAGAGAAAATGGAGGGTTTCTGTGATGTTCAAGCGAATGCCACATAACTGCGATGTCTTGCTTTTCTTTCACTTCTTCTGCTGTTTTGAAACAGTCAATTTTAATTATTTCGCAGTATTTTCTGGCAGACATAGAGGGTTCCACCCCGCTGACAGAAAAGCCTGCTCTCCTTGCTTCGTCAAGAAAATATCCTTTATCACAGCCGATATCAATCAGTTTTGCGGGAGGCTTCCTAAAATCTGATATTTCCTTTATTAGCTGTATTTGCTCAGGCAGACGAAAAATCCTGCGGTATTCCGTTTCCGAAAAATCTTCGGAAGTGATTTTATACTCCCGTCCGTAAAATCCGAGAAGTGTATTTGAATCGGGTATTTTTTTCAGATACATTGTCCTGCATGACGGACATCTGCAGTAATCCGTACCGCCGTATTCAATTTCTTGAATATCTTCTGAGCCGCATATTTTGCATTTTTTCATTTCATCTGTTTATTTTTGCCCCACCCTGACCCTCCCCAAAGGGAGGGAAATCATTAATTTAGCTCCCTCCCCTTGGGGAGGGCCGGGGCGGGGTCCCTTACGTTTTTACATTTACATTACGTTTTTTCGCATCTCATTCCCAAACTCCGATTTGGGAATGTGCTTTTCTTTCAAAACTCTGTTTTGCATTAACTCTCAAATAATCATCCCCTTGTGTGATTTCCCTTATCATGGACGTTTCATCTGTTTATTTTTGCCCCACCCTGACCCTCCCCAAAGGGAGGGAAATCATTAATTTAGCTCCCTCCCCTTGGGGAGGGCCGGGGCGGGGTCCCTTA
>CAZOBD010000084.1:0-16634 GCA_964577665.1 uncultured Hyphomicrobiales bacterium
CATTCAACTCAAAAGTCAAACTGTTTAGAGCTAATCAAAGAGGCGTTGTTGACACGCAATTCTTCCTCTTTAGGCTTACCAAACTCTTTGCTTAGTCCCCAAAAAATAAATGTGAGCCGAAAAAAGATGTCCAACATCTGCCAGATGTTGGACATCTGGAAGCAGAAAGTAAAAAATGAACAGATGAAACGGCTAAGTGAAGTATCTAAATCATATTTACTTCTTTATGTCGGAAACAGTCCATGGTATGGTCATTTACTATGCCTGTCGCCTGCATGTGAGCATATATAATTGTCGAACCGGCGAATTTAAAGCCCCGCTTTTTCATATCTTTGCTTATTATGTCGGAAAGCTCTGTTCTGGCGGGAATTTCTTCTAAGTTTTTGAAATGATTAATAATAGGCTTTCCGCCGGTAAAATCCCATATATATTTTGAAAATGAACCGTACTCCTTCTGCACTTCCATGAATTTTTGGGCAT
This sequence comes from uncultured Hyphomicrobiales bacterium, assembly GCA_964577665.1. Classification (GTDB taxonomy): domain Bacteria; phylum Bacteroidota; class Ignavibacteria; order Kapaibacteriales; family UBA2268; genus CAYVTD01. Next base: position 481 of record CAZOBD010000084.1, read on the forward strand.
TTGTAATTGCTGCCCGTATCTTCAGCTTATTACGTATAATACCTGCATTCTGCATCAGCCGGTTGTATTTATCTTCGTTGTACAGGGCAATTTTTTCATAATCGAAAGCATCAAACGCTTTTCGGAAATTTTCCCTTTTTTTTAGAATAGTAAGCCAGCTTAGTCCTGCCTGAAAACCTTCGAGAATTAAAAATTCAAACAAAAGCCTGTCGTCATAGACGGGCACTCCCCATTCCTCATCGTGATATTTTATGTAAATAGGATCATCGCTGACCCAGCCGCAGCGTGTTTTTCCGTCATCAATCATATTTACCCCATGCAAATTTCCCACCTGCCTACAGACTGCCAAGGAGTGGGCATTTCGCCTTTGCCGCTTATTTCCACGCGCTTTGTCTTTCCGTTTTCGCGGCTGTGGGCAATGGCTGCGGCAAGAGCAGCTTTTACCATATCATCGCTTCTTTCGCTTTCCAGAGTCATGTTCTTTTCTATAAAATCGGTAAATGTATTTCCCTTGATGAATTCGGGATGCTCCAGACAGCGGAGCATAAAGTCTATCGAAGTTTTTACCCCGATAATGATATTCTCTTTCAGCGCCAAAATCATCCTCTGCCTTGCTTCTTCTCTGTTTTCACCCCAGACTATCAGTTTTGCAAGCACGGGATCGTAAAAAACAGAAACTTCAGCGCCCTGATAAATACCAGAATCATAGCGCACTCCTGAGCCTTTCGGCTCCTTCAAAAAAAGGATTTTACCGGAAGAGGGCAGGAAATTATTTTCGGCATCCTCTGCATAGATTCTGCACTCAATGGCGTGCCCGCGCTGGCTTAGCTCTTCCTGTTTGTAAGGCATTTCTCCGCCGTTTGCGATATGTATCTGAAGCTTTACGAGGTCAATCCCCGTAGTCATTTCCGTAACGGGATGCTCCACCTGTATGCGGGCGTTTACTTCGAGGAAATAGAAATTTTTGTCTTTATCGACCAAAAACTCAACCGTGCCGCAGTTGTCGTAGTCTGCCGCTTTTATGACTTTTATCGCAGTTTCGCCCATTCTCTTTTGAAGCTCGGGATCCATAACCGGCGAAGGCGCTTCTTCTATTATTTTCTGGTGCCGGCGCTGTATAGAACATTCTCTTTCAAAAAAGTACCTTGCGTTTCCGTGGTGGTCGGCAGCTACCTGAAACTCTACGTGCCGCGGCTGCTCTATGTATTTTTCGAGAAAGACTTCTTCGCTGCCGAAAGCCGATTTTGACTCGCGCATGGCAGCCTCGACGGATTCAATCAGCTTTGATGGCTCTTTTACGACTCTCATGCCTTTGCCGCCGCCGCCTGCCGATGCTTTTATCAAAACGGGATAGCCCATTTCTTCTGCTGTTTTTTCGAAATCTTCCATTTTCATGGAACTGCCCTTCATACCCGGTATTACGGGAACGCCTGCTTCTATCATAAGCTTTCTCGAAGCTACTTTTGAGCCGAGCAGCTCCATGGAATCGGGATTGGGACCTATAAAAATCAGCCCTTCATCACGCACACGCCTGTTAAAAACGGGATTTTCCGACAAAAAGCCGTATCCCGGATGGATGGCGTCGCAGCCTGTGTCTTTTGCCGCCTGTATTACCTTGTCCATGTTTAGATAAGACTCCAGCGCAGGCGCCGCTCCAATGGCAGCGGCTTCGTCGGCAAGCTGTACATGAAGCGATTTGGCATCCGCTTCTGAATAAACCGCCACTGCGGTAAGTCCCAGTTCCCTGCATGCCCTTATCACTCTGCATGCAATCTCGCTCCTGTTAGCAATCAATACTTTTTTGATCATAGTTTTTACTTGTTTTTATTATAAATTACAAATCAATTTGCCTAAGATACCACTTTTCCGTATTTTGTCAAAATGATTATGAGCAAGCACTTTCAAATATCCGAATGAATAATTTGATTCAATAAAGAGGTTTAGATGCTCAATTTTGAATGGGATAATAGAAAAGCAGAAAACAATGAATTAAAACATAAAATAAGTTTTCATGAAGCTTCGACAGTTTTCAATGATCCTTATTCACTATTTTCAGATGACCCTGATCATTCGCAAATGGAAGAAAGATATATAGCAATCGGACACTCATACAGAAATAGAATCCTTTTTGTATCTTACACAGAAAGAGAGGATAAAATAAGAATTATAAGTTCTCGTTTAGCAACTAAAAAAGAAAAGAAAAGCTATGAAAAGAAAAGATAAAATTTTTCACGGAAACACAATAAACATTGTGGAGAATCCCGATGAGGATTTGCATGACGAACTCAGAGAAGAATACGATTTAGATGAATTGGAGCTAAAACCAAATCCTTATGTAAATAAAAAAAGATTTCTTATTGAGCTATCCCCCGATGTTGCCAAATACTTTAAAAATTCCAAACAGGTAAATGATTTTCTGAGAAACCAAATAGATCAGTTTCGGAGGGTGATACCTTGATTATATTTTTTCTTTTATGTAATAATTTAAGTTATCTTTTTAAGCAAGAAAAAATTCATTTCACAAAATTCTAAAAATTCTTGAACTCTTTTCGGAATACTCAATATCATCTATTGCTCATTGTGTTTTTTGAAATGTTTTTCATAATTATTTGTACTTTAAAAAATACTCATCAATTTCAGAGCGAAGCTCGATACCAGCAGTTTCAAAACAATCAAGAACTTCTTGATAAGCACCCTCCCCACCTAAAAAATCCCAAAACTCTTCTGCAACTAACAATTCATTTTCTAAATCAATCATTCCTTTCATAGTCCATCTTTCATAAGGCTTTGGATGATAGGGATTATAAGGAATAGCAATATAGGAATTAATATTAGACTCTGGATTTTTTGCTAAGTAAATTGCAACCCACTCCAATAGTGTCCTTTTGAAATCTTTAAAATTGCTAACATTTGGCTTTGCAGTTTTTAAATCAAAAAGAAAAATTCTATCATTTTCATCAATTAAAAACAAATCAGCTTTAACTGTTTTAATGCCGTTCATATTACCTTTATCAGCAACTTTTCTTATTCTATCGATTTCAGTTTTTTTATCAACAGTTTGACCTTTAGAAAGATCATTAATAATATGTTGTATTTCATTCTGTGCTTTCTCACTAATTTGATCTCCAACTGGGTATTGTTTCTCTGCTTTCTTAAACCTACTTAAAGCAAGTGCCTGAGCAACAGGTTCAAAAATGGATATACCAAATGTTGTATTTAATGAATGTACAAATGAAAAGAGAGCCATTCTATCTTTTCCTAACAAACGAAAATGAAACGGCATTTCTTTTGTTTCAGGTTTGTATTTCGTTAACTTTTATCTAATACTATTTTTTATAGTATCAACAATATAAGATGAAGTTTTTTTAGATATAATCATACCCAGCTCACCAAAGTTAAATCAATAGATTTTCAAAGTTTAGTATCTTATTAGAATGTAACAAATGAAAATCAATTATTTAATATACCCTTTTCATCTGCTGCCTTTAAAACAGCTTTTTTTAAAATAATACCCCAATCCTCGAAAGCGTATTTCAAATACCTTTCCACAATATTAATTTCATCGCAGGTTAGTTTTCTGCCAATTCTATGTTCAGCAGAAAACTGTGCATCTTCTTCGGTAATCTCAAATAATGCTTTGCTTTTTTCCATATCAAACTTCCTTCAAATGAAAAATTATCTCAGAATATGCGCCTTTATCCTTCTCAGTTCTGTTTAAAACAGGACGCTTATATTGACCGACAATTCTTAAGCCGGCTTTTTCTGCAATTTCAGGATACATATTGTACTTATCGTTTGCAACCAAAAATATATTAAAATCATCAACAAGATATTTCTTAGAATTTATTAATACTTGAGATATACTCTCAATGTACTCCTGCCTTGATTTTAAACTCTGTCCCTTCGCCAGAGGTCCTATTTCCAAATCATCGTTTCTCTCAAATCCAAAAAGCTCATAGGCATAAGCATGCTGCTCATGGTAATCAATTAGTCCGACATAGGGCGGACTCGAAAAAATTCCTGATATTTTCTTGTTTTTAGCTAATTCACAAAATGCAGGAAATTTTTCATCTAATGCTCCGAAAATATCAATATTTCTCGAGTCTCCCTGCAGACAATATTGAAAAGTATTTGTCCTAGTTTGATCAAAAGTGTAGAGCCTGTTTAAAGTATCATCGGCATAGCGCTGCCACCATGAAAGAATAGAAAAAAGAGGTTTGCATATCTTCCCGTGCTTTTTGCAGTAATAGGTCGATGTTACAGGTTCTTTTAAAGTTGCCAAATCAGCATGCGTCGTAGCACGGCAGGAGCGTATAGTCCTGCTTAAAATAACTGCCAGTATTTTTCTTAAGGAAACATCCTGAACATTTTTTATTTTTTCAAAAACAAAGTCAATTTCTCTTCTGACTGGTTCGAGATACCATTTCTCCAGAAAAGTATTTTTCCTGTCCTGTCGTATTTTCAAATCATATTTCTTTACCAAATCATGAAAAACAGGTAAAAATTCATCTTCTTTTTCAGCGCTGTATTCTCTTTCGTTTATTTCTTTGTTTCTAACTTTAATTTTAAACGCAGGCGAGGGAAAATACTTGGTATTAAATTCATTTAAACGTTCTAATAATTCTTTTTCAAATTCTATATTATTTGATTTAGAAATAAAACTCTTTAAAGATTGAGTTATCTCTTTTAACTGAGAACTTAATTTAAATAAATCATACTTTCTAATCTTCACATTTGATATAAGCGCATTGAAAGCAGAAATATCAATGCCGACTGCATGTAAGCCTAATTCGTTGCTCTGGATTAAGGTAGTTCCGCTTCCGCAGAACGGGTCTAATACAATATCCCCTTTTTTAAAAAAAACTTCCTTTTTAAAATCATCTGTATGATTATCTAAGAAATATTCAACCAGTTGAGGGATGAATTTTCCTTTATAAGGATGAAGTCTGTGGACATGTTTGGTAGTGTCTTTTTCACGAAGATAGTCAAACGACAGCGCCCAGTTCAAATCGCCGCCGAGTTTCTGCTTCCAGTCGAGCTCCCTTTGTCCTTTGAAACTGCTGTAATATTTCTTTAAGTCAATTTTACTTATAAGGGTTATGCCGTTGTTGCTGCTTTTTCTTACTCTGCCGTACTGCAAAAGATAAGATATGTTTGACACACTTACTTTTTTATTCAAATACTCAGTTGCCCACCTGCTTGCTTCTTTTATGGTTAAAAGTTCTTCCATTTATTATTTTTAAAAATCTCATCATAATATAGTTTTAAAATATTCTTTTTTTGGTAAATGAGCAAATAAAAATATTTTTTAAGGAACTTAATAATATTGTAGATAAAAAATTCCTCTTCTTTTCTGTTTTTATATAAGGAAAAGAAGAGGAATATTTTTAGAAAGGTTATTTGATTTAGTTCTAAATCTCAGAATTTGTTTGCGAAGATTATTTGTTAATTATGAATTTCCTGAAATAGGCTTTAGTATCCGTATGAATTTCAATGAAATAGGCTCCGGCAGGGAGATTTGCGGTGTTTATCCTGTATTTTGGTAAACTGCCGTCGATGGAAACCGCCGAAGTGATGTCTTTTCCTTCCGCATCTTTTATTCTTATATCGGGACGGCGGTTAAATCCTTTTAAATGAAGGTTTAAGAAGGATTTTGCGGGAATAGGATAAATCTTGATCTTCTCTGCGGGAGCTTTCTCAAAGACGGAACTCGGCACGGCAGTTCCCGTAAAGACTGAAATGCTGTCAGTTTTGCCGGCATCCGAGCTGAAAACGATGGAATCGAGGTATTCTCCTGCCTCTTTGGGGGCAAACATTACATTGAAGGACTTAATTGACTTAGGATTTATTTTCAAAGGCGCTTCGGGAGTCGGGGTTTCAAGGTTGATAATAAAAGCTTTGCTTGAGGGGCGTTTGATTGAAGTAATATTTAATATCATTGCGTCGCTGTTGTTTCTTATCCTGCATTGTGTTACGGTGGAAAAGCCGGCTGTGATGGTTCCGAAGTCGATGTCCATTGCAGAAATCTCAGGCTCATCAACTGAAGCAGTAACATTGACGTTGAAATAAGTTTCGTCATCGCTGAGCTCAACGCGGAGGGTTTCATTATATTCGCCTATTTGCGCCGCAGAAAAGCCGAGAGTAAAGGTTGCGGCGGAATTTGCATTGATTACGGCAGGAAGGTTTATGTTTTCAACCCAGAAGAGCTCGGGATAGTTTTCGGCTGTTATTTTTTCCGTTTCGATTTGTGTATTGCTGTTGTTTATTAACTGAATATCCCGGTAAACGGTTGCGCTCGGCAGTACACCGGTGAAGAAAACATCGCGGGGAAGGCATTCAAAATCTATGACATAGTAGTTTATTTCCTGCGCTGAGGTATTGCCGTTTCTGTCGGATGCGGTAACAACGGCGCGGGCGTCTTTTTTCATGTCGGCAACTATGATTTCAGCACCTGTGCGGTAATCTATGCTGTGCATGATTTCCGGGAGTTCGTATTCGATGTTAAATGACTCTTCTTCATTGATTAATATATGCCCGAGGTTTGACCTTATATCGGAATTATCGGGCAAATCCTGCACATCGGCTTCAATGAGACCGCTGTTTTTATTAAGAGTCAAATTAATTGTCGGAGCGGCGGTGTCATTAATCTTTTCCAAGTTTTTTAACATCAGATAAGCCGGAAAACCGTATGAATCTGTGCCGTCAAATCCGAAGAGATGAACGGCGAGCGGCTCGGAATGTTTGAGATAGAGTGTGCTGTCAGGCGGCGTTTCAAAAGACTGCACGGCGAGCTGCTTATCTAAAAGAACATCGCAGTCCGCAGCCATGTAATAGTTTCTCAATGAATGGAAACGGGTTGTATCTTCGGTGCCGATGCCTAATAGCAGATAGGGAGGAATGAGGTTTTCGCTGTTTGGAGTAAAGGCGGCAGCGAAGTAGTTCTCGGCAAAGCCGCTGCTGTTTCTTGCTTTCGGCATGGCAAAGGGGATATAAGGGGAATACTGTTCTAGCGGGGCTAATACCATTTGGAATGGATCAAAATCTTTCCTGGGCAAGCCGTCTTCCTGCGAGCCGGTGTTGTAATGCACTATCTGCACGGGTTTGTCTGATGTAATATAAACAGGGAACGGGTTTTCGGGGTTTTCATTAAGGCGTATTTCAATCCAGGCTTCATCTTTTATACCGCCGGGCCCGCCAATCATGCCTATTAGATTGCCATTTCTGTAAATGCTTGTTTCATTTTCTTTGGCGTAAATCCTTATAATGGAAGAGATCGCTCTGCCGGGTATCTGGGGCACGGCAAATTTTGTTCCCCATGTTTCAGTACCTGTGAGCATTTCTACAAGATAGTCGCACCATGAGTTTTGCCGGGGAACATTAGCGCATTGATGCCCGGCAACGACGGCTACGGGCTTGCTTGCATTTATCAAAGTGCCGGAAAGATCGCTTCGGTCTCCAAGGCTTGAAAACATAAACACGTCTCCTTTGTAAAGAGTTACGTTCATTTTTTCCCCGGGACCGAGATTGTCGGCGGTCAGAGTGTTTTCATTGCCGCCGATGGTTATTGTTACTTTGGTGTTGTCATAAGGTGCGGTTATTCCTGCAATTGAGGGAAATTTGTAATCTCCGGAGTAAAGTGCGTCATAAGATGAAACAACATATTTTTTGCCTAATACCGCTGCCGGCATAGCGAGGAATCCGTCGCTTGTGCCTTCATAATCAACCAAAACATAAACGCCGACGGGCATTTTGGAAGTTAGGTGTATCCCCCTTCTTTTGTAAAGTTCGCTTTCTTTTTCATCTTCCGTGCCAGACTTCGTGTAGGGCTGTGCCTGCATGGGAGTAAGCTCTACTTCCACTACTTCATGGGGTACTGTGTTTATAGTCCTTACGAAGAAAATATCTTCCACTTCAATTTTTACCTGAGTAGTATATTCTGAAAAAATCAGAATTTTTACTGCATTGTCCGGATTTTCGGTTTCGTAGCATGGGGGAACCGTAAACCAAAAATTTGTTCCGATATTATCCGGTCTGGCAATCTTGTAAATCATCTCTCCGGTGAGTTCCTGCGAGAAAGAAATCTGTGAATACAAGACTAAAAATGAGATGAAAATAAATGATCTTGAAAGCATAACATTGCCTCCTGTTAAATTGAACAGGCTGAATTATGCTTCAAATATATGAAATTTATCTTGAAATTGTAAATTTTTTTGAATAAAAGTCATTGCCGAGCTTTATTCTGAGAAAATAAATGCCCGGAGACAGCTTTTTAATATTTAGTTTAGCCGCGCCGGAGTAATGCTCAACCTGTATTTTAGTATCAAGTATTTCACCCAAAAGGTTTAATAAATGAATTTCTTTAATAGCAGCATCGCTGTCGTAAGTGATGTAAACAAATTCTTCTGCCGGATTGGGAAAAATATTTATTTCAGCTCTTTTATATTCTGCTATTCCCGAAGTAAGTCTCCCTCTGCCTGTCAGCTTAATAACGTTGTTTTGTTCCGAAGCATCGCTGATTACGACCAGTGAGTCGGAATATGATACATCATCATCAGGAATAAAAGTAATATTGAGGCTGTAAACACAACCGGGTGCAATATTTAGAGGGTTTTCCGGAGATATATTCTCCGGGAGATGAACCGAAAAAACAGTGGATGAGGGCATTTCAAATCCGGTAATGGACAAAGGCACTTCTCCGGGATTGATTATTGTTGCCTGTTTTTTGACAGATTTGCCAATATCTACAGTGCCGTAGCTGATGCTGCTGACATTAATATAGGGCTGCTTGACCGCAGCGCTTAGTAAAAGTTTATAATCTGCAGCAGCTTTGTCAACTTCGGGTACTAAGGAAGTATTGTATTGTCCGGTTTTCTTTGCATGAAAAATAATATTGAATTTTTTTCCTTTTTCGCTTTCAAGTTCAAACGGCTTGCCGTCATATTCTACAGTGAAATATTCTTCTTTATCGTTTATTTCAATATCTTTCACAAATATTTCTTTTTTGCTTGTATTGAATATTTCAAATTCTGCTTTGGCAGAGTCGCCTATTTTCACTGTTCCGAAATTTATTATCTCAGGTTTGAATTCGTATGAAACAGTATAATAGTAAGCATAAACTATATTTGAATTGCCGTTTTTATCGCTTACGAGAAATGCAGCGCGTGCATCTTCATCAAGATTGAGCGCCTCGCAGTCGAAACCGAGAATGGAATCCACACCGGGCACTTTAACATCTTCAAGTTCACAAAGGCAGTTGTATGATTCATCTTCAAGGAACCACACAGAAGCAAGATTTGTTCTGACGGAGGGGTCTTCCGGCAGGTCTGTGAAAAACCCGGATATGTTTCCTACATCATCAGATGTCCACTCACTTACGGGAGCGAGCGTGTCAATACTTCTAATGCTGCGAATGTTCATGGCAGCCGGAAAACCGTAATATCCCATGTTAAGCTGGTATCCCTGCAAAAAAGCACAGCTTGGGTTAATATCCTCAATTTTGAAAAAGCCTGTCTCAGGAAGTTCAAATATCTGTGAGGCGAAATCAGAAATTGTGTCCTTGACGGATACTGCCTCGGAAACCTGAAAATAATAACTCAAAAACTGCGTTTTTATTTGTTTGTCTTTTACAAGTCCGATTTTGAGATGATCGGGTATATTGCCTTCTTCTTCGGGCAGAAAATTCAGTAGAAGATAGTTCTTTTCGTATATATCGTGATAGCCCGATGAAGGCAGAGCAAAGAAGTATTCTTTTTTATACTGCTCGAGCGGCGGGATAATCATAAAAAAAGGGTCTTTGTTAGGTTCTGCCGGAAGCCCTTGCATATAGCCCGGGTTAAAAAAAGATACCATTACGGGTTTATCGCTGGTTAAGAACCGGGGAACTTTGTCATCATCAGGATCATTAAGATAGAACTCTGTCATACCGGCTTCAATAGTATCGGTAAGATTAGTATAAGTTTTTTCGCGGGTATAAATCCTTATAACGGGTGAAGTTTCTCTTTCCGGTGCTACGGGAACGGCAAAGTTTTTCCCCCAGGTATTGACGGGCGGTATCATTTCTACCATATAATTTTCGGGAGCATTTTTCACCGGTACCCTTCCCGAAGGATGGCTGCCGAAAACAGCAACGGGATTATTGGATATTATCATACTGCCGGAAATGTCGCTGCCGTTTCCGAGGGAAGAAACCAGAAAAATATCGGCTTTGTTCAGTGAGGCTTTTATCGTGTCGCCTGGGCCGTATCCGCCTGCAGTACGGGCATTGTCTCTGTCAGGCAGAATAAATTTTAGTTCTGTACTGTCGTAAGGGCTGACTATTAAAATCGACCCGGGATAATAAACTGTGCCGTCTTCCGAATCATATTCGCTTCCCGCATAGCAGGCTGCTATGTATTCCGTGCCTAAAGTTCTAGCAGGCATTGCGAGATAACCTTCGCCGGAACTTTCATATTTCCCAACAACGTAAACCGTAACGGGCACATTAGAAGTAACCTGTGCCGCCTTTGTGTAGAAAGTAAACTCTGACAAAGGCATTTGAAGACGGTCAGGGGAATAGGGTTGAATCGAATCAGGATGAACAGAGAGGCTGATTACCTGATATGGCTCAAAAAATTTTTGTTTAAAAACTCCGATACCGGGTATCTGAAGCCTTGCCCAGCCTTTATACTCGGAGAAAACAAAAATATTGACAACATTCATGCTCCCGTCAATGTAGTAAGCAGGGGGCATTGTAAGCCAGAATTCATTTCCTACGTTGTCAGGTTCTATTATCTTATCCATCATTTCTCTTGTAAGATCCTGAGAAAAGGCATTCAAAGACAGCAGTAATGTCATAACCGGCAATATCTTTTGTAATTTTCCAAATTTCATATATTAACTCCGTAACTAAAGATTCACATTATTACAAAACCAAAAATATTTTTTTAATAACCATCCTGATAATTTCTTAACATTTTCCTAACTATCCAAACTTTTTTTGTTCATTTTATTTTTTGTAATCCAAAAGTAAAAAAAGCCTTATTCGTAATGACACGAATAAGGCAAAAATGTCTCAAAAAAGCAAAAAATTTTCAACTCAGAATTTATGATTTGTCGTTATTATGCTGTTTTAACCTGCCTGCAATCGGGAAAATTGTTTCGGCAAGGGTTTTTCCGAAGTCATCGAGAGGAACCAGCTTGTGCTTTACGCCTGCTTCAATTACTGTTTTAGGCATTGAAGGCGCGACAGCGGTTTCCGGATCCTGCACCAGCAAAGTACCCTGATTGGATACTATTTGAGCAGCGCCCTGCGCTCCGTCTCTGCCTAAGCCTGTAAGGATGACTCCGATACAATATCTGCCGAATGCTTCGCCGGCGCTTCTGAAAAGAGGATCCGCTGCCGGTCTTACAAAATTTTCCTTAGGACCGGAATCAAGTTTTATTTTTAACGTACCGGGTTCTATTCTTAGATGCTTATCGCCCGGAGCAAGATAAATGTTTCCTGTTTCGGAAATAGTGTTATTCATGGCTAAACTGACTTTTAACTTCGTTTCGCGCTGAAGTCTCTGTGAAAAAGTCTCGAGCATCCAAGGCGGCCCGTGCTGTACTATATAAAATGCAGCTTTGGTGTTTTCGGGTATATTTTGAAAAATCTGGATAAGAGTAGGGGGCCCGCCAGTGCTTGTGCCTATCACAACGCCAACGAAAGGGGGCACTGTATCTGTTTCACGGGATATGACTTTTGCAGGCTTGGGGGGTGCTGACTGTTCTTTTCTGTCCAAACCGTCTTTCAGCCTGGTCAGCAGCTCGGTTACATCTATCGGTTTTGCAATATAGTCATCGGATCCTGATTCAAGGGCATAAGTTCTTGCGCCCTCGGAAACTAAAGCGGTAATCATGATAATGAGCGGGATCGGTTTTATCCTTTCGCGCACCCTTCTGATTAGTTCTATACCGTCCATTTCCGGCATCATCCAGTCTGAAAGAAGAGCGTCGAAATGTTCGTTTTCTAGGTGCTGGAGGGCATCCACTCCGTTTTCGGCTACTACTACGGAATAACCCGCTTTGGTCAGTATCCTTTTTAAAAGGATGGAATTGGTCAGTTCATCCTCCGCTACTAAGATTTTCTTAATTTCTGGCATATCAACTCATTTTCTATTAATTTAAAATTAATTTTAAGTTTTCTATTTCTAAAAATACCGCCATCGGTTAATATTAAAATATTAATTTATTAAATAATTTTCAATTATTCAAACTTTAAATAATAATAAACTAAAAATTTAATTATCTTAAAATCTTATTCTTTCGATTTACCGGGTTTGAAAATATTTTCTTCAAAAACGGGATTAATCTCATAACTCAAATTATTTTTGATTGTGAACATGGGAGTCTGTATTTCTTTTTTTTCGGGAAGGGTTAAACCGCCGAAAGTGCCGTAACTGATTATTTTTTCGGTAATCTGCATAGGAGCAGGCTCGCTTTGTTCGGTGTATTCCGATTTTTTCAAAAGGTAAGATTCGGCATCGAAATAATAGATAATGTCTTTTCCGAAGGGGGCAGATGCTCTCATCAGGATCATACCGTTTTGTTTACCGAGAACTTTGCATTTATAGCCCATTTCCGGTAGTTTTGTTTCCAGAAAAAGTGTTGCTTCATGAAGAGTGCTGATACTGTCGCCCCCGGTTGTTTTTTCAAGCATAGTTCCGCTTTTTGTCCAGACATTGCTTCCGTCAGACCATGTTTCCTGTTCACGGAAAGATAGCTTTAGTTTCTTATACATCTTGTGGGGTTTTTCATATTTGGATATAATTTCCCCGCTGATATTGTTTCCCTGCATCATGAACTGTGTCTCAGCGGTAACAAGCATTGTTTTTACTGTGTCAAGGGCTTCTTTACCGCCGAGGGCATCGGTATATTTTGCCAGAAGTTCTTCTGCGTTTAAATCTGCTTTATCAAGTTTTGCATGAATGCCCGTCAGAGGTTCAAGGTCTAAGCTGTATTCTGAGATATTACCGAATTCCGCAAGATTTTCTTTTATTTCCGACAGACCGACTACGATTATGTATTCATTGGCAGGATTCATATATTTGTTTGCTGTTGTTTTAATCTCATAGGGCGAGATACCCATGACAGTTTCAGGGTAATCTTTAACATCTTTCAGGGGTATGCCGTAAAAATAAGCTCTTTGAATAAGGGAAGCTATAAAATTTGAGTTCTCGAAATTCATAAGATAACCGCCCACAACTGTTCTCTTCACGCGGGTAAGCTCTTCTTCTGAGGGTTCCTGCGTGGCGAGGCGTGTAAGCTGCTCGTTTATTACGTTTATGGCAGAGTCGGTTACGCCGGTACGGACATCGGCGCCGCAAACAAAGTAGTTCAGAAATTTATTGCTTGTAAGGCTTCCAAAAGGAGTGTAAGTATAAGAGTATGTTTCTCTCAGAGTGCGGAAAAGTCTGCCTGCAAATCCCGCTCCGATAACGTCAGCAGCAAGGTCTAAAGTACGGTAATCGGGATGAGTATAAGGCAGCCCCTCGGTAGAGATGAAAATTGAGCTTTGAACCGATCCGCGTCTCGGAATAAAGTAAACTCCCAACGGCATAGGGGAGGCAGGCGGTATCTGAATTTCCGGTACTTTACCCAGTTTCCAGTTTTTAAAATATGTCTGCATTGTGCTGACTATTTCAACGGGTTCTACATCGCCGATAATTGCAAGAGTGGCGTTGTTCGGTTTAAAAAATGTATTATGAAAGTATTTCAGATCGTTGACTTCGATTTTCTCAAGGCTTTCCTCGGTCATTCTTGTGGCATAAGGATGTTCTTTTCCGAATTGAACAATTTTTGTCATGTCTGAAGCTAGAGCGTGAGGCGTACCTTTGCGCTGTTGAAGATATGCCTGATAGCGAGGAATCAGCTTTTTGAATTCTCTGGCGGGAAAAGACGGATTAATTACCATATTGCTGAAAATTTCCATCATCGCGGGAAAGTGTTTTTTCAGGCAGGAGGCATTTACGGTAATGGCGTCGGTGCCTGCATTTACCGAAATTTCAGCGCCAATTCCGTCGAGTATTGCCGCTATTTCAGAGGCTTTTTTTTCGCCGTACCCTTTTAAAAGCATATCTGACGTTATCTCTGCGGTTCCCGGCTTTTCGGAATCCATCGAAGTGCCTCCGGCGATGTGAAGCCGCAAAGAAACGACAGGCTGCTCGTGGTCTTCCACTATGAAAAGCTTCAATCCGTTGTTGAGCACTGCTTCTTTATGTTCGGGAAAGCTGAATTCTTTTTTCTGCATGGGTGCAGGTTTTCGGGTAATATCGATTTCTTCTTGTGCTTGAACAGGCAGTAATACTGTCGTTAAAATAAAAATTATCAATATTTTTTTCATTGTTTTCACCTTTGTATATTTTTTTTATTAGAATTATTTATCGTTTGAATCTGGAAGATATGTCAGAATTACTCTTTTATCAGTATCGAAATACTTTTTTGCAACTCTTTTAATATCGTCAACGGTTACGCTTTGAAACTTTGAAATTTGGTTGTTTATCAAAGAAGGATCATTGTAATAACTGTAATACATTGCAAGGGATTCCGCTTTGGAAAGAACATTCTTCTTGTCGGTAACAAACTCTGCTGCATTAATGTTTTTAGCTTTTTGCAGTTCTTCACTGCTGATACCGTCTTCTATAACTTTTTCAATAACATCTTCAAATTCTTCTTTTAAATCTTCCAGATCATTTCCGGGGCTGGGAATACCGATAAACATAGCCGCCCCGCTGTACTGAAGAGGAAGGGACATAATGGATGAGTTGACGGCTATCTGCTCCTCGTCAATAAGTTTTCTGTAAAGACGCGAGCTTTCCCCGGAAGAAAGTATATCAGTCAGCATTGAGAAGGCATAATAATCTTCAGAGCCGATTTTCGGGGCGCGGTATGCAATGAAAAGTGCAGGAAGCTGTGCTTTTTCGTCTATGACTTTTTCAGTATATTCCTTTTCAAGCGGAGGAGGAGTAAACTCAGTCTTTTTTACCGGCGTGTTGTCTTTATATTGTCCGAAATATTGACGGACGTATTTTTTGGCTTCATCAATCTCAAAATCACCGGAAATTACCAAAACTGCATTACTCGGGTGATAATATGTGTCGTAGAATTCTTTGAAATCTTCTATTTCGGCTTTTTCAATGTCCTTTATGTATCCGATAACAGACCATCCGTAATTAGTGCCGGGCCAGAGGTTTTCACAAAGTTTGTTAAGAACTGTGCCGTAGGGCTGATTATCTACACGCATCTTAAGCTCTTCAATGACTACTTCCCGCTGTGTTTCCACCCCGATACTGTCCACGTGCAGGCGCCGCATTCTCTGCGATTCGATCCAAAGAGCAAGCTTGAGTTCGTGTGAGGGAAGTTTGATATAATAAACCGTTTCGTCGAAGCTTGTATGTGCATTCAGTGTGCCGGCGGCTTCCTGAATGTATTTGTCTATGCTTGCGCGGGGGATATTGTCTGTGGCTTCAAACATAAGATGTTCAAAAAAATGTGCATAACCTGTTTTTCCGATTCTCTCATTGTGAGAACCGACACGGTAGTGCATAACAGTTGCGACTACCGGAGCGCTTTTGTCGATATTGTAAATAATTTGCAAGCCGTTTGGCAGACTGTCCCGCACAAATTTTACCGGATAAAATTCCGCGTCTTCAGCTTTAAGTGGATTAAAAAAAAGACCCGTCAATAAAAACAGGGCTAACATTGTTGATTTCAATCTGATACTAAGTATTTTCATAAGGTGCCTCTATAGTTTTATATTTGTACATCTATATATTTTCTTTCTGTTTCAGTGTCCAACATCTGCCAGATGTCGGACATCTTTTTGCTTCTGTTTATTTTTTACTTTGATCTTAGTAAATCGTTTCTTTGTCATGCTGAACTTGTTTCAGAATCTCAAGATACACTGATTTTCATACGTGAGATTCTGAAACAATTCTGAAACAAGCTTTCGGCAAAGGGAAAGATTTTCAGATGTCGTACACCTTGCATCTCATTCCCAAACTCCGATTTGGGAATGTACTTTTCTTTCAAAACTCTGTTTTGCATTAACTCTAAAATAATCATCTCCTTGTGTGTTTTCCCGAATCATGTATGTTTCATCTGTTTATTTTTAGCCCCACCCTAACCCTCCCCAAAGG
>CAZOBD010000085.1:0-10274 GCA_964577665.1 uncultured Hyphomicrobiales bacterium
CCTTGGGGAGGGCCGGGGTGGGGTCTCTTACGGTTTTTAATTTACATTACGTTTTTTTCTTCAATATATGGCAAATCTACCTAAAATAATCATCCCCTTGGGTGATTTCCCTTAACCATGGGCGTTTCGTCTGTTTAAATACACATTGAAAAATATTTAATGCCGCCTAATATAGTATAATTATTTATTTTTCAGATAATTTAGAAAATAACTGTGACTTTTCAAAGTCTCTTGTGTATATATAATAAGATGACCGAAATAAATATAAAGAAATTTTAAGAGAGTATGAAATGAAAAATAAATATTCGATGTTGTTTCTGCTGGCGGTCATAATCACCATATTTCCGTACGGCAGTTTATTTTCACAGGGAAAACCTGTACCTTGGGATTCTAAAGGCACCGATTTCTGGTTCACTTTCCTGCCGAACTACCACAATCATTTTAATGCCAACCAAAGCCCCGTGCTTCAATACGGGGACAGTCTTTATATTTTTGTTGCTGCTGACGTGCCTACAACCGGCAATATCGAGTTTAGAGACCGTCTGGGCAATATTTTCAATGAACCTTTCAGTATAAGCAATCCCGCAGATGTTTATACCTTTTCTGTCAGTTCATACTTACATGAGCTGTGGGGTTTCAACAAAATGGGTATCGAAATGAATAATACAAACAACGACACAGAGAAAATAAGCAGGCTGTCATTTCATATCACTACTGATGAAGAAGTTACCGTTTATGCTCAAAGTCAGGCTATTACTACAAGCGATGCTTTTATGATTTTTCCGACGGATGTTTTGGGAAACGATTATTTCGTATTGAGCTACAACAGCCACGGCTATATATACGAAGACCAGGGAGGAAATGAAATAATGTCTCCCAGCGCGACACCTTCGCAGTTTGCAATTGTGGCAGTAGAAAATAATACCGAAGTAACTATTAAGCCTTCAATACCTACATTTATTAACGGCGCCGGCGAGCAGAGATTTAATATGAACCGCGGCGAGGTTTATCTTGTTCAGGCAGATATTTCCAGCCGTGCAAAAATGCGTGCTGATTTAACAGGCACCGAGATCATTTCCACGAAACCTGTTGCCGTTTTTACAGGTCATCAGCGAGCTACCGTACCAGTTGAAGTTGTAGATGATCCTTTCGGTAATAATGGCAACCCTTCAAGAGATATGCTTGTAGAGCAGATGCCCCCGCTTAAAAACTGGGGGAAGAATATCCTTGTTTCGGAATTCAGGCAGCCCAACGGTATCAGCCCCGAAGCTTATGACCTTTACAGAGTACTTTCAGGATATGACAACAATCAGATTTATATTAACGGTTTTCCCGAAGTGGTTTTAAATAAAGGTGAATATTTAGAAAGAAAGCTTGACCGTGCTTCGCATATCTCAGCTGAAAAACCTGTTTTGACAGCCCAGATAAAATCCACTTCAGACTATAGTGTTTACTCAGGAGATAACACCGACGGAGACCCTTTCCTGATGATAATTCCTCCAATCGAACAGTTCATGGACAACTACAAGGTAGTTAACACTCAGGCAAAAGAAATTGACGATGATGCTTATGAAAGATATGACATTATTCGGTATCAGGAAGTATATCATCAGCAGTATATTACTGTGATACTGCCAAACCCTGCTAAAAATTCTCTGAGAATAGACGGAAACACACCCGCAAGTGTTTCATGGATGCAGGTGCCCGCTTCCAATTATTCCTATGCCCACATAAGAGTCAGCGACGGCGCCCACGAGGTAAAAGCTGATGAACCTTTCGGAATACAGATATACGGATACGGTTATGCAAATTCTTACGGCTATATTGGCGGCATGAGCTTTGAACCCCATGACTACAAAAAACCCGAAATCCTTGCCAAAGACACTTGTTTTATTCGTGAAGGAATAATCCTCGATACTGCTTATCTTGATTCGGGCATAGACTCCTGCTGGATTGTGCCCGGTTCGGAAGAGAACGTCAGGTCTTATATAGAACACTTTACAAAATATGCCGATTCGGTTCATTTCCGGGGAGAATTAAAAGACAGGTACCAGGACGGCAGATTTGAAATAGCAGCCATTGACTCTTTCGGTCAGGAGAATCAGCAGGTTTTTGAAATACCCGGTTTTACGGTTGATATGTATTTCCCGGGGAATAAGCATCATGTTGATTTCAAAGCAAGAGCCAAAAGAGAATACTGCTTCGATGTTTTGCTGGAAAATTACGGGAGACATGAGCAGACAGTAGATTACAGTAATTTTAAAATAAACAGCGGCGTATTTTTTCTAAAAAATCTAAATCTGCCTCTTACCCTGCAGCCCGGTCAGATTCTGCCTGCTCAGTTATGCCTTTATTCAGATGAAAACGGGGAATATTCAGATACGCTTCTAATCGGCGACGACTGTACAGACAGACAGGTAATTACCGGCTTTTACCATTCGGTTTACGACACGAAAAAACCGGATATTTCGGTAACTTCAGGCCCGTGCAACTGGGAGCATCAGATAGTATTTACCGATTCCACCTTTGAGGATTTCGGCATAATGCAGGAGCGTGTGGTCGAAAACATCAACTGCAATATAAGCCGGCTGGTTTTTACGCCCACAGTGCTTGTTTACGAAGCGATTGTAGAAGATCCTTACCTCGATGCTTATTTTGAGCTGGAAGTCATAGATTCCGTCGGCAATACAACCACATATTCACATGAGATACCCGGCTTTACTATTGATTTTTCAATTGACGGCAGTAAAGCTGAAAAACTTTCCTACGGAGAAAGCAGCATCGGCACTCTTTACTGCGACAGCATAAGCCTCTATAATTACGGAAAATATAGTATTGTTTTTCAAAATCCCCAGTTTTTTAAAAATATATATTTTTCGGCGCCGCCTTCTCAGTTTCCAATAGAAATACCCCCCGGAGAAGAACGATTCGTAAAAATATGCTATAAACCGCTTTCTTCGACTCGCGGAATAGATAGAGACACAATTTATTTTTCACACAACTGCCTGATACACAAAGTAGCCGTGGACGGTATCGGCGAAGAGTTGAAAAAATTTGGCACTTCCCGCTGCG
This sequence comes from uncultured Hyphomicrobiales bacterium, assembly GCA_964577665.1. GTDB lineage: Bacteria > Bacteroidota > Ignavibacteria > Kapaibacteriales > UBA2268 > CAYVTD01. The sequence continues at coordinate 3,073 of CAZOBD010000085.1, forward strand.
ACGCGGATATTTCCTTAACTGTCAGCGAAGTTCCCGATGAATATTTCTTGGAGCAAAGCATTCCGAATCCCGCCATGGAAGATGTAGAAATAGTTTTCGGCTCCACAGGCAGAGGAGATATTTCGATAAGCCTTTTTGACAGCTACGGCAGAAAAGTGATGGATATTATCAGCGGTGAATATCCCGCCGGAGTTTACAAAATCGGTTTTTCAACTTCGCATTTACCTGCCGGAGTATATTTTTACAGAATGACCAGTCCACGCGGAGTTATGACCAAATCTATGGTTATAAGCAGATAGCAGTTGATTGAAAAAAGTAAAGGCTTTTCGGTAAAATGCCGAAAAGCCTAAATTTATGAGTTCATTTTCAAGTAAAAATCAGTTTATATCCCAACTGTCTTCGCCGTTCATTAAGTGCTGAATGCTTGTGTCGGCAGCATGAGATTCGTGGTATTCAATCTGATGAACTACTTTTTCTTCATAAGTGGGACGCTCAATATCCTTGAAAATCCCCATAGGTCGTGGCAGTTCCGGATTGTATGTCATGTTTGCCAGAATGAATGCCAGAGTTTCGTCATGTTCATCGTGAATTAGCAGGTCATCTTTGGAATGGCTTCCGTCTTCTAAGGAAACGACAACAGGCTTAAAGCCGTCGAGCTTAATGCCCTTTTCCTCATTGAGCCCGAACACCAGAGGTCTTCCCTGCTCAAGGTAAACTGAATGTTCCTCGCGTTCGCCTTTTTTGGTATATTTGTCGAAGGCGCCTTCGTTGAAAATAACGCAGTTTGCATAAGATTCCACAAAAGCGAAGCCTTTATGCTTTGCCGCCCTCTCGAAGATGTGGCGCATCATTTTTGCGTCTTTGTCATAGGCGCGTGCTACAAAAGAAGCGCCCGAGCCAAGAAGCAGAGAAGCCGGATTGAAAGGATCGTCCAAAACGCCGAGCGGTGATGATTTCGTTATCTGCCCTTCAAGGGATGTCGGCGAATACTGCCCTTTTGTAAGGCTGTAAACGGCGTTGTTGAACATCAGCACTTTCAGATTGATATTCCTGCGGGCTGCATGTATCAGATGATTGCCTCCGATGCTCATTGCATCGCCGTCGCCTGTGGCTATCCATACGGCAAGATCGGGACGTGCTATTTTCAAGCCGGAAGAAACTGCCAAAGCTCTGCCGTGCATTGTGTGCATACCGTAAACATCCATATAGTAAGGGAAACGGCTTGAGCATCCGATGCCGGAGATAAATACAATTTCCTCTTTTTTATATCCGAGGTCTGCCAATATTTTTTGGGTCTGTCCCAGAATTGAGTATCCTCCGCAGCCGGAGCACCAGCGAACTTCTATGTCTGTTTTCAAATCTTTCGCCGAAAGCTTTTCGATCCCGATGTGGGGGATCTGTATTATTTCATCGAGATATGTTGTCATGATGCGACTATCTCCTTATCATTTAACAATTCAATTGCTTTATTATAAACTTCGATATCCTTCAAAGGCTTGCCCTGTACTTTGTTCAAACCGATGGAAGGTTTCAAGTAATGCGAACGGAACAGAGTGGCAAGATGCCCCTTGTTCAGTTCGGGAATAAGTATTCTTCTGAAGCTGTTAAGAATATTTTCGAGATTTTTCGGAAAAGGATTGAGATAATCCAGATGGCAGAAGGAAACTTCTTTTCCCTCTTTTCTTAGTTTCTCGTATGCATCTAAGATAGCGCCGTGAGTGCCTCCCCATCCGACAATCAAAAGGTTGCCTTCCTGCGGTCCCATTACTTCGGCATCGGGGATGTCATTTACGATACCGGCAATCTTTTTATCACGAAGGTCAACCATTTTTTCATGGTTTACAGGCTCCTGACTTACAAGCCCTGTAATGTCTTCTTTTTCCAAGCCGCCAATTCTGTGTTCGAGTCCTTGAGTACCTGGCACTGCCCAGGGACGCGCAAGAGTTTCAGGATCGCGCATATAAGGCTGAAATCCTTCTTTTTCGGTACGGAACTTAACGCTAATGTCCGGCAGAGATTTCAAATCGGGGATATGCCATGGGTTTGTGCCCTGAGCCAAATAGCCGTCAGTCAAAAGAATAACAGGGGTCATATATTTCAAAGCCAGTCTTGCAGCTTCTATGGTTTTTGCAAAGCAGTCGGAAGCGGAGCGTGCAGCAACTATTGGTACCGGAGCTTCGCCGTGTCTGCCGTACATAGCCATCAGCAGGTCTGCCTGCTCCGGTTTCGTAGGAAGACCTGTGCTGGGACCGCCGCGCTGTACGTCAACTACTACGAGGGGCAGTTCGAGAATAACACCCAAGCCGATTGCTTCGACTTTCAAAGAAAGTCCCGGACCGCTTGTGGTAGTGGCAGCGAGGTATCCGCCGAATGAAGCGCCGATAGCGCTGGAAATGCCGGCAATCTCGTCTTCAGCCTGCAGATGTTTCACACCGTATTTTTTGTAGCCTGATATATGATGCAGGATTTCCGTAGCCGGCGTAATAGGATAAGAGCCGAGAAAGAGCGGTAGATTGGCTCTTTCAGCGGCAGCAGCCAGACCGATTGCGACCGCTTCGTTGCCTGTGATATTTCTGTATTTTCCTTTGGGCATTTCTGCATTATCAACTTTGTACTGCACCGGTAAATCCGGACATTCCTTTGCATAAGCATAACCTGCTTTCATTGAAAGAAGATTAGCTTCGAGATATTTCTGCTTTTTACCGAATTTTTCGCCAAGCCATTTTTCGGTGTAAGACATATCTCTGTCAAAAATCCAGTAAGCAACGCCCAGAGCGAAAAAGTTCTTGCAGCGTATCATGTCTTTCAAAGATAAGTCTTTATCTTTTAATATATTTTTAACTTCTTCCACCATGTCGATTTTTACAAGGCGGAAATCCTTGAGGCTGTCGTCTTCAATAGGATTTGTTTCATATTTTGCAAGCCTGAGATTTTTATCTCCAAAACCGTCAGTGTTTGCAATAATCAGGGCATTCTTTTCAAGCTGCTTCAAATTTACTTTTAGTGAAGATGCGTTCATGGCTATCAAAAAGTCAATAAAATTTCCCGGTGTGTGTACCGGTATTGAACCTATTTGAAGCTGATAAGCGCTGACTCCGTAAAGAGTTCCTTCGGGAGCCCTGATTTCTGAGGGATAATCGGGAAAAGAATTTACCGAATTACCCATCGAGCCGGATGTGTTGGCAAACTGACCGCCCGTAAGCTGCATTCCGTCGCCGGAATCGCCTGCAAAACGTATGACGGCTGTAGTCATGCCTTCTACTGTTTTTTCCATAATTTCCCGGATAGTTTTTGAACAAGTTTATTGTGTAGGATATATTTCTGAGATTTTTTTTTCATTTTTCTGTATAAAACAACTTTATTCCAAGTCAAAATTTTATATTAAATTAACAATTATTAAATCAAATATCAATACTATTTTCGCAAATATTTCACAATTTAAACTTTTGTAATTGAAATATGTTGCAAATGGAGCTTCTCTCTCATTTTTTACGTTCATTAGTAAAAATTATGATATTAACAGCCCTGTCTTTTAATAACTGATATTCTTGCTTTTGATTCCAAAGCTGTTTGCTGGTTTCAATTTTGTAAATATTTGCTGCTGAAAATCCAAACAATAAATATTTCTGAATAAATCTACATTTTAATTATAAAAAAATTGAGGATTTAGTATCTTTGTAAATTACGGTTCTTTTTATTTATAAATTATTTTTTAGATATGTTCAAATTCGGATTTTTATCAAACGACGTAGCAATAGATCTCGGAACGGCAAATACTCTGATGTGGATTAAGAGCAAAGGGATTGTTCTAAACGAGCCGACAATAGTAGCATTTGACCGCTCAAGCAAGCATATTATAGCAATCGGCTACGACGCCCAGTCGATGGTCGGTAAAACTCATAAAGACATTAAGATAATTCGCCCTCTGCGGGACGGGGCAATTGCTGATTTTGAAATAACAGAGGGTATGCTGAGGGCTTTTATTCGAAAAGTATCAGCCACATGGCAGCCGGCACGGCGCATAGTCGTATGCGTACCTTCCGGACTTACCGAAGTGGAAAAACGAGCAGTTCGCGACAGCTGCGAACACGCCGGAGCTAAAGAAGTTCATCTTATTGCAGAACCTATGGCAAGCGCCATCGGAATCGGGCTTAATGTACATGAACCCATAGGAAACATGATAGTGGATATTGGCGGAGGTACAACTGAAATAGCAGTGATTGCTCTTTCGGGTATTGTCAGCGACGAGTCTATCAGAATTGCAGGGGACGAGATGACGCAGGCTATCGTGCAGTTTTTCAAGCGCCAGCACAATATACTCATAGGAGACCGTACCGCCGACATGATAAAATGTGAAGTCGGCTCGGCGGTGCCACTTGAAGAAGAATTGGAGATAGAGGTAAAAGGCAGAGACCTGGTATCCGGTATTCCAAAGATGATTCAAGTCAGCTCCGTAGATATTCGTGAGTCCCTGGCTGAATCTGTCAATCAAATAGTAGAAGCAGTGATGAATCTTTTAGAAAGGACACCTCCGGAGCTGTCTTCCGATATTTTTGACAGAGGTATTATGCTTACGGGGGGAGGCGCGCTGCTGAAAGGATTGGACGAACGCCTCCGTCAGGAAACAAGCCTGCCCGTATTTGTGGCAGACGATCCTCTGACCGCAGTAGTTCGCGGAACCGGAAAAGTGCTCGAAAGTCTTAATGAGTATTCATCGGTTTTAATAAAGAGCACAAGATATTAATATTAAACCGCTTCACTTTTTTCAGCGTAACTCTAATAATTTCAAATTAATATATACTTTGAAGAAAAAAAGCTGTTTCACAATGTAATAAAGTTTTGTTATGTTAAATGCCTTAACATCTGGAAGAAAATTTGTCTTAAGCTTATTTTTTATTTTAATCTTTTCTTTTCCTGTTTTTGCACAAGGACTTGTTTTTAAAGGCGAAACCCTGAAATATAAAGTGATGGCTTATGGGGTGCAGATAGCAGAAATCGAAGTTAGTACACAGCAGAAATTTACTTATAAAAAGAAACCTTCGGTAAAAGTTACTGCACGTGCTAAATATAAAAAATTCTTCGATTTTTCAGCTTCTTTTAATTCTGTGCTCGACGGAACCGATTCGATGTATGTTTTATCTTCCGGCAGAGACGTAAGATTCCTGCGCAACACTTTATCTTCCCATAAGTTTGAGTATGACTATGACAGTCTTTATTTTACTTCGGAAAGCGTTGATCTGAAAGGTAAAAAACAAACCGATACCACAAGGCTGAAACCCGGAATAAAAATATGGGATCCGCTCGCGCTGTTCTTCTTTGCTCGTCAAAACTGCGATACAAAGGCAGCTAAGGTAATAGCTACACATTTGCAGGGACATGAGTTTGTTACTACTTTTAATTTTTTCGGACGAAAATTTAAAATGAATATCGATGCAGTAGAATATCCGATAAGAACAATACATATCAGCGGTCGGGCTGATTGGAACAATATGTACCTGATAAACGGCGGTTTTAATGTATGGGTAACCGATGATGAAGCTAAAGTGCCGGTACTCGGCACCGTAGAAACAAAATTTGGCGTTTTAACGGTTGAACTGACTGAGTGGAAAAGGCTGCAGTGGCAGCCTCCTGTTTTTAATAAAGATAACGAATGATGATTGAATGCAGCGACTATTAGATTTTGTAGTAAGATACAAGGAATTTATTTCTTTTACCGCTCTTGTTATCATCTCATTTTCACTTATATCTATGGGAGATGTTTCCAAGATTGGCGGCTACAGAACTTTTATTATCGGCTCTATGGGGTGGTTCCAGGAGATTTTTGCATGGATACCGAATCCCGGCGCCCTGGAAAGTGAGAATCAGGCTCTGCGCAACCTCAATCTTCAGCTTTCAAGCGAAGTTACACGCATGAGGCAGGCAGTAATCGAAAATGAAAAACTGCGCCGTCAGATAGGTTTTCTCAATGAACAGGAGTACAGACACCTACCCGCAGAAGTTTCCGGCAAAACATCTATTCAGATGAGAAATTTTATTACTCTTAACAAAGGAGAATCTTCCGGTATAAAAAGAGGTATGGCTGTCAGAAACGATGCAGGTTTAATAGGGATAGTGATGGGCACTACCGATAACTTTTCTCTTGTTGAGCTTATCACAAACAGGGAAGTAAAAGTTGCTGGAAAAATTCAGAGAAGCAGCGTGGACGGCATACTTAACTGGGAGGGAGGAACTGATTTTTCTTTAAGGAATATACCCAAATCATTTGACGTCCGGCTTAATGACACAGTATTGACATCTAATTACAGCAACAAGTATCCTCCTGATATACCATTAGGTTATATAGTTAACATCGAAGACGATCCCTCTGCTCTTTTTAAGAAAATCACCGTAAAACCCTTTGCCGATTTCGGAAGGATAGAGCAGGTTTTTGTAATAGAATATCTTCCCGATGAAGAAAGAATCCGCCTTATTCAGCAGGTAGAAGAACTTTTGAAAGCCCGTACCGGCGAAGCTGCAAAAAAATCGAAACAATCCTCAAAAGGAGACCGCAGATGAAAGCCGCCGGTGAAAGAAGAAAAAGCGTTAAAACGGAAACCCTCAAATACATTTACTATGCTGTAGTCTGCCTTCTGGCTTCCGTCGTACAGGTTAATTATCTGAATGTAATTGCAATAGAGGGGATGACTCCCGACTTGCTGCTTATCCTTGTGGTTTACATTGCAGTTCGCGAAGGGCAGTTTCCGGGAATATTTGCCGGATTTGCCATCGGACTGATCTTTGATATTCTCTCGATGGATTTAATCGGCACTAATGCTCTTGCCAAAACCTGTGCGGCATTTACGGCGGGCTTCTTTTACAGAGAAAACCAATGGCTGCGGTACATTGCAACATACCGCTTTTTAGTAATAGTATTTATAAGCTCCATTGTTCATAATTTTATTTATTTTTTCTTTTACCTGCAGGTCTCTAATATGAGCTTTATGGGATTCGGATTGAAATACGGAATAGCCGTATCTTTTTATACTACCGTTATTGCAATTTTTGTAATGCTCTTAAGCATCCCGAGAAGAAGGATCGGCGAATGATTGCAGCTCCCTGTAAAGACAAGACTATATTCTGTCATTCTGAACTTGTTTCAGAATCTCATTGTCATTCTGAACTTGTTTCAGAATCTCATTGTCATTCTGAACTTGTTTCAGAAT
>CAZOBD010000085.1:10374-16464 GCA_964577665.1 uncultured Hyphomicrobiales bacterium
CTCACATAGTTTTATCAAAGTACTTTTTTGTAGAACAAATTTTACAAATTATATTGAAACATGGAAAACCGTATAAATAGAATAAGACTTCAGGTGTCAGTTATATCCACTGCTGTCTCATTTGTTATATATTTTTTAACTCTTGCACCCGGAGTAACGTTCACTGACAGCGGAGAGCTTGCAGCAGTCTGCTCAACACTCGGCATAGCACACCCGACGGGATATCCCCTTTTTACAATCATCGGGTATCTTTGGCATCTGCTGCCTTTAAGTTCATCCGTGATATATGAACTAAATATATTTGCGGCTTTTCTTGCTGCTTTGTCTTCCGCAGCGCTTGCAAATGCTATGCTGTCTTTGCTGCTCATCATAAGCAGAAAAGATACTGCAAACTTCAAAATCAAACATACCGGCGGTATTAAGCACCTGATTCTGATTCCTCTGCTGACTTCACTAACTTACTCGTTTGCTTCAACAGTATGGGCACAGGGTACATCGCTCGAAGTCTATCCCCTGCATCTGCTTATTATGAATCTTGCCTTGTGGTCTCTTTTTTCGGCTTTTACGAAAGATAATGTTTCAGTAAAAAAATTAGCCTTAACCGCTTTTCTATTAGGACTCGGGGTTTCAAACCACGGCACTACATTACTGCTTCTTCCTGCTTTCATCTTTCTTTTTTTAAAGCCCCCCGGCAGAAAATTTTTATTTGGGGATGAAAAGAGGAAAATATTTCTTATTCTTTTGATACCATTTATATTAGGATTGAGTTTTTACTTGTATCTTCCTCTGAGAAGCGCGATGCTGCCCGAATTAAACTGGGGATGGGTGCACAGAAGCTTTGAAAAATTCATGTATCATGTGCAGGGCAGGCAGTATCAGATATGGATGTTTTCCGGCTTTGACGTAATGTCTGATAATTTTATGAAGTTTTTAAAACTTATACCGTATCAACTTGGATTTGCCGGTATTATACCTCTTACTGCCGGCTTTATTGCAGGATGGAAGCTTTCGAAATCTATTTTCTGGTTTCTTATGATTTTCACATTTGCAATACTGATTTATTCTCTGAACTATTCCATACACGATATTGATTCATATTTTCTTCAGTCCTTTACCGGAATGATCATTTTTTCGGGAATCGGCATTTATTATTTCAGAGAAAAAATTCCTTATTTAATAACAGCCGCATTTCTAATACCCGCCGCAAATTTGGTGATAAATTACAGCGGAAATGACAGATCTGATGATTATCTGGTGCCTGAATACACAAGGATAGTCATGGAAAATCTGGATTCTAACGCAGTTGTTATCTCTTCACAGTGGGACTTCTGGTGCAGTGCATTTTGGTATTATCAGCGGGTGGAAAACAAGCGCAGAGATGTAACTCTGATAGAATATGAACTGCTGAGGAGAACATGGTATCCGAAACAGCTCTCTCTCTGGTATCCCGGCGAAATAATGAAATGCGGCAGGCAGGTCGATTACTATATGGAAATTTTAGAGCGCTTTGAATCTGAAAAACCTTATGAGCCTCGTGAGATTCAGTCTCGTTTTGTAAATATGATAAACTGCTTTATAGATTCAAATTTTCCGGAAAGACCTGTTTACATGACTATTGACGTAATACAAAAAGAACCCGATATTGGTAAAAATTACAGGAAAATACCACGGGGCTTTGTTATGAAACTTGATAAAAGCACGGGAAACCCAAATATAACGACTGATAATATTGATATTGAAAAATTTCGGAAGTCAGTTTTACAAAACACCGGTCATCTTGTGGAAGGTATTGCCCAATCTGCCGCTCTTAATCTTGCGGCAGCGGGAAATTATGCTTTAAGATATAATGACTTCAAACAGGCAGAGAAAGCTTTTCAGAAAGCGCTCTCTTTGGATAGCAGCAATCAGTTAGCCCTCAGAGGAATGCAGACACTTTTAACAATAAAAAAATGATTTGTAACTACTCTTGATTTTTTTAATTCATGTCTTTGAAAAATATTAAGAGTTTAAAAGTCGGGAAATATACTGTGAAAAAGATTAAACTGAAAAAACAGACCGAAGGCAGAGTAAAGAGAATCGGCTATAAGATAGATTATAACGGCGAGCTGAATGCCGCGCAGTATGAAGCGGTTATGCACACGGGCGGAGCGGCTCTTGTAATAGCCGGAGCGGGCACCGGTAAAACACGGACTCTTATTTACAGGCTGGCGCGTCTCGTTGAAGACGGTGTACCTCCGGAAGCCATTTTACTGCTTACTTTTACGCGGAAGGCTGCCGCCGAGATGACCCGCCGCGGCTCCCTGCTGCTTGACGGCAGGTGCGAGCGCGTTTCGGGAGGAACTTTTCACTCTTTCGCGCTTATGACACTCCGCCAAAAAGCGGATGTCCTCGGCTATGAAAACATGTTCAACGTAATAGATCAAGCGGACAGCCACGACACAATTAACCTTTTACGGAGCAGACTGAAATTTGACAAGAAAAAAAGCCGCTTTCCGCGCAAAGAATCTCTCCACCGGATGTTCAATCTTTCCGTTAACAGATGCCAAAGCATTGAAGATGTGCTTGAAACGGATTTTCCTTTTTTCCTTGAAGAGTTTGATAAAATAAAAACACTGCAGAATCATTACGAAAAATACAAAAAGCAGCACAGCCTGATGGATTATGACGACCTGCTTGTGAATCTGCTGACGCTTTTGCAGAATCATGAAAATATCAGGAAAGAGCTAAACAAAAAATACCGCTTCGTTTTGGTGGATGAGTATCAGGACACAAACCGCCTTCAGCATGAAATTGTGCTGCTTCTCGGCGGCGACAATCAGAATATAATGGCTGTAGGCGACGACGCACAGAGCATTTATTCATTCAGGGGAGCGGATTTTCAGAATATCATGTCATTTCCCGATTCGTTTGAGAAATGCAAAATTTTCAAGATAGAAGAGAACTACCGCAGCACCCAGCCGATTTTAGACATGACAAATAAGATAATCGAAGCGGCGGCATATAAATATGAAAAAGAGCTTTTTACGAGGAAAATCGGCAGCGATAAACCTATGATTATCTCTGCGGAAGATGAGCAGCAGCAGTCGCTTTTCGCTGTGCAGCAGATACTTGAGCTTCGCGAAGAAGGTATCCCCCTTGAGGATACGGCGGTGCTTTTCCGAAGCGGTTTTCTGTCTTTCAACCTGGAAATAGAACTCGGCAAGGCAAATATCCCCTACAGAAAATTCGGCGGCATGAAGTTTATGGAAACTGCTCATATAAAAGATGTTCTGTCATATTTTAAAATTATGTACAACGAGAGCGATGCTATCAGCTGGAACCGCGCTTTACTGCTGCTCGACGGCATAGGACCGGCTACATCAAACAGAATTATCGACGCTGTTACACAGAAAAAGCTCAGCCTCGGCATCGATCCTAATGCCGCGCTTATCCCGAAAAACCGCGAAGGAGTAACCGAGCTTTTCCGACTGCTCGGCTCTATGAAAAAGGATAAGCTCACTATCGGCAGGCAGGCTGAGATGCTGGTTGAATACTACAAACCAATGCTGAAAAAGAAACATGACGACTGGCAGAAGCGCCATAAAGACCTTGAGATGTTTATCGAAATTGCGGAGCGCTACAGAAGCATGAATGACTTTTTAAACGATATGGCTATCGAACCGCCCGTGGAATCAGTCGAGGATCTCGAACCGGAATCAAAAGAAGAAGAATTTCTCACCATTTCGACTATCCATTCCGCGAAAGGGCTTGAGTGGAAGGCTGTTTTCATTATATGGGCGTTAGACGGGCGCTTTCCCTCCTCAAAAGCGGCGGACAGCATTGAAACACTCGAAGAAGAAAGAAGGCTTTTCTATGTAGCCTGCACCCGAGCCAAAGAAAAACTATACATAACTTATCCCACCAACATTTTTGACCGTCAGGAGGGCATAGTGCTTTCCAAGCCCAGCCGTTTTCTCGACAATATCGGCGAAGACACTGCAGACCGCTACATGCTGGAAGGCTTTGAAGCGGGAGAGAATTGATAAGAGGATTTTTTTTAAGTCAGCTCTAATATATTTTCGGCAAAAAGCCGAAATTTTTTCCGTTCAATTAAACAGCAAAAAGTACCATTAAAAGAATCTAAGAAATATTTTTAAAATAAGCAAGAAAAATATGAATAATTTTCAAAGGAACTTTAATCTTAAATTCATATATATTATTCAATAACTTCCCTACATCACAACAAACATCTCCCTGTGCAAAATTTTTCCCCTGCTTTTAATGACAGTGTAATATGCTCCCGTGGAAAAAGAGCCGTCTGGCTGAAGCTGTATTGTGTTTTTGCCGCTTTTGAAATAAACCCTGTAAGACGCAGCTTTCTTTCCGTAAGAATCGAATATCTCAATTTCAGCTTTTCCTTCTGATGGAAGGCTGAATGAAAAGTTGATATTTTTGCCTCTGGAAGCGGGATTGGGATATATCAAAAAATCTTCTTTTTGAATTAGCGCCTCTTGTACAGAAACCGCTTCATCTGTGTATTTCAAGATTTCCCTGCCGCCGGTAACGCTGTAAATGCAGGTGGGGCTTACAACGCAGTAATCTTTTGGATATATCGGCGAAGGTCTTTCCGCCATTTCATGGTCGAAAACCCATGTTTCGCCGCCGTCCCAAGTTTTCCATAGCCGCCACCACTTACCCCATGCAATGCCGAAATTTTCGTCATAAAATTCAATATTGTTCAAACCGGAATAATCATTGCCCCAGCTTCGCAGAGTGTCGAGCTGCAACTGCCATGAGTCTCCTCCGTCCGTTGTTTTATAAATAATATCCCTGTTTATATTTTGAGAAACAGACCTCAGACCTGCTGCCCAGCCGGTAGTTTCATTTATGAAAAATATTCGCTGAATATTTGCCGTTTCTATATCACAAATATATTTATTTTCCCATGTCTCACCCATATCATTTGAAAGCATAAGATAGTATTTTCTGCCTTCAGATTTGTCTCTCATTAAAACATATATTGTTTTCTCATCAATTAATTGAATGTCATAACTAACTTTAAGAATTTCTGACCCGGAATTTTCAGGAATTTTTTTTCTTGTCCAGCTTTGACCTCCGTCAGTTGTAATAAACACCTCAATAAAAGTCTGAACAACACCTGTTTCTTCATCTAAAAAATTCGCTCTCATAAGATTATAACCGTTTTCAGTTTCTATTTTGCCCTTTTCCCATGTAAAACCATTATCCCGGGAAATCCAATAATTTCCCCACTCAGCAGTGGCTATGCAGAAATTTTCCGAAACATAAACGCATCTCTCCATTCGCGGCATATAAAATTCATAATTTGTTAAAACAGTATCCCAGGAGTGGCCTCCGTCTGTGGTTTTTATTATCCAGGGCCAAACTTTGTTCATATTGGACAATGCAATGCAATTATTTGAATCTATGCAGTCAATATCTGAAAATGTGTTGCCCATTCCAATACCGTCATTATCATGGTCATACCAAAGAGAATCAATAACAGACCATTTACATTGAGAATACAATAGTATATTGCTAAGAAAGAATATTAAAATAATTAATATATTTTTATTCATTACTAACTCCGTTTATTTATTTTAAAAAATAAGGATAAGGGAAAATATCTCCCTTATCCGCTATTCAAATTTTACTTTATGATAATAAACTTACCAGAAAACATTGAGTTAGTATTGGCTATTATTTTATAATAATAAATACCTGGGGATTCATCTTTGATATCAAATGAATATGAAAGGAAAGTAGATTCTTTATTTAGAAAATATTTCTTAATCAATCTTCCATAGTTATCATATATTTGGAATTCACATTTTCCGTTAAACTTCGAATTAAATTTTAATGTTGCTGTACCTTTGTTGGGATTAGGAAAAACTGTTACAAAATCTTCTGTATCAGATTCATTATTATATTTTCCAAATGAGACTCTATAGTCCGGAAGCAAATCACACACAAAGAAACAAACCTGTTCGGGGTTATACTCACAATAAGCTGAATTTTTAACCGGCATGGTCTGCCCCTCTGTGTTTGAGAATAAAGCGAAAAAGAGGAAAAGGATTACTCCCCCCCCCCCCC
>CAZOBD010000086.1:0-16349 GCA_964577665.1 uncultured Hyphomicrobiales bacterium
ATAGATCTTTCGATATAGATTTAAGCAAATACAACTCCGGCATATATTTCATCATTCTAAAAGCCCAGTGGAATGTGTTAAGTGAAAGGGTGATGGTGGTGAAGTGAGTTGTGATTTTTTTCAAAATTCTCAAAATAATAAAAATATTTTAATAAAAATTTGCATTTGTCAAAAAATTACAGTACATTCATAATTAGTGCTTTTTCACAAATAAATACTGTTCCGTTTCGGGATGGAAAAATGAGTATGAAACGACTAATACAGCCGACTGACAAACTGGACTTTAAATCTAAGAAGAGAGTAGAGCCCATACCTGTCAACGAGAAAGACAAAAACACGATAACCAAGCTGGTTAACGAGCGAAAGCGTAATGTTGTAAGCATTCTCAGGGCTTGGCTTGAAGAAAATCCCGAAGATATTCAAAAATACTGGAGAAAATCCCGAAAACGTGGTTGATTATTTTATAATTTCTTCAATTTTCTTTCCAAATAATTTAATTATATCTTGTTAGGAATCTTTTTCTTATTTATCTTTGTACTGCTTGAATTGCAAATAACAAAAAAACATATTTGCTGTGTGCATTTAAATAATTTATTTTCTTAAACTAAATAGGAGATCTTATGTTTGGAAAGATGAAAGAATTTCTACAGACAGAAATTCAGAACATGAAAGACCAGAAGCTTTATAAGCACGAAAGAATCATTGAAAGCCCCCAGGGTGCAGAAATTGAAGTTAACGGTAAAAAAGTTTTGAACTTCTGTGCAAACAACTACCTCGGTTTGTCTTCGCATCCCGACCTCATAAAAGCTGCTCACGAAGGTATCGACGCAAGAGGTTACGGTCTTTCTTCAGTACGTTTTATCTGCGGAACTCAGGATATTCACAAAGAACTCGAAAAGAAAGTTTCTGACTTCTTAGGTATGGAAGATACAATTCTCTTTTCTTCATGCTTTGATGCAAACGGAGCAGTTTTCGAGCCGATCTTAGGCAAAGAAGATGCCATTATCACAGATGCTCTTAACCATGCTTCCATTATCGACGGTATCCGCCTTTGCAAAGCACAGCGCTGGATATACGCACACAACGATTTTTCAGACGCCGAGAAACTTGACCCTTCCACAGGCAAGCAACTTAAAGGTTTGGAAAAATGCCTCAAAGAAGCTGACGCTGCAGGCTGCCGCTTCAAAATGATTGCCACTGACGGATGCTTCTCAATGGACGGAGACATAGCTCAGCTAGATAAAATCTGTGACCTTGCAGAAAAATATGAAGCTCTCGTAATGATTGACGACAGCCATTCTACCGGTTTCATGGGCAAAACAGGACGCGGAACGCACGAATACCGCGGCGTAATGGACAGAATCGACATCATAACCACTACTTTCGGAAAAGCTCTCGGCGGAGCAAGCGGCGGATGTATTTCAGGACGCAAAGAAATAGTTGAGTGGATGCGCAACAAAGCTCGTCCTTATTTGTTCTCAAACAGCGTTCCTCCTGCAACCGTGCAGGCAACTATTAAAGTAATGGATATTCTCACGGCATCAACTGAACTTCGCGATAAACTCGAAAACAACACAAAGAAATTCCGCAAAGAGATGACAGAAGCCGGATTTGACATCATTCCGGGTGATCATCCCATTGTTGCTATCATGTTTGGTAAATATGATAACTGCAGCCAGCTTGCAGTTGATTTTGCTAACAAGATGCTTGACGAAGGCATTTATGTTATCGCCTTTTCTTTCCCCGTTGTCCCCAGAGGAATGGACAGAATACGCGTTCAGCTTTCCGCAGGACACAGTGAAGAGCAGGTTGACATTGCTGTCAAAGCTTTTGCAAAAGTCGGCAAAGAACTTGGAATGCTCTAAGATTCCCATAAATTCATTATTAAGGCTCTCTAAAGCGGGGAGCCTTTTTTTTTCGTTAATATTAATCTTTTTTTTCTGTATATCAAGCAAAAATATTAAATTTTGAAGCGTTTGAAAAGAAATATTAATTTTTAAAAACATCAAGGTAATAAAATGAATAATAGTATTGGCTCCGCATTGATTATTTTCCTTGCTGCTATCGTCTTTAATTCTTGTACATCCACCAATGAACTTACTTTATCAGTCATTGAACCTGCTCCTGTCTTCATTCCCGATAATATTAAAAAGATTGGAATAATTAATAGAAGCATTCCTACTGAAAAAACCAACAAAAATCTTGACGAATTAGATAAATTATTTTCAATTGAAGGAAAATCTCTTGATAAAAATGGTGCTGACAAAGTAATAATGGGGCTTTTCGACGAGCTTTCCAAGTATAATAGGTTTGAAAATATTGTATTAATTGAAAAAGCAGACATTGAAAATACCGGATTAAGCGTTTTTCCTGCCGCATTAAGCTGGGATAAAATTAAAATGATATGTGATAATAATAATGTAGATGCAGTCCTGTCATTATCCTTCTATGATACTGATACTAAAGTTAGTTACAACCCTAATAAAACCACTATAGAAAATCCGTTTGGCAAGGATATACCTGCATTGAGCCATGATATTACCGTTAATACAATTATTAAATGCGGGTGGAGAATTTATAATCCTAATGAAAATATTATACATGATGAGTATATAATAAACGATGAAATTATATCAAAAGGAAGCGGTATCAATCCCGTAAAAGCTGCAGAAGCAGTCGTTGGCAGAAAAGAAGCAGTCATGGATGCAAGTACATATATCGGAAAGAATTATGCTTATAGATTATTGCCGTTTAAAAGAAGGGTAACAAGGTTGTATTATGTAGAAGGAAATGAAAATTTTGAAAAAGGAAAAAGATTGGCGCAGACCGGCAATTGGAATAAAGCCGCTGAATTATGGGAAAAGGAATTAGATAATCCCGATAAAGAAATTGCAGGCAGAGCATGCTTCAATATGGCTGTTATTAATGAAATAAACGGTAATCTTGAAAAGGCTGTTGAATGGGCATCAAAAGCATACACCGAATATGAAAATGATAATGCCTTAAGATATGTAAAAATATTAAAAAATAGAATTAATTCCCGAAGATAAAACTGTTATTAATTTAAATTTAAGACCTATTTCTTTTAAATGAAATATCATCATAATATAAAAAAAATATAGAATTAATAATATATTATATACAATGGATTTATGATTCAATGAAAAATAAAATATTATTAGTATTTTTGGCAATTGCTTCATTGATAATGATTTATATAAATTATTCATTTATTTGGAATGAAGTGATTTATCCGTCATTACTGATGGGAGAGAGGATTGATACGGATTTTAAACCTTATATGTTAGGCGTATCGAACTTTTTAAACAATCCATCGCAGTTATATTATCATCCACCGGAATTAGAAATGGGCTGGTATCTTTATCCGCCGCCGTCAGTGTTTTTATTTCTTCCATATAGCATTCCGGCTTTTGAAACAGGGCAGTTCCTTTTTATTATATCCGGTTTTATTGCATTTTTAGCAAGCCTTTTTCTTTTCATAAAAATATTAAAACGACGGTTTAATTGCTTCAAGACAGATATGTTTACCTTTTTTACACTAATGTTTTATTCATTGGCATTTGCTCCGCTTTTCCAAACATTGCGAGTCGCTCAAATAAATACAATAGTACTCTTTTTCTGTGTATTATTTCTGTTTTATTTCCAAAAAGATAAATATTTTAAAGCAGGATTAATTTTAAGCATAGCGTTTTGGCTTAAGATATATCCATTTTTATTGGCATTACTGTTTTTTCGGAGCAAAGAATCATTCAAATATGGTTTAGCGGGATTTTTATCGGGCATAGTATTAATTCCTTTGCTTTTTTCTCCATTTCTTCCGCTTTCAGTTTATTTCCAATATTTTTCTGAATATATGCCGATGTTTTCAAACCTTCCTCATACAATTGCTCCTATGAACCAGTCATTTATGAGCTTTTTGATGATGTTTCGAATAGAGCCGGCACATTATTCAGATTGGATTATGTTAAAATATCCCGATAGTGTTAAAATATTAAATTATTGTTTTATGGTTTTAATAACACTGCCGGTGTTCTATTTTTATATAAAAAAACGAATTGACTATATATCTTCATTTTCCGTATTGATACTAATACCTGTAATGTCATCTTTAACGGGATGGGAACATACTTATGTGTTAGCCTTTCCTTTGCTGGTTCTTTTCTTTTATGGAATAAATATTGACAGCATATTGAAATATGCATTTGTTTTTGTAATACTAATCATTTTTTTAGTACCGAAGCCGCCGGATTCGATTATTTCGGCTCTATCGGATAAAATAGCGCAGCCATTTCAAGTGATTATTTATATGCGGTTTCTTATAGCTTCCATAGCTTCCATAGTGTTGATAATATTTTTATTATTTAATGAAAAAAGCTTATCAAAGACATAAAAAACAGAATAATACTTAATTCTGCTAAGATTTAATTTTTAAATAATGGTATTTTTTGTTATCTTAAATACATGAATTATGTGAATACATAAATTTTTTATATAGTTTCATTATCGGGAGGCTTGCTTATGAGACTTTTATCCTCTGCTAAATTTATTCAAATTACAGGGATACTGCTTTTGATATTTTTATTTTCAGTATTACCTGCCCGCACGCAGATAACTACCAAAGGGAAAGATTTCTGGTTTGCGTTCATGGAAAACTTTAACGAGACCAAACTTACTCTAAAAGTTTTTATCAGCGCGGAAGCACCTGCAAACGGTACTATTTCAATTCCGGGAAAATCATGGAGCCAGAATTTTACTGTCGGAGCAGGCCAAACCACGGTTATTCCCATTTCAAACGGCAACGGACACAGTAAAGGGCAGGGAGCTCAGGAAACTGCAATTCATATTACGGCAGATGCAGACGTAAACGTTTTTGCAATGAACTACCGTGTGGAAAGTTCTGACGGTACTCTCGTACTTCCCACAAAAGCTCTTGGCAGTCAATATTACATTATGAGCTACGAACCCCTGACAAGTTCAGAATTTCTTGTTGTCGGAGTTGAAGACGGAACTAAAATAGATGTGATTTCGCCCGGAGGTTCTGCTTCCAGCATCAATCTCGATAAAGGTGATGCATATCAGTTCAAATCGAATAATGACTTTACCGGTTATTACTTGTCTTCGAATAATTACGGTGGAAAGCCCTTCGCAGTATTCTCCGGTAATCAGTGCGTAAAAGTACCCCCGAGTAAAGTCGCCTGCGACCATATAGTAGAGCAGCTTTTTCCGCTTCGTTCATGGAGGAGGGAGTTTGTTACGGTTCCATTGAAAACCCGCAGCGGCGACACATACAGAATACTTGCCTCGAGAAACGGCACTCAGGTCAAAGTAAACGGGACAACCGTGGCAAGTCTTAATGCGGGGCAGTTCCATGAGCTGATATTGAACAGCCCGAGTTATATCAAGGCAAACTATCCGATTTCGGTGGCTCAGTACAGCAACGGACAGGCTTATGACAATGCTGTGGCAGACCCCTTTATGATAATGCTCAGTCCCGTTGACCAGACAAGATATGAAATTACTTTCAATGTCTTTGATTTTCCCAACATTTCAAATAATTATCTCAATATCGTTACTAAAACTTCCTGCATTGGCGATCTGAGGCTTGACGGAGCAGATATCTCTTCAGCTTTTTCGCAGGTTCCTTTCGATCCGAGTTATTCTACGGCGCAGTTATCAATAACAGAAGGTCCGCACAGGCTTATTTCACATGATGAATGCGGCTTTAATGCTTACGTTTACGGATTCGGGGATTACGATTCATACGGCTATTCTGCCGGTACGAGTTTGGACACTCTTTCTATTGATTTTGTAGTAAATACAAACTGTGCAGGGGAAGAGACGGAGTTTTTCGTAAAATCAAAGCCGTATCCGATTATTGATTATAAATGGGATTTTGGCGACGGCAGTACATCTACTCTGGAAAGACCCAAGCATGCTTATGCAAGCGGAGGTGTTTATGATGTTGAACTCATCGTAACCTATGACGACAACGAAAAAGATACCGTGCTTCAGAGCTTTGTAATTACTGAACCCAAAGCAAGAATTAATCATTCCGGCGGCGGATGCGGAAATTTTGATTTCGATTTTACAAGCGCTTCTACCGTAGTAGGAGGGAGCATTAATTATTATGAATGGGATTTCGGCGACGGTAATAAATCTTTTCAGACCAATCCCCAGCATACCTATACTCAAACAGGGGAATACAAAGTTGTTCTGATGGTACGCACCGAAAACGGATGCGTCGATTTCGATACGGTAACGGTCAATGTCTATCCCATGCCTAATATTTCTTTGATTAACAGTGTGGAAATATGCTTGAACTCGTCTATAGAAATCGGCAGCACTGCTGCGAGCGGCACACCACCTTACAAATATCTTTGGACACCGGCAGCAGGCTTGAATGTAACAAACGAGGCTGTAGTTACAGCATCTCCCGATGTAACTACCGATTACATAATCACTGTTACAGACGACAACGGCTGTGTGGATAAAGATACAATAAAAGTAATTGTAAATCCACTGCCTGTTGCCAGAGCAGGAATGGATGTTAATATCTGCTACGGTGACACTACATTAATTGGCAATACGGCAACAGGCGGAACTCCTCCTTATGTCAGCTATGAATGGTCGCCTGCTGAAGGGCTGAGCTCTACAAATACGGCAAATGTAGAAGCTTTTCCTGAGGATTCGACTATGTATGTTTTAACAGTTACAGATTCAAAGGGATGCGTTGACACAGATACAGTCTGGGTAAATGTCTGGCCCTTGCCTGAACCCGTAATAGTTCCTCTCGGTCCTACGTGGTTTTGCTCTTGCGACAGTGTAATCCTTGATGCCGAAAATTACGGCTATACGGATTATCTTTGGTCAACAGGGGAGACTACACGCATGATTACGGTAAAAGACCCCGGCGCTTATACAGTAACCGTAACAGATACTAACGGATGTGTTAAAACATCTCCTCCTGAAACCATTGAAGTAACATATCCTTCGGCGCATATTTCCCTCCCTGAAACTACTTTGTCGGCAAATACCGGGGAAGGCATTTCTATTCCAATGTACATTAAACAGTCTGAGCATCTCGACACTTGCAAGACTTACCGGTTCACGGCAAAAATCAGAATGCAGCGCTCATGTCTTGTGCCAATGAATAGTGATAACAAGGGAGATATTCTCGGGGAAGAAAGAACTCTGACTATTAACGGCATGAGAAAAAAAGGCGACAGCGTTTTGGCAGTGATGGATTTCATGGCTGTTTTGGGTAATACGTCTTCAACTTCACTTGAAATAATTGAATTTGAATGGCTTGACTGTCCGTTTGAAGTCGATACGGGCGGTTCTTTTTTCAGAATAGAAAATATCTGCCTTGCAGGAGATAAAGAGCGGCTTTATTTCGAAGAGGAAAATCAGCTTCTGATTCAGCCCAATCCAATACAAGGACAGTCTGATATATTTTATAAAGTAGCGGAAGACGGCAATACGAAACTTTACGTTGTAGATATTTTAGGCAGGAAAGTGGAGGAGATTCTTGAATATAAGCATGATGCCGGATTCTATCATATTGTTTACGACGGCTCAAATATTTCCAACGGAGTTTATTTCTTCGTACTCCAGTCTCCTACGAAACTTGTAACAAAGATGGCGGAGGTGCAAAAATGAGAAATTTATTGTTTATACTCGCACTTATAATGATGCCGATGTCAATTTTCTCTCAGGAAAGAGCGGATCCTTTGGCGCCTTCAAACGGAACAGATACATACAAGCACAGCCGCTACGGCGCCTGGCTTCATTATAATCTTAACTTTCACCGGGCGGATTTTCTTGCATCGGAAATACAAGTGCAGAGCTGCTGTCCTCAATTTGAAAATGCCTCAGGCAGCGGCGTATCCTTTGGTTTTTTGTATGAACATCCGATTTCATCCAATCTTTTGCTGGGTATCAGAGCAGGATTTTTTATGAAGGGAGCGGAACTTATAACTAATGAAGATGAAGTATTTTATGACTATATCAATGACAGCTGGCAGGACGGCGTAATTGAACATTCGCTTGATGTTTCCATAAACACAATTGCCCTTGAGCCTATGGTTAATTTCAGATTTTGGGACGAAATTGCGGTTCACGCAGGATTTCACTTGGATTTTCTTAATATAACAAAAGAATACAGCCATACTGAAACACTGATAGAACCGGAAGAAGGAGCATTTGAGAACGGAAGCCGCAGCCGGCTGAATGCCACAGCAGATATTGAGGACATTTCAGGTATCGGTTTTGGTCTGCTGGGCGGTTTAAGCTATGAAATTGCTTTAAACGAAAACAAAAACATGCTGCTTGCTCCCGAAATCTTTTACCATTTCGGTTTAACCCCGGTCGTAAGCGATGTTACTTGGAATATCGACAATTTACGCATGGGGCTGGCTTTCAAATACTTCCCTTACGAAAAAGAAGAACTGCCTCCTTTGTCCGGCAGTATAACTGCTAAGGGAGTTTTGCCTGACGGCAGCGAAAGCGAAAACGTAGTAGTAAAAGTAGAAGAGTTTGAATCGACACGTATGCGTCCTCTTTTGACTTATATCTTTTTTTCTGAAAATTCTGCTGAGATTCCCGAAAGGTACAATCTGCTTTCAAGAGCAGATGCTGACCTCTTTTCAATAGACAACCTGCACGGTTACGGCGTATTAGAAACATACCATCATATTCTAAATATCATTGGCAGAAGAATGCAGGAGCATCCGGAAGCTAAAATTGCTATTGAAGGATGTAATGCAAATGTCGGACCAGAAAGAAATAACATCGCACTTTCCAAAAACCGCGCTCAGTCAGTCCGCGATTACTTAAAAGATATTTGGAATATATCTGAGGACAGGATGATACTTTCCGAGCGGAATCTTCCGCAGGAACCATCCAATATTCGCGAAGATGACGGCATTGAAGAAAACAGGCGGGTGGAAATTACATCAAACTCAATGGATATTATTGCTCCGATAATAACAAATGACACTCTGCGTATAGTTAATCCTCCGAAGGTTAAGTTTTACCCCGATGTAACAAGTGAAAACGCTATCAGTTACTGGAATGTAAACGCATTACAGAACGGAGAAACGATAAAATCGTTCAACGGCAGCGGGAAGCCTCCCCAAGAAATTGAATGGCTCTTTCGCCGCAGTCCGAGAGCAATTCCGACAAAGGAATCTATGCTGAACTATAAAATGGAGCTTCTCGACGTAAACGGACAGACTTACGAAACAGAAACCAATTCACTGCCCGTCGAGCAGATAACTGTCCGCCAAAAACGCCGCAAGCGTGTTGCTGACAAATATATTGACGAATATTCTCTTATACTTTTTGAATTTGATGAATCTAAGCTGAGTTACTATAATTCGCAGGTAATAGATTTCATAAAGTCAAAGATAACTCCGGAATCCGAGGTATTTATTTCAGGGCATACCGACAGAATGGGACCGGATGAGTATAATAAAAAGCTTTCTGCCGAAAGAGCCGGAGTTGCAGCCGATGCGCTTCCTCAGGTAAAAAGCGTAACAGGGTACGGGGAGGAAGAACTGCTTTACAATAATAATCTTCCCGAAGGACGATTTTACTGCAGAAGAGTAGATATACGAGTTGAAACACCCGTTGAGTTTGAATGATGTTTCTGAGAAGAGCTCCTAAGAGCGAGAATGGGGCTGCCCCTTTTTAAAGCTGATTTTTGCGTCGGATTATATAAAAATTTATATGGGCAGCCTCAATTTTAATGGTTCATCCTGATTAATAGTGGATAAAATTATTGGTTTTCTATATTAATAGCCCTGCCTTTTAAGGCAGGGAAGTGTAATTTTAAATGTTATGGGCTTTAGCCAAATACCCGCTATTTTTGAGATAGAGCCATATTAATTTAACAGTAAACATTTGTATTGTTTGTGTTTTTTTATTTCAACAATAACTGCCTGCAGATAGAAACCGTTTTCATTCAGAACTTTCATTATATTCATTATCACAACACTTGGGATAATATTATGATAATGAAGGAGATTTTGACTCAAATGTATTTATCTGGTAGTAATATCGAGAATAATCATAAATGAAAATAGCATAGCTATGTAAATTCAATTATGGTTATAAAAAAATAAACACTTTAACTTCAATTTTCTAAAACTATTTCTATGACAGTACCTATCTTTATTATGTCGATTTACAATAATAAAACGTGATGAACGTTAAAACGCTTGGCGTCAGCCGGACAAGTGCGAAGCTTTACGATATTAACATGCTTCATTGAAAGTCTGCAGAGCGCCGCAGGGCGCATTGACTGCATAACAAGAACAAATATTCACTAAAAAGTTATGCTTTTAATAACGAACAGAAGTGCTTCGCAGTGAGGCACAAAGAACAGAAAAAATAGGCAGACAGCTCAAATCATTCAAGTTCTTATCTTTTCACCACCCTGAATAAACATTTTTTTAATTTATTCCGTAAAAATTATTACGGAGCGAAAGGAAAGAACTTTTATGACTGCATTTGAAAAAACCGGCTTAAGCAAAGAGGTGATCAAAGCCATAACAGCCCTCGGATTTGAAAATCCTACACCCATACAGGAAAAAACCATCCCGATGCTCCTGTCATCATCTAAAGACCTTATTGCTCTTGCTCAGACAGGCACCGGTAAAACCGCCGCATTCGGTCTTCCATTGATACAGAAGACAGACACTACCCTTAAAAAAGTTCAGACTCTTGTGCTTTGCCCCACCCGTGAACTCTGCCTGCAGGTAGCATCTGACATTAAATCTTACTCCAGATTTATGGAAGGCTTTAAAATAGCCGCAGTTTACGGCGGAGCAAATATTTCTAATCAAATAAATGCCTTGAAAGATGGTACTCAAGTCGTAATCGGCACTCCGGGAAGAACTCTCGATCTTATTAACCGTAAAAAACTGGATTTATCTAATATTAGTATGCTCATACTGGATGAAGCAGATGAAATGCTGTCCATGGGCTTTAAAGAAGACCTCAATGCTATCCTTGCAGACACTCCTTCCGATAAGCAGACTCTCCTTTTTTCAGCCACTATGTCTAAAGAAATAAAAAATATTACGAAAAAATATATGAAAAATCCCGAAGAGATCACAATCGGGAATAAAAACTCCGGAGCCGAAAACGTTACACACCATTACTACATTGTTCAGCATAAAGACAAATATGAAGCGTTGAGAAGAATAGCAGATATTAATCCCGATGTTTACGGGATAGTTTTCTGCAGGACAAAGTATGAGGCAAAGCAAACGGCTGAAAAGTTAATTCGCGACGGTTATAACGCAGACGCTTTGCACGGTGATCTTTCACAGCCCCAGCGCGATCAGGTTATGAAAAAATTCAGAATGAGACAGCTTCAGTTACTCGTAGCTACCGACGTTGCCGCCAGAGGGCTTGACGTAACCGACCTGACGCATGTCATTAATTTAGAGCTGCCGGATGAATTAGGCGTTTATACCCACAGAACAGGCAGAACCGGTAGAGCAGGGAAAAACGGCACGGCTGTTTCTCTGCTTTCAAAATCCGAACTCAGGCACATCAGGGTACTTGAAAGAACAACAGGTAAAAAGTTTGAATTAAAAGATGTTCCTTTGAAAAAAGATATTTGCGAAAAGCAATTGAACCATTTCGTTGAAAAAGTAAAGAATTCCGGTATTGATATAGATAAAATTGAGGATTTTCTTCCCGCCATTTACGATCAATTCGACAGCATGAGCAAAGAAGAAATAATTCAACATTTTGTATCCATAGAGTTTAACCGTTTTCTTTCATACTATAAAAATGCAAATGACATTAAAGCTGTTAATGCAAAGCCAAAGAAAGAAATTAATAGCAGAAAAAACATTTCTTTTGTAAAATACAAAATAAATCTCGGCTCGGATAAAAAGACAAGCCCTATGGACATCATAGAATTGATAAATAAGAGACTTGGCAGACGGAAAATTGAAATCGGCAAAATTGATATTTTAAAAAAGTATTCCTACGTTGAAATTGACAGCAGATATGAAAAAGAATTTGTAAGAGCATTTTTACTGGGGGATGAAACCGGTAAAACTTTTAAAATTGCCAAAGCAGATAATTCTTCAAGACTTATGCCGGCAAAACCCTCCCATAAAGCAAAAGTAAAAAGAACAGGGAAAAACCAAGGTAAAACCCAGAGAAGCAAAGCCGTAAGCGATTTTTACAAGCAAGGAAATAATTTTGTAAATATTTGATTATTTTCCTAAAAGTATAATTATCCTTAATCAATAATATGCCTTAAGACTCTTATTAAATAAGACACATGAATTGAAGAAGCTATCAAAACTTTTTCTTAAATATTTTAGCAGGTGTATTGAATATTTCACAGGATTATCGTAACTTTACATAATTTGTCAAATGTATTTTGGATAAATTACGGAAAGAAATTGAACAAATTTTTTAAGAATATCAGACTTATCAGCCCCCTGCAGAACATTGACGAAATTACTAATATATGGGTCAGGGACGGTATAATCAAACATTGCTCGCCTGTAGAAGCGATGCTTGATGCAGATACGGAGATAATTGAAGAAGACGGTCTTGCGGCAGCTCCCGGCTTTTTCGATATGCACGTACATTTTAGAGAGCCCGGCGAGGAACATAAAGAAAACATTCAGACTGGTTTGAAAGCTGCGGCAAACGGAGGATTTACCGGTGTTTGCACAATGCCTAATACAAATCCGGCTGCCGACAACATAGCCGTAGTGGAATATATTAAAAGTAAATCTGGGAATTCTCCCGTGGATTTATATCCGTCTGCAGCTATTACTCAGAACAGGGAAGGAAAGATGCTGGCTCCTATGTTTGAACTGGCTGAAGCAGGAGTTCCTTTTTTTACCGATGACGGCAGCTGCCTTACTGACTCTCTGATAATGAGACGTGCATTTGAGTATGCACGCACTCGTGATCTTATGCTGGCACAGCATTGTGAAGACCACAGACTGACTGAGTATTTTGCCGCAAATGAGGGGAGAGTTTCTGCAAATCTCGGATTGAAAGGGTATCCCTCAGTTGCTGAAGAAATAATAGTACTAAGAGACTTAAAACTCGCCGAATACTGCGGAAACTGCCGTTATCATGCACAGCATATAAGTACTAAAGGTACGGTAGAAATAATAAGGGAAGCAAAGAAAAAGGGATTAAGAGTAAGCTGTGAAGCTGCCCCGCATCATTTTTCACTTACTGACGAGGGACTTAATACTTACAATACTAACCTTAAAATGAACCCGCCTCTCAGAACAAAAGATGACATTGATGCTGTTATAGAAGGCTTGAAAGACGGAACAATTGACTGCATTGCAAGCGATCATGCTCCGCATACTCTACAAGATAAAGAAGTGGAATTTGAACATGCACCTTACGGCATTGTTGGGCTTGAAACAACTATCGGTGTTACAATTACTTACTTGCATTTACTTAATAATATTTCCTTATCAGAAATAGTTTCTCTATTATCTGTAAATCCAAGAGATATTATTGGGTTAACTAATATACTTGTTAAAGATAATGAGCCTGCAAATTTAACCATCTTTAATATAAAGGAAAAATGGTTTGTTGATCCTCATAAATTTCAATCAAAAGCGAGAAATACTCCTTATGCAAACAAAGAACTCTTTGGTAAACCAAAATATACTATTAACAATAATATATTTCTTGAATGTAATTTGTAATTGTTTTTGTTTTTAATTCATTATAATTATATTCATTTTAATTAAATAACTGTATGCTTAAGACGTTATAATTTTAAAGATGTAATTAATAATTATCCGGGTAAATAAAATGAAAACACAAGATAAACTGAAGAAACTGAATAAGAAGCTCGGCGGCAAATCTGATGAATCAGAAGACAGGCTTTACAAGGAGTTTTTAGTAAAAGAAATCAAGAGCAAACTGGTCGATAAAATAAACAATAATGATCCTCAGGTTATGAAAACACTGAAAGTTCTTATGCAGGACAAAAAAGAGCAAAAAAAGGAAGAAAAACCGGCTGCTAAAGGAAACCCTTTGGAAGGATTAAATTTAAAAGAGCACATGAAGCAAAATCCCAAGTAATTAATAAAGTTTATATTATCTATGATTTAATATAATCTGCATTATGTAAACTAATTTATTTCGCCAATAATTTATATAAAAAATATATAAGGAGAATTTTATGAATAATGATTCTAATCTAAAACTAATTGCAATAACCGGGCTAATCATATTTGCGGCTGTCTCACGCTTTATTCCCCACCCGCCGAATTTTGCACCCGTTATGGCGATGGCGCTTTTTGGAGGAGCCGTTTTCGCTGATAAAAAATTCGCTTTTTTTATTCCACTTGCAGCTATGATGCTGAGCGATCTTTTCCTGGGGCTGTATCCTTATCTTCCTTTTGTGTATCTCTCATATATTGTTGTAGTATTTTTGGGGTTCACAATGAGAAACAAAATTACTGCCGGCAAAGTAGTCTTAAATTCTATTGCAGCGTCAATAATATTTTTTGTACTTACCAATCTGGGATTCTGGCTATTCGGCGGAATGTACCCTCTTACATTTGAAGGATTATCGGCTTGTTTTACTGCAGCCATAGCATTCTACCGTTATCCGGCTCTAGGCATTGAAACTTCATTTTTCCTGAACACCATTTTAGGAACATTGATTTACTCCGGCGTATTATTCGGAAGTTTAGCTTTGGCTGAGAAATATGTTCCGCAGCTTAAGCTCTCCCCCGCTAAATCAGATTAATGCAGTTAATTGATCTAATAAAAATATTATATCTAAAGGGGTTCATTCATTTGAATCCCTTTTTTTTACAATTTAATATGACAAATTGGTATAAAATGCGATCAATTTTTTTATCAATGCAAAATATTGGCGATTTCTATAAATATTTTTTTGTATCCATGAAATTGATTTATTTATTTCACCGAGATTGAACTTACTTCAAAAAGTCAAAAAACAATTATTGATAAATCCAATTTAGCCGCTTTATATGAGAAGTAAGCAATATTTTATTTAGAAATGCTGTCGTACACATCTAGAACAATCTTTGAAATACTTCGCCAGTCATATTTTGAAACGGCATCATTTCTTGCTTTTAAAGCTATTCTTTCGGATAAATCTTTGTTCTTTTGTAAAACATGTACAGCTTCGGCAAGAGCATCGGGGTCTTTCTGAGGAATAAGTATGCCGTTTTCCCTGTCGCTTATCACTTCTTTTTGCTGTCCTATCGCGGAAGCTATCACAGGCTTCTGCATTGCCATGTACTCGAAAAGCTTCACAGGACTATTGAAAAAAATTTCATCTTCTCCGCTGACAACGCATGGTGTAGTAAGAACATCGCAGGCAGCGAGATATTCCGGCACGGATTCGTAAGGTAGCATGCCCGTGATATGCGTCTGCCCTTCCAGGTTATTCTCACGAATGATATTTTCAATCTCAGGCCTGAGAAGCCCGTCGCCTATAAAAAGAATGAAGGCGCCGGGAATATTAGAAACAATGGCAGGCGCTGCCTTTGCTAAAATTTCAACACCGTGCCAGTGCCCGAAACTGCCGGAAAATCCGATAATATATTTATTCTCAATATCCAGCTTTTTTCTAACGGGTGTGCCGTCTGTATCGGGATGAAACTTGTCAGGATCGACGGCGCTCGGAAGAATGTAAATCTTTTCTCCGTCAACACCGAGATGAACCATCTGGTCTTTTATCTCGCGGGAAACTACGAAAATTGCGTCAGCCCATTCCCATTGTATTTCTTCGGAAACCTTTTGCAGATAAGGAAAGTACAGCTTTCCCCAGTTTTTCTTAATCCAGCTCTGCACACCGTCTGACTGAAGAAAAAATGGGAGACCCGTCTTCTTTTTAATGATTGAACCTGCATAATTAAAGTCCGCCTGATACTGGTAAATGAAATCAGGCTTTTCTTTTTCGATAATTTTCAGCATTTCGCGGACAGATCTTCCGTTGTATGGAAAATTCAAGATTTCGGGAAAGTTGCGAAAGATTTTGGAATGCGGGATAGAGTAATAATCCACTCCCGGGGGCAGTTTCAATCTTCCGGCGCTAACAAAAACGCATTCGTGCCCCAGTTTTTGAAATCCGTTAAGAAAACCGTAATGAGCCGAAAACATTCCCCCCACATTTTGATTGCCGTAGTGGTCAGCCCTCCAAAATATTCCTTTTAATTTTGTGTTTTTCATCTGTTTATTTTTAGCCCCACCCTAACCCTCCCCAAAGAAAGGGAATTCAATGATCTTGCTCCCTCCCCTTGGGGAGGGCCGGGGTGGGGTCTCTTACGGTTTTT
>CAZOBD010000087.1:0-16047 GCA_964577665.1 uncultured Hyphomicrobiales bacterium
GGTGCGCTTCCCATGCGCTTTGCGCTTGCTTTTTGACAGGAACTTCCGTTATAAATAAGGGGGAAATATTCTGTCTTTTCTCCCTCCCTTTTTTAAAAGGGAGGGTAGGGGAGGGATTCTTTAAAATTCGGGTAATGTCAGGGATTAAGGGGTGTGTTCTCCTAACGAGAGATTCTGAAACAATACTGAAAGAAGCTTTCGGCACAGAGACAGAATGACATCCATAATTTCAATTTTTAACTATTTCTCAAATAACCATCCCCTTATGTGTTTTCCAAAATCATGGATGTTTAATAAAAAAGCTGAACAAAAAAGCAATCTCTATTGCACTAAAGTTTCTGACCCAAAAGTAAAAATATTGATCAGATATGTATGAAATGACGAAAACTCTTCTTTCTTAGCAGCTAACACATCTGTTTTAAATCCATTATCGGGTAATCCTCCCCTCAAAAAAACGAGAAAATCTACCTGACTTTTTTTCCATATTTTTTTCGATAGAAGGCTTTTTACTGCTTTACGGGGACATGAAACAGATTTCAAAAAAAGCTTAGCTCCGAACTTTCCTGATTTGCCGTCTTCTTTTATTTGAAACAAAATATCTTTCTGTAAATCACTTAATGCAGTGTTTTCCTTTATCAAAATTGCGCTTGCTTTTGCGGAGGGTATCTGCGGAGGAATTGTTTTTCCTGATGTTAAAGCATATTCATCGTCGAGAGTTTTAACCGCTTCCTCGGTTATTTCAGGATAATGGTCTGCAAAAGTGCGGATATAATGAATCAAGGCAAATTTTTCGCTTTCAGGGTAGTATTCATAAGCCACCATGCCTGTACCTGAAATGCCTTCCTGAAGCGTCTTGTACATTCCCGTTAGTGAAGCGTCGTTTGTCCAGCCTTCGGCATCTGTAAAATCTCGCGGTTTAGGATTGAGCATAGCGCCCCCGGGTCCGTCGCCTTTTCCGCCGGCGCCGTGGCATGTAGCACACACTCCGTTATATATCTCTTTTCCTTTTTTTATCAGTTCGTCCGAAGGATTGGTTATCAAAGAGAGTTCAATACCCTCAACTTTTTTTGCGGGCTTTGTTTCCAAATCTTTCACTACTTCCTCAGGCCAGACCTTAACAGGAAGCATTCTGTTCGTCCATGCTTTATCAATGTAATAAAGATAATAAAGTCCCATGGCAAGCAAAAAGATGAGAGTAAACGCCCACAAGCCCGGTCTCCAGTTGTGGAGCGGGTGAACTTCTTCTTCGTGTCCGTCTTTATCTGTTTTAAACATATTTTTTATCCTGCATTTTTTAAAATTCAATTTTTCTCAATACCAAACTCCGATTTGGGAATGTTTATTTAAGACGAAACTGAGTTTCGCGTGATACCAACCTATCCAAATCGGAGTTTGGATAGGAGCAGCCGTTTCAGTATGTCATTCTGTCCCTGTGCTGAACTTGTTTCAGTATTGTTTCAGAATCTCAAGTTAGTCATTTTCATATTTGAGATTCAGTGTCAAGCACAGAATGACATTCTGCCTGCTTTACAGATGTCCAACATCTGCCAGATGTTGGACATCTTTATTCCAAGACAAAAAAGAACACTTATAATTTAAAATTTACAGCCCTTTTCAGCTTAGGATCTTTAACTGGTATAAGATTTTTATTTTTAGCCGCGAAATAAAATACAGTGTAAACGATGCCGGCAGCCAGCACGGGGAAGCCGAGCTCCTGCCAGCCGATTACCGCGCCGTGTTTGTCATAGCCGGGCATAATAAGCCAGTAAAGATCGTACCAGTGTGCAAAAAGTATCCACCATGCCGCAATGGTTAATCTCTTAGGATCTTTTTTCGACGGCTGGGAAAGCAGAAGCACATAAGGCACAAGAAAACGGATGAGAATCATTCCCAGTGAGACAATATTCCATGTGCCTTCGGTTCTGTGCAGATACCAGAAAGTTTCTTCGGGAATGTTTGCGTACCATATAAGCAGAAACTGGCTGAAAGCTATGTATGCCCAGAAGTTTACAAAGCCGAACATCAAAGCGCCTAGACTGTAATAGTGGTCAGGACCGATGCCTGCAGCCAAATATCCTTTTTTGTTTAAGGGTATAGCTATAATAACAATGGCTGCAAGAGCTGCCAGAAGGCTGCCGGAAAAATAATAAACCCCAAAAATAGTTGAAAACCAGTGAGGCTCTATGCTCATCATCCAGTCAACGGCAAGGATGGTAATAGTAATTGCCAGCACAGGCATAAATACCGCGCCGGCAACGGCGTTTCTGTGAGTATATTTCTGGTCGCCGTCTATATCTTGCTTTTTAGAATTTATTCTTAAAATTAAGTAAAAAATAAACCATAAAATAAACACGCCAGCAAAGCGGATAATAAAAAACGGCGTGTTCAGATACGGCGATTTTGACTGAAGTATAGGGTCAGCCTGAACTGCTTCAATATGAGTCCAGTGAAACAAATCGTGCATATTCAGAAGACCCGGCAGAGCTAATAACGGAGCTATAAACACAAGCACTGCAAGAAATTCGCCAGTTCTACGAAAAGGAACGCTCCACACCGCCCCGACGAGATACTCAAGTGCAATTAAAAATATTGAGCAGACTCCGATACTTGAGATAAACATAAAAAGAATTACGCTGTTAAATACTGCTCTTACAGGTTCTGCAAAAAATGTAAGCGCTGTCAGAACTATGCCTATACCGAGCAGGATAAAGCCTGTACGCGCCATCCCGGAAGGGAGAGGTTTTTGTTCGTATCCCGCCGTGAATTCATGTTCGCTTGTCATTTCAAATCCTCCTCTCTTTGGATTTTCATTTCAAATCCTCCTCTCTTGCGCTGACAGCTCTCTGCAAAGCTCTGACGTACAGCACAATTTTCCACCTTTCATCTTCGGGTATCTGCTTTGCATAAGAAGGCATAAGATTTTGTCCGTCGGTAATTACGTGATAAATTCTTCCGTCGCTCCACTCGTTTATCATTTTTTCTGAATGGAAACTCGGAGGTATTGCAAAATTAGCTCCCAGCCTGCTGTCTGCTTTACCAAAATTTCCGTGGCAGGGGGAGCAGTATGTTAAATAGCGCTCTTTACCGCGTGAAAGATTCTCTTCTGTTACAGGCATAGGATTTGCAAGATATTTTCCGGCAGAGTCCGGCTGTCCCGCAAAGGCGTAAGGCATTTCTCCCCTTGCAATAGTGCCCTCGGGCGGGATTCTCATGCCGAAACCGTCTTTAAAAAAATCCGAGGGCGACTGTGCTATCAGCTTGTGCTGATATTCCATCCAGTTGAAAGGCGGAACGTACATCAATTTATTTAAAGCAAAATATGTTCCTCCCGAAACCACAAAGAATGCCGTTATCAAAAATCCAATGAATTTCGGAGTGAAAATTTTAATAAAAGGATGTTTTTCTTCATAAGGAAAGTAAATCGGTTCGATTTTTTCAGCGCCAAGTCCGCTCAGGAAGTTTCTTACTTCTGTTTCATCAAATTTTTTATCTCTTGCCTCTATGCTGATGCCGAATTTATCTACGGAGACTGCTTTCATGTAATCTGTATCATGCAGGGGATGGCTGTTGTTCGGAAATTTGAAAAGAATTGCAAACATAGCAGCCACGGAGCCAACCGCCGCAAGCAAAACCGTAAGCTCAAACATCACAGGAACATAAGCAGGCAGAGAAACCACAGGCTTTCCGCCGATAATAATAGGATAATCTATTACCATTGTCCAGTAAATAAGCATAAAAGCTATTGCCGTGCCGGAAAGCCCGAAAATCAGCGCAAAATATCCCATCGGTGACGGCTTCAGCTTCATAGCTCCGTCCATACCGTGTACGGGATAGGGCGTATTAACATCCCACTGCTTATAGCCTTTTTCGGAGGCTTCGGCAGCGGCATGCTCGATTTTCTCCGGGGTATCGAAAAGCCCCGTTATCGAATATAACTCTTTATTTGCCATAGATATTCTATATTTTATTTCAACATTGAATGTCATTGCGAGTGAAACGAAGCAATCTCCTGCGATGACACTCCAATTTCTCTCATTCCCAAACTCCGATTTGGGAATGTTTATTTTAGGCGAAACTGAGTTTCGCATGATACTTTCCTATCCAAATCGGAGTTTGGATAGGAGGAGTAAATTCAGTATGTCATTCTGTCCCTGTGCTGAACTTGTTTCAATATTGTTTCCGAATCTCAAGTCAGCTTATATTCATATATGAGATTCCGTATCAAGCACGGAATGACACTCTGTCTCCCAGATGTCAAGCATCTGACAGATGTTTGACATCTTTATTCCTTCGAAAGATGCCTCCCAACAGGGCTGTATCAAAAGTCTGAGAACAATAATCATTATTCATTAACCCCACCCTATCCCTCCCCAAGGGGAGGGAACTAAGTCGTTGATTACCCTCCCCTTGGGGAGGGATAGGGTGGGGTCATTTTGATTAATATTTATTTTCTTTTGTTTCATTATCTGCTTTTGATAAAGCCTCAGTAATCTCTTTATATAGCCCCATTAATTATAAGGGGTTTGGGATATCTCTTTTCAAAAAACTCAATGCTTGTCATGTTTAGGCTGTGCCTGATCTAAGATGGCTTTTACTTCGGCAATGGAAACAACCGGCAGTGTTTTAGTAAACAGCAGTACAAGCGTGAAAAACAAGCCGAAGCTGCCTATCAGCAGTCCGAAATCAACCAGCGAAGGAACGAAATAATCCCAGCTTGCAGGCAGAAAATCGCGTGAAAGCGATGTAACTACAATAACGAATCTTTCGAACCACATTCCCACGTTAACAAAAACTGCTATTACAAACATTACAGGTATGCTTCTTCTGATTTTCTTTATCCAGAAAAGCTGGGGGAATATTACATTGCAGGATACCATTATCCAATATGCCCATGCGTAATTGCCCAATGCTCTGTTTATGAAAACGAACTGCTCGAATTCGTTGCCGCCGTACCAAGCTATGAAAAATTCCATCGCATAGGCATAGCCGACCATAGAGCCCGTTGCCAATATTATTTTATTCATTTTTTCGAGCGTATCGAGCGTTATGATATGCTCCATGTCAAATATTTTTCTGATGAAAATTAGCACATTCTGCACCATGGCAAAGCCAGAGAAAACTGCTCCCGCAACAAAATAAGGCGGGAATATGGTCGTATGCCACCCGGGCATGACAGAAGTTGCAAAGTCAAAGCTCACAATGGTATGCACCGAAAGAACCAAAGGAGTGGCAAAGCCTGCCAAAATCAGGTAAACCATTTCGTAGTTCTGCCAGTGGCGGTTTGAGTGCCTCCACCCTAAACTGAAAAGAGAAAATATAAATTTTTTGATTTTTCCGACAGTTCTGTCGCGCAGTGTTGCAAAGTCCGGCACCAGCCCTACATACCAAAAAACTGCCGATACGGTAAAGTAAGTAGATACGGCAAAAACATCCCACACAAGAGGGGACATAAAGTTTACCCATAGTGAATGCTGATTAGGATAAGGCATCAGATAACCCGCAAGCCAGGGCCTCCCTGTATGCAGAATAGGAAACAGCCCGGCGCATATAACCGCGAAGATAGTCATTGCTTCGGCAAAGCGGGCAATGCCGTTTCTCCATCTCTGCCGGAAAAGGAACAAAATAGCCGAAATCAGAGTGCCTGCATGACCAATGCCTACCCAGAAAACAAAATTGACGATACCAAAGCCCCAGCCGACGGGATTGTTGTTTCCCCATTCGCCGATACCGTACCATAATGTAAAAAAGAGACTTACCACTCCGATGCCCAGCATTGTCAGAGTTACCGACAAAGCCATCCAAAACTTCATATCCGGCATTTTTTCCCCGGGAGCGGCAACTACGTTGTTGATATCCGCAAAGGAAGGTCTTTTCTCGATTATTGTCGGCTCTTTGGTGTAATCTATCGTATCTGATTTATATCCCATGTTCATTCGGAATCCTCCGCTTTTGTGTTCCTCAATCGGGCAATGTAAGAAATGTTCGGCTTGATATTAAGATATTCGAGAGTGATATAATTCAAATTATGTTTCATCAGTTTAGAAACTTCAGATTCTGGATCATTCATATCGCCGAAGATGATTGCATCTGAGGGGCAGGCTTCCTGGCAGGCAGTTTTCACGTCGCTGCCTTTTATTTTAGCTCCCTTTTTAGTTGCTTCTTGGCGTGCTTCCATTATTCTTTGCAGGCAGAAATTACATTTTTCCATTACGCCCCGCGAGCGCACCGTTACTTCGGGATTGTTCAAGAGCTTTAGGCTGTCCTCATAAAAATAGCCGTCTTTAAAATGGTCGCGGAAATCATAGAAATTAAATCTTCTTACTTTATAGGGGCAGTTGTTGGCGCAGTATCGTGTACCTACGCATCGGTTGTAAACCATTTGGTTTATGCCGTCAGTGCTGTGGTTTGTCGCAACAACGGGACATACATTTTCGCATGGTGCAAGGTCGCACTGATAGCAGTAAACGGGCTGATTGCTTGCAACGGCATCTTCGGGAGTACCCGAATAGTAGCGGTCAATCCTTGCCCACTGCATTTCCCTGCCTTTGCCGCACTGGTCTTTGCCGACGACCGGGATATTGTTTTCCACATTGCAGGCGGCTACGCAGTTCCCGCAGGCTGTGCACTTGTTAAGGTCAATCACCATAGCCCATTTCACTTCTTCATATTTTCTGTCTGGGTAGTAGTTTTTCAGTTCATGGTGTTTCTCATGCAGAAAATGAGGATGGTGTTTGTACTGCTCAACCGTGCCTTCGCGGATTATTTTTCTTGAAAGATGCTTTTCTTTCAGAAATTCGTAGTCGAGGGCATGATGCTCCTGCATCGTTACGAGCTTATATTTTTCTCCGGTCTTCTTAACAGAAACGCCTGTGAAAATAAAATCACTTATGCCGCCTTTTTTGCTGAGAAGAACATTTGCGTTTCTGCCGACATCGTTTCCTGCGGCTCCGGCGTTCCATCTGCCGTATCCCAGCTCTATCTGTATTACGCCGTCTGCCATGCCGGGCTGGTTCATAACAGGCATTTTTATTTTTCTGCCATTAATGCTAATTTCAACAATGTCATCCTTCCATACGCCAAGTTTTCTGGCAGTAATTGTTGACATTAGCGCATAGTTATCCCATGAGATTTTCGTTACCGGGTGGGGTATTTCCTGCAGCCAGCCGTTGTTGGCATATCTGCCGTCCCCGAGGAAATAATTTTTGCTTAAAATAAGTGTAAAGTCTTTTTTGGTAATATCCTTTGCTTCTTTTAGCGCTGCAATATTGAAACCGTTCTGTTTTTCTTCTGAAGAAATAATATCGGATATTTCTTTTTCGCCTGTTTTATAAGGACAAAGCTGAAAACCGCTGCCGCCGGCTTTGGCAAAACCGTCATGAACGGAAGCCTTCCAGAAAGCTTCGAAAGGAAAAACGGTATTAGCTTGAGAGAAAACATTTTCCCGCCAGTTCTTCTTAAGATAATCATGATAGATGAATTCGCTGTACTCTTCAGGTGTACCACTCATCCAATTCAAAAGAACCGCTTCTTTTTCTCTTGTGTTGAAAAGGGGCGCTATCAGGGGTTGACGCATATATACCAAGCGAGATACTATTTGAAAATCGCCCCAGGATTCCAAATCGTGATTTACGGGCAGTTTTATATTGCAGAGTTCTTCGGTTTCGCTTGGGTTTACCGACAATGAAATTTTTACGGGAACTTCTTCCAATGCTGCGGTATATCCCAAATCATCAGGCAGGTGGAAAACGGGATTGCTGTCAAAATGGATGACCATTTCTGTTTTGCCGTTTTTCATATTTTTCACAAGAGCTTCCATCTCTTCTAAGGAAGAAGGCATCGAAAAACGCACAGCTTTGTGGTTAACGCAGAAACCATCTTTGCTGTCCAAAATTTCATTTAAAAAGTTTGTCAGTATATGCACCGAAACGGGCATTTTATCCCCGGCATAAACTATTGATTTGCCTTTGTTTTCTATTAACTCACCGGCAAGTAATTCAAGTTTCTTTTTAGGCAGTCCGTACTTTTCAGCGATTTTGACGAGTTTATATCCTTTTAATTCTGATGGATATACTTCGTATTTAATACCGCTTTTAGATATTACTTCATTAATCAAAGCCTTGAGCAGTTCGGTATGCGCTTCCGGAGTAATTTTTATTCTGTAATCGGCAGCCATTCCGGTCAGCGACATAGCCGCTTCAAAGCAGTAAATACGGCTGAAGCTGTCCAAGTTATCGACATTTCTATTCTGCATAATCTGCCTGATGTTTTTCGGAATAATTCCTTCGTTTCCGAGGATGTCGGCTTCGAGAAGCACCACAGTTTTTGCTTTGTGCCATCTGACCAAAGGAAAACTCTTTTTGCCGAAGCACATCTCCCATACTTTTTGGCGGGGAGTGTCATTAAAAAAATCATAAGTATATACTTTTGCCGTCTTGTATTTTTCCTTAAATTCCTTAAAAAGCCTTGCCTGTGTGGGAGAATAATTGGTGTGTGCCACTATTGCAATCTCTTTTCCTTCGCGGTCAGCTTTCTTCAAAGATTCGATAACTGTTTTATCAATATCTTCCCAAGATTTTCTAACTTCGTCGCTTTTAAAAAGCTCGATTTTTCCGCCCTTAACGCCTTGAGGTTCCTTCAAACGGTCGGGATCATAAAGGCTCAAAATTGACGCCTGTCCCGCAGCGGTTATTTTCCCCTGATTCACGTGGTCTTCGGGGTTCCCGTCGATTTTAATGGGCCTTCCTTCCCGTGTTTTCACAAGGGCGCTGTAGGGAATACCGTCAATATTAATGGTTGTAGCATAATACTCCGCCTGACCGGCTATTGCTTCTTCTGGTTTCTGATTATAGGGAACTATTTTGCCCTTCTCCCGGTAATCGGTACAGCCGGCAACAGCGAAAGCGGTAGAAGCGCCGATAAGTCCGAGGAACTTCCGTCTTGAGGAGTCAGGAAGTTTTTCAAGGTCGAATTTTTCGGTTACTGATTCGGGAAATTCGGCTTTTCTTATGTTTATTTCGTTTGGTTTATTCATCCGGCTTAACCTCTTTTATTTCTTTTGATGGCGAGAGGATGGGGCTTTACGGTGATATTAGATTTCGTCCAGCCCCTTTTAGAAAAAAGATGTGCAGGCAGTAAAGTGAAAAAAGCAGCGGCGGCAGCGGTTAGTCCTGTTGTTTTCAGGAACTTCCGCGTGCTTTCCGTATTTTTTGATATATTTTTCATCATTTAGGCTCCAAAATTATCTATGGCAGGCTCCGCAGTGCGTAGGTCCGTTTTGAAATCCGCCTGCCTTAAAGAGAGAATCGAACTGCGGCATTTTTTCAACGGGATGCCTGTGACAGAAAAGACAGCTTCCCATAGTGAACGAATGCACCTGAGAGACTTTTTCCATCCGCTCTACGGCTTCGTGGCAGTTTTCACAATCGATTCCTTTGTTTATGTGGACACTGTGATTGAAATAGCAGTATTCGGGGGTTTTATGAATCTGCTCCCAGGGCAGGGGCTTGTTGTTTTTATAATAAGCCGTCAGCTTTTGTATCTCCGGGCTGTCAACTTTTGCAATTGTATGGCAGTTCATGCAGATATCCACAGAGGGAACGCTTGCGTGTCTGCCTTTGTCCACGGCAATGTGGCAGTACTTGCAGTCTATCTGCAGATCGCCCGCATGGAGCTTGTGGGAGTAGTTAACGGGCTGGTCAGGCTCGTAGCCCAAGCCGTCCCGCTCGGAACGGGAAACAAAGTAGGTAACCGTAAAAGCCATCAGGACAATTATGACTGTGATGGGAAGCCTTGCCTTTATGGTGTAATCAAGATTTGCTTTTTTCACTTGATTCCTGACTTTATTAATGATTATTTATTCTTAATTAATTTTCATGGCATTAAGTTAATAAAAAAAATGATAAAAATTACTATACAATAATATTATGAATAATATTTAATTATTCGTTTAATCTTATGTTTTAGCTAAATATAAAGATACAATGGATTAAAGAAATATCTTGCCTGTATTAAGAGATAAATACCAGTTTGATTGTTGGCTGAAAAGGCATTTATGCAAATTGTGATAATATTGAATCGGCAATTTTAAAATGATCTTTTTCTGTTATATAATACACTTTAAGCTGCCTGACACTTTGCAGGCGCCTGTAATCTTTCTGAAAAAAACACTTCCTTTTGAATTTCTCAACTTTAACAACTGACTGATTTTTCGTATATTGCGTTTGGTAAAAGTGTTGTGTATGAAATACTGGACCGGAGATAATGACATTTAAAGACAAACCGGCAGAGACAGGCATTATAAAGGAAAGGAAGCCTGAGTGGCTAAAGGTGCAGATGCCTTCGGGCGGCGAAGTCAAAAAAATACGAAACATGATGCGTGTCAAGTCCCTTCACACCGTCTGCGAGGAAGCAAGATGTCCAAATATCGGCGAGTGCTGGAGCAGCGGAACGGCAACGTTTTTGATACTTGGAGATGTCTGCACCCGCAACTGCCGCTTTTGCGCCATAAAATCAGAAAAGCCTATGCCCCCAGATCCTGATGAACCGAAAAATGTTGCCGAATCGGTGAAGCAGATGACTTTGAAACATACCGTGATTACTTCAGTAACCCGCGATGACCTGCCGGACGGAGGCGCCGATCACTGGAAGAGGGTGGTTCTGGAAACAAGAAAGCTGAATCCTGAAACTACAATTGAAGTTTTGATACCCGATTTCTTGGGTAAAAAAGAGCATTACACTATAGTATTCAAATCTATGCCTGATATTCTGAATCACAACGTTGAAACAGTGCCCCGGCTGTATGCATCAGTCAGGCCAAAGGCAGACTATGAAAAATCTCTGGAGCTATTGAAAGATGCTAAGGAATTCGGGCTGCGAACCAAAACGGGCATAATGGTCGGCTGCGGTGAAAGAAACGATGAAGTTTTGGATGTAATGCACCAACTGGCTGACATCGGAGTAAGCATTTTAACGATAGGGCAGTATCTCCAGCCTACGAAAGAGCATCTGCCTGTGAGCCGCTTCGTAACTCCTTCGGAATTTGCCGAATTTAAAAAAGCCGGGCTGGAGATGGGGTTCGAGCATGTTGAATCTGCCCCGCTCGTAAGAAGTTCATATCACGCGGGAGAGCAGCTCTGAGAAATTTTTTCAATATTTTTTACTTAGATTCCTCATATTTACTATTTAAAAGCAAAAATTATGACATATAAATTTACAATTTTAGGCAGCGGAACATCAACGGGAATACCTACAATAGGATGTAAGTGCCCTACCTGCACATCGGATGATCCGCGGGACAAAAGGCTGAGGACTTCATTATTGATAGAATCGGAAGATTCAAAAGCGGTGATTGACACATCCCCCGACTTCCGCCAGCAGCTTCTCCGGGCAGGTGTTGACCGCCTGGACGGGATTGTTTACACACATTCGCATTTCGATCATATCGGGGGATTTGACGATATACGCGCTTTGAATTTTACCAGCAGACGGGCTATGCCTCTTTACCTAACCGACGATACCTTGGTTCGTTTGAAGCGATCATTTTTCTATGCTTTCGGCGAAACGGAGCAG
This sequence comes from uncultured Hyphomicrobiales bacterium, assembly GCA_964577665.1. Taxonomy (GTDB): domain Bacteria; phylum Bacteroidota; class Ignavibacteria; order Kapaibacteriales; family UBA2268; genus CAYVTD01. Next base: position 11,569 of record CAZOBD010000087.1, read on the forward strand.
CGCGGCGGCGGCGTTCCTATGGTTGAGCCTGTCATAATCGACAAGCAGGCTTTCGATGCAAGCGGCATACATTTCAATCCTGTTCCCCTGAAGCACGGCAAACTGGACGTCTTAGGCTTCAGGATAGGGAATTTTGCATTTTGTACCGATACGAATTTCATTCCCGAAGACTCCATGGAAATGCTCACGGGGCTGGATTATCTGATAATAGATGCCCTCCGATACACGCCGCACTCAACTCATTTCAGCATTGCGCAGGCAATAGAAGCAGCCGAAAGATTAAAGCCCGAAACAACATATCTCATTCATTCCGCCCATGAAATAAAACATGAGGAATGTGAAAAAGAACTGCCGGAGAATATTAAACTGGCTTACGACGGCTTGGTAATTGAAAGCAGGTGAAATTTCTTTTTTATTCTGTAAATTCTTTTAAGAGAAATTGCTGCAAAACTTCAGAATAAATAAAACAATTAATCATCAGTGTCTGATTCTGCAAAAAGGTCGATTATCTGCTGCGGATTAATGCATTCTTTAAGTTTGCTGCGGAAAGCCGCCTGATTGAGATAGCGGGATATTTTACTGAGAAGACGGAGATGATTACCCACATCGTTTTCCCTGCCGAGAAGCAGAAAACAAATATCAACAGGATTGCCGTCAAGAGACTCGTAATCAACAGGCGGATTTAGAACGGCTACGGAGCAGGTTATTTCGGTGATAGCATCAGTTTTGGCATGAGGGAGCGCAATGCCTTTACCAACCCCTGTCGATAAAATTTTTTCTCTCTCGAAAATTTCTCTGCGTGCTTCGTCTAAATTTTTTATTTTATCGGACTTAGCAGCAAGCTCTATCATCTTATCCAGAAGATCGGATTTGCTCTCGACCTTTATATCTATTGCAGTTGATTCGATGTTCAGTATATCCGTAATTTTCATATCAAAACCTGTAAAATCCGTTTCAGAGTAAATACAAATATATCAAATTCCGCTTATTTATAATAACTTTTCTTTTCAAAACCTTAATAATTGTAATTTCTGTTGAGAATTTTAATAAGCCGGAGGCGGTGTTGTTGTCAGCTTTGAAAGAGATCGCCTCGTACAGTATGCCTAATTTATTGATAAAAATTTAAAACCTAATCACTTTTTTTACATCATCTTATAAAAAAACATTTAATTGTCTTTTATTAATCATTTAAATTACAAGACTGCCATTTAATTTTTCATTGAACGGCTTAATAGATTTATTCTTATGATTTTACTGAAAAACTCCTTGGTTTTAAGCCATATTATCGATTAAAAATATTTTTTCAAAAAAAATTAATTTTTTCATGTATTTTTCATAAATTATTATTAAATTAATAATATATAAATGTTGAATTATTTTTTTCTTTTTTTTTGCTAATAAAACTGATTAATAAAAGTACAGAATATACTTTGAACATAAAATATTTGATGCACATAAAAAGGGTGACTCCATGAGAATTCTTGTTATCGAAGATGAAAGAAAAGTAGCAAGTTTTATAAAAAACGGCCTCGAAGAGGAGCGCTATATAGTGGAAACTGCTCCTGACGGCATAACCGGATTAGAAATGGCAATGAACAATCAGTTTGATGCCGTTCTCCTTGACGTAATGCTTCCGGGAAAAGACGGCTTTACTGTGCTGAAGGAACTGCGCGATGCCGGAGTTTCAACCCCTGTTCTTATGCTGACCGCACGCGGCACTACCGAAGACCGCGTACAAGGCTTGGACATGGGAGCCGACGATTACCTTCCCAAACCATTCAGTTTTGAAGAGCTTGCGGCACGTCTTCGTTCCATTCTCCGCCGATCCAGTCCCGAAAAGTCAACAAAACTGCATTGCGGAGACCTTGTACTCGACACGGTTTCACATCTTGCTTACCGCTTCGGAAAAGAAATAGAACTTACTACAAAAGAATATGCGCTGCTGGAATATCTTATCCGTAATAAAAACAGAATACTCAGCCGCAGTACGATAACCCAGCATGTATGGAAACACAATTTCGACCCTGAATCGAATATCATAGATGTTTACATCAAAAGGCTGCGCTCAAAAATTGAAAGCGACGACGGAAGCAAACCTCTTATCCAGAGCATCAGAGGCGTAGGATACCGCATGAGGGATATCCCGCAGGAAGATAATATAGAAAAATAATTTTCATTAACCCGTTTTAATTGACGGATTCCTCGACGAAAATATTCTTGGCAACTTCATTGCCTATTATTTCTTTTTTTCCGTTATATGCTATGGTCAAGGGGCCGTTGAAAGGCGCCTTTTCAACTATTTTCAGGTCTGTACCGGGAACGAGCTCCATTTCTTCAAGATAAGCAAGAAGTTTTTTATCCGTATCCACAAGTCTTTTTATCTCAACCTTTGTACCTGCATTTATTTCCGTCAGAGATATTAAGTCTTCAATTGGCATTTGTCCTTCTTTAGTAGGTATGGGATGGCCGTGAGGATCAAACTCGGGATTACCCAGCATTTCATTTATTTTGTCCGAAAACTCTTCTGAAATGTAATGCTCCAAACGGCAGGCTTCCTCGTGAACTTTCTCCAAAGAAAAACCCATTATTTCTTTTAGGTATAGCTCAAGAAGCCTGTGGTGGCGGATGATCTCCAGCGCAATTTTTTCGCCGGATTCCGTAAGTTTGACCCCTTTATATGAATTATAATCAACTAAATTCATGTTTGCAAGGCGCTTAAGCATTCCCGTAACGGATGCACCCGATACTTTCATTTCTTTGGCTATCTCGGTAGTGGATACAAGACCGTGCTCTTGAAGTTTGTATATTGTTTTTAAATAATCCTGTACTGCCTGACTAAGCATAATACGTTTCCTGCTGTTTATTAAAAATCATTTTTTTGTTGTCTTTACTTAATTAATTTAATAATAAAACGTAAACTAAGCAACAAAATTTTTAGTTTCTAAAAATTTATTTAATAACAGCTAAAATAATTAGACAAGAACAGAAAGTATTTTTAGAAAATATTAAATTAGGCAGGCAAAATGTTTTTTATTTATATCCTTCTTACTTTCTTACTTTCTTAGAGCCTTCCCCTTCCCTCCTGACATTACCCGAAAATTTCAAAAAAGGGATATTTGCGTAAAAAAAATGTAGTAGAAATGTTTTTCTGAAAAAGAAGATCCCCCTAACCCCCTTATAAATAAGGGGGAATTATTTTGTCTTTTCTCCCTCCCTTTTTTAAAAGGGAGGGGCAGGGAGGGATTCTATTTTCAGATGTTGGACACCTTTAAGGTGTCCAACATCTTTTCGCGTCGCAATGATATTGATTTCTAAAATAGCCATCCGCTTGTGTGTTTTTCCTAATCATGGATGTTTTAAATAATCATATCCTCCAATGATTATCCTTATATTGGCTGCTTCTGAAGTATCATAAAATAATTCTTTTTACAAAAAATCTGCCGCCGGAAATTATTCTTGCAAAATAAATGCCCGATGGATATTTTAAATTTATATGAATACTGTTGACAAATCTTCTTTTCAGGATTAATCTCCCGTAAAGAGAGTATATTTCAAGAGTTTTCTCGCCGGTGGCATTATTTGTCTCAATTAAAATGCTACCATTTTCTTCTTTCCAAAGAAACCCGTTTGCTGATTTTTCATCAACATCGGCAGCATGCTGCGTATTAAGTCCGACGACACAGTCCAGATCGAAACCGCTTATTATTGGATCGTAAAATGGATGATCGGAATTTTCTAAAAGTATTCGTGAAATATCGGTTATTTTTACATAGCGTATGCTGTATATGCCAATATCAGCCAAATCAAACTGATCGCCGCCGCTTTCATCGGGATTGAAGGGGCTGCCTTTTCCGTTTACCCAGTGTGTGCCTGCACAACCTTCTAAAGTAAGCGAATCGAAGGGAAACTCCACGAAGTTGATTCCGTCTTCGCTGACAGCTACTTTTGCAGGTTCGGCGAAAATCTTTCCCGTAAGCGGATTGACAAAAGCATTCTCAAAAATCGTGAAATCCGGACCCTGACCGTCTATTACTTCTCCGTCTTTGAAAGAAAGCACTATTTCGCCCCCAAGTCCGATAGAACAAATATCTTTGGGGTCGGCTGCCTGAAAATTTTTTCCTGCCGTTTCAGGCGGAAGTTTAAAAATATTTTCCGGGAAATACTCCGGCGCCTGACCTGAGTTCTGTCCCCCGCCCGGAGTAAAAGATACAACCTGATTAGCTATTATGCCCTGCGATAGAGCGCAGCAGGATGCGGCAAAATATAATATTATTGTAAATATATGTTTCATCTGTTTATTTGTTGCTTCGAGAAAATTGAATCTTGTCATTCCGCACTTGTTGCGGAATCTCGAATTAGGAGATCTTCATTCGTGAGATTCCGGCATTCCGCTCCGCTTCAGCCGGAATGACAACCATGATCTAAATTTTTCAACTTTTTCAAAAATAAACATCCCCTTATGTATTTCCCAAAATCATG
>CAZOBD010000088.1:0-5853 GCA_964577665.1 uncultured Hyphomicrobiales bacterium
TGACATACATGATTTCAATTTTACATCTCATTCCCAAACTCCGATTTGGGAATGTACTTTTCTTTCAAAACTCTGTTTTGCATTAACTCCCAAATAATCATCCCCTTGTGTATTTTCACTAATCATGTTTGTTTTTATCTCATAATAAGCACCAATTTAACTTTTTATATTTTAGGATGCGAAAATTTCAAAAAAAAGATGCCTCGCCATCGGGGGGAATGACAGCAAGGCATGCAGCATAAAGAGGAAATGACGGTAAAACCGTCGAGCGAAAGACGAGACTCGAACTCGCGACCCTAACCTTGGCAAGGTTATGCTCTACCAACTGAGCTACTTTCGCTTTTGCTTCTTATTAAAGCACAACGAAAATAATAAAACTTTATTGAAATTCCAAATTATTTTTCGAAATATTTCGTAAAAATTTCCGATACTGTCTTTTCGACTTGCAGGTAATCTGTCTGCTTACCAGTCTCTTCACTAATTGAGGTTACTGCTTTCCCTTTTATGCCGCAGGGAATAATATAAGAAAAAAGACTTAAATCATTGTTTACATTCAAAGCAAATCCGTGGGATGTTACCCAGCGTGAGCAGTGCATGCCGATAGCGCATATCTTTCTGCTTTCTTCAATCCAAACCCCTGTCATTCCTTCTACGCGGCTGCCTTTTAACCCAAATTTTGCAATAGCTTCAATAATGCCTGCTTCTATTTCCCTTAAAAACCAATGCAAATCTTCCTTTAAAGAGCTAAGGTCAAAAATGGTATATCCGACAAGCTGGCCGGGGCTGTGTAGGGTAATATCTCCGCCTCTGTCTGTTTCCACAATGCTTATGCCTGCTTTTTCTAAAAGTTCGGGATGGCATACAATATTATTTCTTCCGCCGGCACGCCCTATTGTGATAACAGGATGGTGCCGGCAAAGCGCTAAAACGTGCTTTCCTCGGTTCTTCCGGATTTCTGCTGCGAGCGATTTTTGCCGTTCCCATGCTTCGATGTATTCGATTGTTCCCCAGTTTTGTATTTCTATCATTATCGCTTATTCTTAAATTTATATATTAAAACTCAAAACTTATTCTGTTTTCGATCCTAAGGTCATTTGCCTCGGTAGAGGGAAGGGGAATGTTATCGTAAAAATCCTTCAACTGCAAAGTGAATTTAAAATTATCAATTATAGCGAAAATAAGGCTGAACTCGGTCAAAATGCGGTAATCATCAATATTTGAAAAATCAAACTGAAAATAGGTGGTGGAGTGCAATTCGAGCTGCTCTTTCAATTTCCATCGGATATTCAGGTAATTGGTAGAGCGGAAAAGCACCCTCGAATCTTCTATGTTGTGATAGTAATTTTCATATTCCGACATAGCTCCGGCGCCTAAGAAAATGTTGAATTTATTCAGAGAATCTTCTTCAGGGTTGATTCCGAGGATATGCCAGCGTGCTCCGCCGCCGAAAAGGTTGCGGTCTTTTATCTTTTTGCTTTTGTTGAAATTCCGCTGAAAGAAGACTTCCGGGTAAATAATATCATTTATTCTGAATTCCGCTTTGGCATATATTAAGCCGGTGCTGGAAATTATTTCGTTGTTCCCTTCTTTGTATGATATGTCGCTGGTAGTGAAAAGATACATCGGATAAAAATAATAATCCGCCGCATATCCGAAAACAAAACGCGTGTAATTTGTATTACCCGATTCGTAATCACCCCCGATATAAAATGTATTTGTGAATCCCGGATCGGGATTTATTTTTCTATAAATCTCCGTATTTATCTGCGCATTGGCAGAATAAAAAATCATTAGAAAAATTAGAGAAAGCAAATGTTTGAACTTCATAAACATAATATTTTTTAAAAAGATAATGAACTCAATGATATTTTTAAAAAGAATGACGTTTTTTGCTTTTATGTGTTGTCTTTTAAATCTTCTAACCTTCATTTTTTCAAGCCGATAATCCTTGCATCCAGATTTACTTTGCCCACTGTGAAAAGAACTACGCTAATTGAACTAATCGGCATCAGCACTGCTGCAAATAACGGCGATAGAAGCCCCTGGACAGCAAAGTACATCCCAATTGTATTATACGTTATTGATATTCCGAAGCTCATAAGTACCGTTGCAAAGCTCCTCTTCGAGAGATTTAAAAATTTGGTTAAAATATTCAGTGAATCTGCCTGTAGAATGGCATCGGCGCCCGGAGTAAAGTTTGACGTTTCGTCTGTTACCGCAATGCCTGCATCAGCCTGCTGCAGCGCACCCGCGTCGTTTAATCCGTCTCCCGTCATTAAGACATGCTTTCCGCTTTTTTGGAGTTCTCTTACAAAATGGAGCTTTTCGTCAGGCAGTTTATTAAAGTGCATTTTTACGCCGCCCCCTGACATCCTTTCGAGAGCCTCTTGCTCCGTATCGCGGTCTCCTGACAGTATTACTACTTCGTATTGCTCTTTTAGTTTTTTTAGCAAATCACCTGTTTTTTCTCTGTAATGTGTCTTTACCAGAAAATTTCCTTTATATTCATTGTCTATCGATATAAAAGCGCTCGATTCGCGGGAAAAGCCGGAAAGTTTCTCTGTCTCAACTTCTTTTGAGAAATTTGGAATAGCCGCCCCGACCCACTTAACACTGCCGATGCGTACATATCTGCCCTTTATGTAAGCCTCAAGTCCGCTGCCCGGCAGCTCTTCGTAGGAATCCGCATCTTCGCTTTCCCCGCCTCCGAGATATTCAAATATCATCCGGCTAATGGGATGCGTCGAGTTCTTTACGGCGCTTTTTATCAGTCCTTTTTCTTCCTCCGACAGCTTTTTCCCTTCGTATTGCAGTGTGCTTTTTCTCACATCAGTTAGTGTGCCGGTTTTATCAAAAATAATTGTATCAATTTTTGATAAATATTCTACTATTTTATCATTCTTTAAAAAGAATTTCTTATTTCCGAATACCCTCATCGCTGTGCCGTAAGTAAATGGTATTGTTAATGCAAGGGCACATGGACATGCTATAATCAGCACCGCTGTGAATGCATTCCATGCCGTTGCAGAGTCAATCGGCAGCCAGTAAAATAGAGCCGCCGACGCTATTCCAAGCACCAATATCGTAAAGTATTTAGCTGCTGTGTTCGACAGACGGGACATATAGCTTTCGCTTGCCGAGCCTATCTTATTGCTGTTCCAGAGTTCCGTCAGATAGCTTTGCTTAAACGGCTTCATAACTTGTATTTCCACCGTCGCGCCGGAAAGCCTTCCTCCTGAGTAAATCTTTCCGTTCTTTTCGACTTCCACCGGCATACTTTCGCCGGTTACAAAACTGTAGTCGAGATATGCTTTCTCACTTAAAAGAACCGAATCCGTAGGTATTAACTCGTTATTTCTTATTAAGATAGTATCTCCCGGCAGTATTTCGCTTATTGTTACATATTTTTGACCCGTTCCGTTTTTTTTGAGAACTGTCAGCGGAAAAAAGGATTTGTAATCCCTGTCAAAGGAGAGCCTGTGGTATGTCTTTTGCTGGAAAAGCCGCCCTATCAGAAGGAAAAACACCAGTCCAGCCATCGAATCGATAAACCCTTGACCCGCTCCCGCCAGTATATCGTGGGCGCTCCGGGCAAAAAGCGTTATAATGCCGATACTTATGGGTACATCTATGTTTATGTGTCTTAGTTTCAGTCCCTTCCAGGCAGATTTGAAATAATCAGAAGCGGCATACAGCGTCGGTATGGCAAAAATCAGTATCAAATACCGGATAAAATTCATTATTTCCGGCTCATAGCTTCCGCCGGAAAGGTATTCCGGAAATGCGAGGAGCATCACGTTGCCAAAACTGAAGCCCGCCACTCCCAGTTTTATATACAGCGGCATATTGGGATTCTTCGGCTTCTTTTTTTCCATGTCTCCCAGATTCAATTTCGGGGCATATCCAAGCGAGGCAAGCAGTTCCGCTATTTTTCGGAGGGATGTCTTTTCCTCGTCGTACACTATCGCTATTTCTTTTTTCAGAAAGTTTACTTTGGATTCCTCAATGCCTTTATCGAGGCGGAATAAATTTTCCAAAAGCCAGATGCACGCACTGCAGTAAATATTGGGCAGATATAAAGTTATCTTTGCCCTGCCGTTTATGGAGTAGTTCAGCAGCTTTTCCTGTACTTTTTTATCATCAAGGAAGGCATACTCGCCTTCTTTCAGGGCTTTCGGTTTTATGCCTGCCTGTTTCGTCAGCTCGTAAACGTCTTCAAGTTCTTCATTTTGAAGCATTTCATATACGAAAAGGCAGCCCGTGCAGCAGAAGACCAGTTCGCCTTTTTTTACGGAGTCATCCCTGCAAAGATCTCCGCAGTGCGCGCATACAAGCTCTTTTTTTTCCGCCGTTTTTCCCATTTTTGTCCTTTTAAGATGTTACTAAAGAACAATTTAAGAAAAACACACCGGATTTACAAAGATTTTTGAACTTAATAATAATACTCACGCCTCTAAAAATACCTCATCCGAATAATCGCTCGACGCCGTCTCATTAAAGGCGCGCACTTTCCAGTAATTTCTTTTCCCTGCCGTCATTGCGGCGTCGTACATATTCGTTTCTACTTCTCCTTGCACCGTATATTCTCCTGACGGCTCTCCTAAATCTACTACCGACACATATATTTTATAGCTTTCCGCACCTGCAACTTCATCCCACGCAAGATTGGCGGTCAGCGGCTCAACAGGATCTGTTACAGCCGTTAATCCCTGCGGTTTCGGCAAATCATGATGAACCGAAGGGTAAAGCAGATATTCCGTTAGCTTTGCCGGGCTGTCGGCAAACACTACCTTGCTCGCCTGATTTATCTTCACCATATATCCCCACACTTCATTAAATGCCTTAATTCTAAGTTCAGTTTTTTCATAGCGTCCCGATTTCAGGTCTTCCTGTTCTGCATTTTTCGCATCTATCTGGTCACGAAGTGAAGCCAGCTCTGCAATATCCGCCGGCGTATATCCGGCAGCCGTCAGCGCCGTTTCATTAGCCGTTTCCGATGCTTTTCGGTGTCCTGTCTCAAGTAATTCCTTCATTTTCAATTGAGAATATCGTGCCTTCTGGTATCTTGGCTTCCCAAACGTATTAGTTTTTGCCGCCGAGCCAAAAGTTACATCGGCATACGTAAATAATTTCTGCATCGCCTTTCTGCCAAGCTCCAGCAGCGCATCAAGTTCTTCCGTGAGCACTCTTATTTCTGCATCCACCTCCGCACCTGAAGGTATTGCGTCCGCATCATCAATCGCCGTTTGGAAATCAGCTTGGAAGGGGTCTGCCAGATGAGGAAATGCCGCCGTAAAAAGCGCCTTATCCGTTCCAAAATTATCATGGAACACCTGTGCACGCTCCATCATATCCAGATCATCGAGCGTATATTCTCTTAAGATAGGTTTTGTAGAAGGCATAATAATCTCCTATGGTATTTAAGATACTTTTTAAATAATATAATAAAATATTTTTATTTTTCAAAATTAAATTTTATGCATAGCAGTAATAATTCAGAACATAGATGTTACTCTTCAGAACGTAGATGTGTCTATTCAGAATAGTGCAAGAGATATTCAATATTATGATTTAATATATTATAATAAAGAAATATTAAATATAAATAAAGAAATATTCTCTCCTTACTAAGCTGTGCTTTCTCCTCCTTTCCAAACTCCAATTTGGAAAGGACAATATCCCGGGAAACTCCGTTTCACAATCTATAACAAAATTTTAAATAGTAGATTAAAAAGAAGATATAAAATAAATACATTCCCAAATCGGAGTTTGGGAATGAGAGGAAGAAAAGGAAACAGCGCAAACAGCCATAGAAAGAAAAACATATTACGTCAGCAATTATATATTATTCCT
>CAZOBD010000088.1:5953-15976 GCA_964577665.1 uncultured Hyphomicrobiales bacterium
CACAGCTTAGGAATGAGAAAAAAATCCTCGAAACAGCGCAAACAGCCATAGAAATACCGCAAACAGCCATAGAAAGAAAAACATATTACGTCAGCAATTATATATTATTCCTCCTTACTAAGCTGCGCTTGGTAAGGAATCTTTCCGCTAAAGCTGAGCTTTAGCAAGCTGAAAGGCTGCATTCCCAAGCACAGCTTAGGAATGAGAAAAAAATCCTCGAAACAGCGCAAACAGCCATAGAAATGAAATACGCAGTTTGCTAATAATTGCATGTTAGCCGCTAAAACCCGATGCATTGCTAAAACAATTAATAATCCCCGCTTGCGTTTCCGTTTAAAAGCAAAAAAGAAAGCAATGAATACGGCAAAAAATTATGACTTTCGAGTGGGATAATACAAAAGCGGGGGTAAACAGAAAAAAGCACGGAGTAAGTTTCGAAGAAGCAGAAACAGTCTTTGCCGATTTTCTTTCGGTTACAATAAACGACCCGCTTCATTCGGTTAATGAAGAAAGATATGTCACAGTCGGTATGTCCGCAAGAGGCAGACTGCTTGTGGTGGCTCATACAGATGAAAATGATACAATCAGAATAATAAGCCCAAGAACAGCAACCAAAAAAGAAAAGAAAGAATATGAACAAGGATAACGAAAATATTGAAGAGATGCAGCCGGAATATGATTTTTCGGATGGGGTGCGAGGTAAATATGCGGCAAGAATAGCAGAAGAGAACGGCTATGTCCGTATAGACCCGCGGGTGCTGAAGCATTTCAAAACATCCGATTCAATAAATAAGATTCTGCTTTCAATAGTAGAATCGCTGCCAAAAACATCAAAGTTTGTATAGATTTTGTTTATCATTGAACTAATCTTGGTAAGGAAATTCTCCGCTGAAGCTGAGCTTCAGCAAGCTGAAAAGCGGCATAAAGCCGCCTCCTTTCCAAACTCCGATTTGGAAAGGACAATATCCCGGGAAACTCCGTTTCATAAGCTATAATAAAATTTTAAACAGTAGATTAAAAAGAAGATATAAAATAAATACATTCCCAAATCAAAGTTTGGAAATGAGTAAAAAGCAAAAGAAACAGCGCAAGCAGCCATAGAAAGAAAGCAAAAGAAAAAAAATGCCCGGTACCTTAGGCTTGCCGGGCATCAATCACAAAAATAGAATAGAAAAATTGCGAATTTAGTACTTATATCTCCCGATCAGCTCCCATTTCATCTCAGTGAAGATGTATTCTTTAAAGTATTCCTGCTTAACGGCTGCGTCCAAAACGGCTTCCGCCTTGATGAGGGTCATATCAACCGTGCCGAGATGGTTTATGATAACTTCCATACTGGAATTTTCGATTTTTGCATCCGTGATGTCAACCATTTCCTTAATGGCATAGAACTGTGAACGCTTTTGCACAAGAGAAAGGCTGTCAATGCCGGCGGTAATGAAGATGGCTGCCGTTTCGTAATCTTTGATGAGGGCAGTAGTTTCGCCGGAGAAGTCATAACCGCCGATTCTTAAATCAACAGGGGTCTGCCATGTGGTATCTATTTTCAAAAAACCTAAAGGCACTTCAATTTTTCTGACATCGGCAAGATGCGCAAGGTTATTGTCAGAGAGACCGTCCATCCACATAAAATACTTTTTTTCGCTTATCATTTCTTTTCCGTCTTCGACATAGTCGCGAATCCATTTGAGATTTTCACCTTTGAATTCGGTTGCTTCGCCGTATGGAGAAAGTGTCATTTCGAACATTCTGCCAAGGGGAACGTTGTATTTTTCCATATCGTCAAATTCGATGCCGGTGCTGCCGATCTCTTCCTGAGAATTATATGAAAAAACAGCATTGCCTTCTTCCATACGGTAGCGCATGGAATCGATTTTAACATCAACGTTTATGAAACCGTCTTCAGGCCCTTCCTCTGCAACAATCGTGAAAAAGTAGTCAACCTGCCTTTGAAAGCGTTTTTCGGAATCATCGCTGAAAACACGTATAACAGTGTCTTTCTGAGAATAATGATAGACATGCGCCCTGCCCGGAGTATATCGCTGGAGTACTTTAAAAGTAAATTTTTCTTTCTCTCCTTTAACGGGCTTATCGCCACTGCGGTTTTGAGCATTCAAACCGCCGGCAGCCAATAGAAATAATAATGCCGCAGCTAATGCCTTGAGTATAAATACAGCGACCATGCCGCGAGTGTCATTCCGTCCCATATTTCACCTTTCTTGATTTTTTCTGTTAATTCTTCTTCAGTCAGGCTGAAAACCTCGAATTGTTCTGATTCTTCCGGTTGTGCTTCTTTTTTAGTAAGATGCTCCGCAAGATATACTTTGCATATTTCACAGGTAACGCCGTTGTAAGGGTTGAACTCTCCGATATATTTCAATGAGTCTGCTTCGCATCCTGCTTCTTCGAGCAGTTCGCACCGGGCGTTTTCCTCTGGTGTCAGACCGCCTGCAAGACCCCCTCCCGGGAACTCAATGCTTTCTTTCTGCACGAGATACCTGTACTGGCGTGTCATTACAAACTTTCCGTCAGGCAGAACCGGTATAACAAAAGTGGAGCCGGCAGTATAAACATAATGATATTCTTCTATATTGCCCGAAGGCATACGGTACTTGTCCAGCCTGTATTCCCACCATGGGTTTTTATAAACCTTGCTGCTTTTTATTGTTTCGAGCTTTTTTAGCATTATTTAGTAAGAACGTAATTGTAATTTATTTATTAAAAATTCTGAATATTGAATACTATTTGAAGCTGAAACAAATTCAGCGAGGCAAATATCTGTTTCAAATTTATCAGAACTTCTTTTTACAATGACACATGAACTACAAAATCGTCTCACTTCTGCTAAAGAAAAATCTTGTTTCAAGCTCGCCGTTTTCTACGGAATCCGAGCCGTGAACGGCATTTACGGCTTTCGATTCGCCAAAAAGTTTTCTTATGGTACCTTCTTCGGCATCATTTGGATCGGTTGCCCCTATTAATTTTCTGTAATCTTCCACGGCATTTTCTTTTTCAAGAGCAATCGGTACTATTGGACCGCTGCTCATGTATTCTACCAGTTCTCCGTAAAAAGGGCGTTCTTTGTGAACTTCATAAAAAGCTCCTGCCTGCTCTTTAGAAAGTTTAGTCAGTCTCATTCCCTTTATTTTGAAGCCTGCCTGCGTGATTTTGGCGATAATTTCTCCTATTACGTTTTTTTGTACCGCGTCCGGTTTGATAATGCAGAGTGTTTTTTCCATTGTTTCAGTCCTGATATAATTATAAAATTTTTTTTACTAGATCTTACCTTTATCAAACAGATGTCCGGCACTTCAGAAAATGCCGGACATCAAAAAAAATTGCTTAATTGCCAGATGCGAAATTATTTCTTAGTTGTTTTTTTTGCGGCAGTTGTTTTCTTAGCTGCTCTTTTACGCGGCTTTGGAGCGTTTTTGACAGCTTCGGCGACAGCGCTGCCGATATCAGCCGGCGAATCAACAACCGTAATACCGGCTTCGCGCAAAGCTTTTATTTTGTCTTCTGCCGTGCCTTTTCCGCCTGCGATGATAGCGCCCGCATGACCCATTCTTCTGCCGGGAGGAGCTGTCCTGCCTGCAATGAATCCCACCACCGGCTTTTTAACGTTTTTCTTGACGAATTCGGCAGCGGTTTCTTCGGCGTTACCGCCGATTTCTCCGATCATCATAATTGCTTCAGTGCCGGGGTCTTCGTTAAACATTTTGATTACGTCTATGAACTGTGTGCCGATTATCGGATCGCCGCCAATGCCTATGCAGGTGCTTTGTCCAAGGTTCTGATCGCTTATCTGCTTTACTGCTTCATAGGTCAAGGTGCCGCTGCGGCTTACTACGCCTACTTTGCCGGGCTTGTGGATGAATCCGGGCATAATGCCTACTTTGCATTCGCCGGGTGTGATTACGCCGGGGCAGTTAGGACCAACGAGTCTGGTTTCGGAGCGGTCAAGCGCTTCTTTCACCGTAATCATATCTTTAGTCGGAAGTCCTTCGGTAATGCATATTACAAGTTTAATGCCTGCATCTATTGCCTCCAGAATGGCATCTGCCGCAAAAGGGGGAGGAACGAAAATCACCGATGTGTCGGATTCGGTTTTTTCGACGGCTTCTTTCACCGTGTTGAAAATCGGCACGGCTTTTTTGAATTTGATGTCGTTTTTTCCGCTGTACTTACTGCCGCCTTTGCCGGGCGTAACGCCTGCAACTACTTTTGTACCATACTCAATCATCTGAGAGGTGTGAAACGTACCCTCGCTGCCTGTAATACCCTGTACCAGCACTTTCGAGTTCTTATTCACCAAAATACTCATAAAATTTCCCGTTATTAGTTAAAAAAATTAATATTAAAAATTTTCTTTTACACTATTTCAATTCTACAAATTTAAATTTATTTTATTATTTTTAAAATTTATTTACCTTTAAGCATACTTTTATATGAAAAAGAACGCCATTTTCTTTAATTATTGCCGTTGAAAAACAGAAAAACAGAATTTAGAAAATTCAAAGGGTTCATTTTCGTCAAAAGAAAAAAAATATTTTACCGGAGAAATTAGCAGGCAGAGAAATATGCAGGAAGAAAAAAAGGAAACTCAGGAACCCGTCAGAAACGTGATAAGAGACACACGCAAAGATGTTAAATACGTTATTCTTGCCGGAAAAAAGCTGAACCGCAGGCAGATGCTGCAAGAAATAAAAGAGTATAATCATGTTACCCTAAACCTGAAAACCAAAAAAGGCAGCACTGTGGAAATAAAATCAAAATATTTTTGATACTGATTTAATACTTTATTAGAATCATACTTATGCCTTCCGACATTGTAAACAAATACCGCTATGTAATGAAAGACACTTACAGAAAAGTTACGTATGTGATTTATTCTCCTAAGCCGTTGACAAAAAAGGAGAAGATAAGGCATATTCACTGCTGGCTGCACAAAAAGGACTATGAACTGCCGGAGGAGGAGGCGAGGATAAATATTATTTGCGGGGAGGAGTAAAATATTTGATACAGATATTTCTTGTTTTCAGATATATAATATTTCAAAACTTGATTGTTACTGCTTCTAAATAAGTTAAAATGAAAAAAAATTCATATCAGATTTTAAAAGAAATAATTGAAAATCTTGGTGTAACCGTACAAACAACTGACCTGCTCGGCAAAAAGGGCAGTGCAGGCATTAAGCACCTTGCAGGCTCTCTTAAAGCGGTTTTTGCAGTATCACTGGCAGCAGTTACAAAAAAGCCGTTATTGATAATAAGTCCCGGCAGGAAAGAAGCATCTGACTGGATGGACGACCTTAAAATCTTTTCTAAAGAAGCAAATGCAGCTTATTTGGTTGAGCCTGAAAAGCATGTCCGCTTCGAGGCGGAGGATTTGAGCGAAAAACAGATATGGATGATAGACGGTTTGTCGCTTATTCAAAAGCATGAAGAAATAATTGCCGTTGCCACACCCGATATTTTCGGCATGGAAATACCCTATCCCGACGAGCTTAACGAATCACGAATGACACTTTCGGCAGGGGAGATTCTCAATTACGATGCATTTGTAAAAAATCTTTTGATAAACGGTTTCG
The DNA here is from genome assembly GCA_964577665.1 of uncultured Hyphomicrobiales bacterium. Lineage (GTDB taxonomy): Bacteria > Bacteroidota > Ignavibacteria > Kapaibacteriales > UBA2268 > CAYVTD01. The sequence goes on from CAZOBD010000088.1 coordinate 11,544, forward strand.
ATAAAAAAGATTTCGTTGTAGGACCCGGCGATATAGCCGTCAGAGGAGGGATCGTGGACTTGTTCCCGTTCGGATGGGTAAATCCTTTGAGGATTGAATTTTGGGGCGACGAGATAGAATCTATCCGCGAGTTTGAAACTCTTTCTCAAAGGAGCATTAAAAAGTATGACAGCGTTGAATTTATCTCCAGTGTCTTTACTTCCTCCCAGACTGACAGCAAAGGCTCCATATTTAATTATTTGAATGATAACTTCCTGATTTTGATAGACACTCCCGATGCTATCGAAAAAGAGGATAATAATTTTTCCATTCCCGATAAATACAAAAAGGTTTTCATTAATCCGCTTACAAAAGCAGATATTGAGATAAAATCTACTCCACAGCCTGATTTCAAGCAGTCTATCGGACTTCTTTGCGATGAACTCAGGAAAAATGCCCTTTACAGGAGAAAAATGTTTATATGCGCTGACGGAGGCATACATCTGGACAGGCTGAAAGAACTAATTGAAAACAAACTCGAAGAGCAGGAAGAAGACCAAGAGTTTTCTACGGAAGATATGGCGTCTATGCCGGAAACTCTTGATATGCTGCATTGGCTTGATTCCACGCCTTCGGAAGGTTTTTGTTTTCCCGGCGAAGAATTCTGCATTTACACGGAACATCAGATTTTCAGCCGCAGAAAATCAAAGCATGAAAAAAGGCTCTCCAAAAAAAGCGGCATGACCATGAGAGAGCTGCGCAGGCTCAATAAAGGCGATTATGTAGTTTACGAAGAAAAAGGCGTGGGCAGGTTCGACGGTTTTGAAACGGTAAAGCTCGGAAACAGCTATCAGGACTGCATTCGCTTGATTTATGCAGACGGAGATAAGCTTTATGTTCACTTGAACTACATACACAAAGTATCAAAATACCGTGCCGGTGAAGGGGTCGTTCCCAAGCTGACAAAACTCGGTACTAAAGAATGGGAGCGCAAAAAGCGGCGAACCAAAGGAAAACTGAAAGATATAGCCCGTGAATTAATAAAGCTTTACGCCGAAAGAAAAATGAAAAAGGGATATGCTTTTCCGGCAGATACTATTTGGCAGAAAGAATTTGAAGCATCTTTTATTTACGAAGACACGCCCGATCAGGCTAAGACAACTAAAGAAGTTAAATCCGACTTGGAAGAGCATACACCCATGGACAGGCTTATATGCGGCGATGTAGGCTTTGGAAAAACCGAGATAGCTATTCGTGCTGCTTTTAAAGTGGTGCAGGACGGCAGACAGACTGCCATTTTAGTACCCACAACAATTTTAGCACAGCAGCACTATATGACTTTCAAAGACAGGCTCAACCGCTATCCTGTTATTACCGAAGTAATTTCGCGGTTTAAATCTGCAAAAGAGCAGAAAGAGATAATCAAAAAGACAGAAGAAGGGAAAATTGATATTTTAATAGGAACTCACCGCCTTTTAAGCAAGGATATTAAATTTAAAAACTTAGGTCTGCTGATTATCGATGAGGAACACCGCTTCGGCGTCGGTTCTAAAGAGAAGCTGCGCGGTATGAAAGCTGATGTTGACACATTGACCCTTACTGCAACCCCTATTCCCAGAACGCTGAATTTTTCCCTGATGGGCGCCCGCGATTTAAGTATTATTGAAACCTCCCCGCGAAACCGTCTTCCCGTTGAAACAGAAATTTTGGTCTGGGATAATGAGGAAATTCAAAAGGCTGTTCACCGCGAAATCGAACGCGGCGGGCAGATTTTTTTTGTAAATGACAGAGTAAAGGATTTGGATGAACTGACCGCCAATCTTCAAAGGCTTATGCCTTCTGTCCGGTTCGGTATGGCGCATGGTCAGATGAAAACTTCCGAGCTCGAATCGGCTATGCAGAAGTTTATCGGCAGGAAGTATGACGTGCTGGTATGCACTAAAATCGTTGAATCGGGTCTCGACATTCCAAATGCTAACACGATGATTATTAATAAGGCGCAGAACTTTGGTCTGGCGGAGCTTTACCAGCTTCGGGGGAGAGTCGGCAGGAGTAATACGCAGGCATATTGCTATTTATTAATTCCTGATGTAAAAAAACTGGCAAGGAACACGCTGCGGAGGCTGCTTGCCATAGAAGAATTTTCCGATTTGGGCAGCGGATTCCAGCTTGCCATGCGCGATTTGGAGATTCGAGGCGCCGGAAACCTCCTTGGCCCCGAACAGAGCGGTTACATCAATGAAATGGGCTTTGAAATGTACAGCCGAATCTTGGACGAAGCCGTCAGGGAGCTGCGTCAGGAAGAATTTGCCGATATTTTCAAAGATATGCCCGAAGCAAAGCCGGACTTCTTTAGAAACGACGATATGGAGATTGAAGCAGGCACTGATGCTTTCTTCCCAGAGGACTATATCGAGAGCGACACGGAGCGTTTCATGTATTATAAAAATCTTTACAATGTGAACTCAAATGCAGAGCTTTCGGAGATACAAAAAGAGCTGACGGACAAGTTTGGAAGGCTGCCAAAGCAGGCGGAAGAGCTTATATTCGTGGTAAAGCTGAGGATAGCCGCGCTAAATACGGGGTTCAAGAGGATTATTTTGAAGCCTTCCCGACTAAAAGCGGAGTTTCCCCCGCATTCCGAAGAGGAATACTATACTTTGGCATTTCCTTACGTTGCAGATTACATAAATGGCATGCAAAACGCTCGTCTTGACCAAGGACGGAATAAGCTCTATCTGGATGTTAACATTCAAAACAGAGATGAAGCGGTGGAAATTCTGTGGCGGATAAAGCAGACAACGGAAATGGCGGTTTCATAAGCTCAGAATGCACCTCTTTTTAAACAAAAATATAAGCAGCAGAATAAACCAACCCTTCTTATTTTATTATAATATATAAATCTATTATAATATAATTTATCATATCTATTATTAAAAGAATAAAATCCCTTTTATAAAATAATCTATTAATAATAATTTGTTAGTTATCTTTAATTATAATAAATTAATATATATTATTGCAAAATTTACATATAATAATAGACGATTAATGATTAATATTAGCTAAACTACTTATATTAATGGATAAAGCACGTAAAAAAAGAGGTGAAGCACGCTCAAGAAAGGGTGAAGCGCGCTCAAGAAAGGGTGAAGCATGCTCAAGAAAGGGTGAAGCATGCTCAAGAAAGGGTGAAGCACACATAAGAAAGGATGAAGCACGCATAAGAATGAATGAAGCATATTCAATAAAAACCTTTCCTATACATATTCTACCTTTTAATATATATATTTCATCTATAAATATACATATTTCATCTTTATATAAATATAATTCACCTATAATTATACTTATTTCACTATTTACTTAATATATATCGCCTATTAATGAATTTATTATACCTCTTATTTAATGTATTCAGCCTTTAATTATTTTATATTGTTCCCTATTTAATATATTCTGCCTTTAATTATATCTATTACGCTTTTTATTCAATATATATTTCCTTTAATTAAATATATTTCATTTATAAATATTTAATATTTATTATTTATAATACATATTCTTATATTTTATAAAAACTATTCATCATAGATTATAATATTTCCATAAGCAGATTATAAATATCTATTATATTTTATAAATATACTTTTGACAAATATATAATATCCGGTGTAAATCATAAATAATATTTATATAAAAAAACATTTATTATCCTTTTTTATACTAAAATATACTTATAAAATAAATTTTTTAACCAGGATTAAACTTATGGAGGGAATATTAATACGAATGATAAATCAAGATTAGAAAAATTAATTAAGGAAAGTTCGTAAGTTTATTATATTTATAAGAATGGAAAAGGCAGAAATCTGCGGTTAAAGGTCAAAATCCGAATTTCTAACATAAAATAGCTGTTCGCTGTTCATTTCAAAGGCGGCGAGATACCCCATTCCGTCGAATTTACCGTAATAAACGCAGCCGCCGTCAATGGGTATGTGCAGATTGCCGAGTTTTTTTCTGATATTATCAAGGGAATGCGGTGTGTGTCCGGCAATTATGCGTCTGCCGCCTGTTTTTTTGGGATCTACATATTCATCTCTCGTCCAAATCATGGAAAAAATGTCGGTGAAAGGGTTGTTTACGGCGCAGTTAAGTCCAGCATGGGCGATGATAAAGTCTTCCAGCTCAATGTAATAGGGTAATGAGCCGATGAAATCGAAATATTCCCGCGGGATTTCCTGCGGTACGGAAACATTAAAATCATTAAGGGTGGAAGCAGCGCCGTTTCTCTGCCATAACTCTAAATCTTTAGGGCTGTTAACGGAATTTATCATCATATATTCGTGGTTTCCGAGCACGGCATTGATTTTCCATCCTGCTCTTTTCATAGCTATGACCCTGTCAAGCACGGCTTTGTTTGCGGGACCTCTGTCTATGAAATCGCCGACAAA
>CAZOBD010000089.1:0-4719 GCA_964577665.1 uncultured Hyphomicrobiales bacterium
TGTTTTGCATTAACTCTCAAATAATCATCCCCTCGTGTCTTATCCCGAATCATGGTCGTTTCATCTGTTTATTTTCTTTTTCAGATTTGCCTTGTGTGCATTCTAAATCATGGTTTATTCATCCCCGGAAGAGCCGGACCGGAAAATATTGTTTCCACTTCTTCAAGCTGCTTTCCTTTGCTGTAGATGCCTATACAAATTTTATTTTTCGGATTATTTACATATTCTTTAGGAATTTTTGCAAGGAAAGTAACTTGTATCATTTTATCAGGCTTAAGGATAAGTTCATCATGTCCGATTAATTCAATTGAGCCGGGGAGTTCTTCAATTTTTAAATCAAGAGGCATTTCCTCATAAGTTTTATTAAAAATTTTAGCAGTGTATAGATTAACAACCTCGTTGTTTTCATTTATCTGGTAAATCTGTCCTTTTGCTCTTAAAAGAGTTGTCTCTATATTTCCGCGTGTCCCCATCAAAACACTGATTACAATCAATAGAGCAATAAGTGCGAAAGAATAGACGGCAATCCTTGGTGTAAATCTGAACTTAGCACCTTTTTCAATCATGTTTTCAGAGGCATAGCGGACTAATCCTTTCTCCCTTCTCAACTTTTGCATAACGGAATTGCAGGCATCTATGCAGGCGGCGCAGTTTACACATTCGAGCTGAATGCCGTTTCTTATGTCTATTGCCGTAGGACACACCTGAATACAGAGCTTATCGTCAACGCAGTCTCCGAAATCTTCAGGATTTTCTTTGCTGAAACCGCGGGGCTCCCCTCTTTTATGATCATAGGCTACAACTACGGAATTTTTATCGAGTAAAACAGACTGAAGTCTGCCGTAAGGGCATACAAAAACGCAGATCTGCTCTCTGAAACGTATGAAAACGGCATAAGTTACCAAGGACAGTATGGTTAAAGGCAGATATAAACCGGGAGAAGCTGTGAAACCTCCCTTCAATTCCTGCAAAAGATTGTCCAATCCTGCAAAATATGTAAATAAAAAGAAGATTATTACAAATGATAATGATAGAAAAATCAAATGCTTGACAGCTCTTTTAAGGATTTTTGAAAAAGTCCACGGCGCCAGAGCAAGTTTTCTTTGTGCATTAGCGTCGCCGTCTATAAGATATTCAATTTTTCGGAAAAGAATTTCCATAAAAACAGTCTGAGGACACGCCCATCCGCACCAGAGTCTTCCGTAAACAGCAGTAAATAAAATCAGAAAGAAAAGAAATGACAGAAATACAAGCGCGAAAAGAATCATATCCTGAGGCCAGAAAACCATACCGAAAAAAGTGAACTGACGGGTAAAAATATTGAACATAACAGCAGGACTGCCGCTGATTTTTATAAACGGCAGAACAAAAAACAGAACCATCAAAAAAAATCCTACTATAGTTCTCCATGTATAAAGAGTTCCTTTTGGCTTCTTAGGCATTATGAAAAGCCTGTTTCCGCTTTTATCCAGAAAACCGAGGCTGTCCCGGTAACTTTTACCTGTCTCGAGTATGTTTTCGTCCTTAGGAGATGAATTTTTTTCTGCCATAGTGATCACTTTTCTTATCATACTTGGAAAGTCTCTGCTTGAAAATTAATGTTTAGTCCCCTCTTTCAAAAACTTTCCCCTCAGGACCCTTGGCATTTGGCGGATTAGTTCCGTAAAGACTGTAAACAAAGCTGGCAGAAGCAAGAATCTGCTCTTTATTAAGCAGCGTTTTCCATGCAATCATTCCTTTTTCAGGCACTCCATTTAGAATAGTCATTACTATATTTCGGTATTCGCCGCCGTGCAGCCAGTATTTATCGGTCAAATTAGGACCTATGCCTCCGCCGCCTGCTTTCCCGTGGCAGGAAGCGCAGTTTTTAATGTAAACGGCTTTCCCGTCAGCAAGAAATGAAGCTTCTGAGCTGAATACCATTTCTTCATTTTCGATTACTGCAGCTCCGCTTGATGCAAGGGCTGTCATTCCATACTTTTGATTGTATTCTTCAATCTGGCTGCGGTATTCGGTAAATTGATTGCCGCCAATGTCTGTCAGCTCATAATAAAAGAAATAAAGAGCTGCCCAGAAAATGGAAACTACAAACAGGATAACCCACCATCGGGGCATGGGATTGTCATATTCCTGTATTCCGTCGTAATTGCCGCCGGTTAGTTTGTCGGGAACTTTCATTTCTCATCCTTCGGTTTATTTATTATAACTTTGTTATCTTCAAGCGGAATGCGGCTCATAGCATCTACATCTTTTTTGTTAAGTTTTACTGTATAAATAATAATCATAACAAAAACTGCCGTAAATGCAATCACTGCAATAAGCCCGATAATTTCAAGGCTTTCCGACGATCTTAAAATATTTTTAAACATATAAATTCATCTTTTTATTTTCCACTTCAGATGGGCTCCACTTTAAAAGTGGAGTTCATCTACAGAAATTTATTGCTTATTTCATGGCAGTGGAAGCTGGACTGCCTTTTATGTCAATACCCAACCTCTGTAAATAAGCCGTTAGTGCAACGATTTTCTTATCCCAAGAAACATTTATTTTGGATGTTTTTAAATCTTCAACTATCATTTTAGCCTGAGTTTTCAAATCCTGTTCAGCTTTTTCTTCAATATACTCCCGGGAATAGGGAACGCCCAATGTTTTTAGTCCCTTCAACCGTGCTTTCAAATCCATTTCGTGGAAATCTTCCGTAATAAGCCATGGGTAAACCGGCATGATAGAACCCGGAGACATACTTTCAGGCTCTTCCATGTGCATGAAATGCCAGGCATTGGGATACTTACCACCTACTCTGTGCAAATCTGGACCGGTTCGTTTTGATCCCCATTGGAAGGGATAATCGTAAACGAATTCTCCGGCTTTTGAGTATTCCCCGTATCTTTCAGTTTCATCGCGGAAGGGCCTTATCATCTGCGAATGGCATACATAACATCCCTCGCCTACATATATGTCTCTTCCTATTACTTCGAGCGGAGTATATGGCTTAACTTCCGTTATTGTAGGTACATTTGATTTAATGGCAAACATCGGCACTAACTCAATCAAACTTCCGATTAAAATTGCAATGGCAGCAGCAATTAAAAACGGTACCGGTCTTCCTTCCAGCCAGCGGTGGGGACGAGATTCTTTTATGCTGCCGAAACTGCCGAAATGCTTTGCCTGAGCTGTCTCTTCTCTAACAAAAGAACCTTTTTTAATGGTTACAAAAAGATTAATGCACATAAAAACTGCACCCGTTAGATAAAGAGTACCCCCTATCGCCCTGAGAGCATACATTGGCAGTATTTGTGTAACGGTCTCAAGGAAATTCGGATACATCATCATGCCCTGTTCGTTGAACTCTTTCCACATGAGCGACTGGGTTACGGCTGCCCACCAAAGAGGCACTACGTACATTACGATACCTACAAAACCTATCCAGAAATGAGCATTTGCAAGCGGTTTAGACCATAGTTTAATTTTAAACAACTTCGGTATCAGCCAGTAAAGAATGCCGAAAGTCATAAAGCCGTTCCATCCGAGCGTACCTACATGTACGTGAGCTATTGTCCAGTCCGTATAGTGTGAAATGGTGTTAACGGATTTTAATGCGAGAGCGGGACCTTCAAGCGTTGCCATACCGTAAGCAGTAACCGCTACTATTAAAAATTTTAAAACAGGGTCTTCTCTGAGCTTATCCCATGCACCTCTAAGTGTCAGCAAGCCATTGAGCATGCCTCCCCATGAAGGAGCTATCAGCATTATGGAAAATACCGTTCCGAGAGACTGAGCCCAGTCAGGCAGAGAAGTGTATATTAAATGATGCGGTCCTGCCCATATATAAATAAAAATAAGAGACCAGAAGTGAATAATCGACAGCCTGTATGAATAGATAGGTCTGTTTGCAGCTTTTGGAAGATAATAGTACATTAATCCTAAAAAAGGAGTTGTAAGGAAAAATGCCACTGCGTTGTGTCCGTACCACCATTGCACAAGAGCATCCTGCACTCCGGCATAAACCGGATAGCTTTTCATAAATTCCACAGGCAGTTCCAGCGAGTTTACCACATGCAAAATTGCTACGGTTACCCAAGTGGATATATAGAACCAAATCGCAACGTACAAATGCTTTTCACGGCGCTTAATAAGGGTCATCATCATATTTATACCGAATATGACCCATATAATTGTAATGGCTATATCAATAGGCCATTCAAGTTCAGCATATTCTTTGCTAGTGGTATAGCCGAAAGGAATAGTCAGAACTGCACTGAAAATTATTGCCTGCCAGCCCCAAAAGTGTATCCATCCCAAAGGCTTGCTCCACATGCTTGCTTTGCAAAGTCTCGGCACGGAATGATAAACCCCCATAAAAATGGCGTTTCCCACAAAAGCAAAAATAGCTGCATTTGTATGAATAGGTCTGAGCCTGCCGAAAGTTATATGGGGTATTCCAAGATTCAGCCCGGGCAGGAAAAGCTCTGATGCAGCATATAAGCCTACAATGAAGGCAACTGCTCCCCATACGATTGTAGCCAGTGCAAAAGCCCATACTATTCTGTTATCGTAAGTAAAAGTCTCCAGCTTTCCATCTGCCGGAGTAGGAATTTGATTTTCCATAGTACATTCCCGTTGTTTATTTCACTTAAATTTTATACTCATCATTGCTTTCATCTGTTTTTTCTTTCCTCTTCAGATGTCCAACATCTGCCAGATGTTGGACATCTTTTT
>CAZOBD010000089.1:4819-15628 GCA_964577665.1 uncultured Hyphomicrobiales bacterium
GGGAGGGCCGGGGTGGGGTCTCTTACGGTTTTTCTTCTACACTACGTTTTTTCTTTCCTCTTCAGATGTCCAACATCTGCCAGATGTTGGACATCTTTTTATCTGTTTATATTAAGCCCCACCCTGACCCTTCCCAAGGAAAGAGAATTCATAATTTTTCACCCTCCCCTTGGGGAGGGCCGGGGTGGGGTCTCTTACGGTTTTTCTTCTACACTACGTTTTTTCTTCAATATATGGCAAATCTACTAAAAATAATCATCCCCTTATGTGTTTTTTCCCTAATCATGGTTGTGTTATCTGTTTATTTTATACTTTCCTCTTCAGATGTCCAACATCTGCCAGATATGGAATATCTATATGAAATAATCATCCCCTTGAGTGTTTTTATTGTATAATGGATGTTTCATATTAAGAACATGCTATTGTTACAACTTCTCTCAATTATCAATAATCTTTTTATTTTCCTTAAGGTCTTCTTTGTTCTCCATTAAAATTCGCAGGGAAGGAGTATAAGAATCATCATACTGCCCGCTTTTCATAGACCAGATAAATAATGACAGAAAAACAGCCGCTATTGCAAGGCTGATGGAAATCAGTATAATAAGTATCGACATATATTATGTTTTTGGTTTATCGTAACAAAAATATCAAATGAAAATGAAATATCGCCTGTGTATTTTTCTTTAACATGTAAAATCTTCATCTCTGTCATGCTGAACTTGTTTCAGCATCTCAAGTTAGTGGCTCCTCATCCGTGAGATTCTGAATCAAGTTCAGCATGACAACCTTGACTTATTATTTCAATTTATCATAAATTTCTTTATTAATATAAAGAAAAAAATTAAAATAAAAAAAACCTAAATTCTTTATTTACAAGGTTTATGGCGGGTTAAAAAATATTTTAATCTTACTCATTATTCATGTTAAGCAATAAAAAAAAGGGATACGCCGAGGCGCATCCCATTTATTTATAAATATCTTAGAACTTATTTTACGATAACTTTCAGAGTTTCGCGTGTGTTGTTAGATTCTAAGACAATCAGGTACATCCCAGTTTCAAGATTTTCCGGTGTCCATTTCAGACCGTAATATCCCTGAGCATAGAATGTATCTGCAAGCAATTCGATTTCCTGACCGAGCATATTGCTGACGCTTAGTCTTACTTTGCCTGCATTTTTTACGTAAAATTCAATCGTAGTGTTAGTTTCCATCGGATTTGGATATGCAATCATATTTGCACTTTTAACCGCTGCCGTCTGTTCTTCAACAGCGCCGATTTTGTCAAACTCTTCATCATTTGCTGACAATGTGTACATATCTCTTCCGGCGGCATGGTAGCCCAAAAGCCCGCTGATTGAAGCATAAGACCAGTCAGCCAGCCAGTTCTTTTCGCCGAATGCGCCGAGATGGTTAGCATCTTCAAAGAAATCGTTGCCGCCTTCATCAGGTCTGTAATAGAAAGGAGCTTTGTCTTTAGTATAAGCAGGGCTGCCGGGCATAGGTCTCGGATCGAGGCCGTGATCGGGAGCTGCAAGATTGCGGCTGACACCGTAGAACTGAGGATCTTCTATCCAGTTGTGGTTTGCACTGTTTGAAAGATAATCTCTGACGAACTGCTGTGAAAAATCTTTATCGTCAGGAGCAATCAAATCGATTGTAGTATTGTTGTTGGCTATCTTCCACCAGAGGTTGTTTTCAAACTGAAGCTGTCCTGCTTCGAGTCTGGCGCGGCTGTCTTCGCCTGATTCGAGATCTTCAATTTCAAGGCCCTGGCTGGTAGTTTCTGCAAAAATATTGTTTTTGTAGATACCACCGGCATTATCGCGGATATTGAAGCCTTCGCTGTCTGTGTTTACAGCGCCTACACCGGAACCGATGTAAGTTACATTATAAATGAACGGAATAGCAAAAGGCTTGCTGTCGTCGGGCTTGTTGCCGCCGTCATGTTCGCCGCCTCTGTTGCCGCGGTTGTCTGCCTGAATGGAGAACCAGAACTGACCTTTGCCGTTAAAGCCTTCATCATAGTCAAATGAATCATCGCGGTTGAACATACTTGCAAGATATTTTCCGTTTACCGTGCCGCCGAACCATTCGAAGCCGTCGTCTTTATTGTACCATACTTCTACGTATTCGATAGTTGTACCTGCACCTACTGCGCCCATCGTAAGGCCGTTGATTTCATTGCCGTCGCCGATGTCAGTACCGCCGTGGCGGATTGATACATATTTCACTATGCCGGAATTATCCATGGGATCCCAGTTTTCAGGGGTTTCGCCGTATAAGCTGCGGGGATCGTTAGGATCTATACCTTCTATGTTTTTTACATAATCTTTTGCGGCATTGTTGTTCGGAGCTTTGCCGAGAAGTACAAGACCGCCCCAAAGACCTGTTTCTGTTAGAGTGAAACCGTCTTCCATATCATAGGGATCATCGCCGTAAGCGGTGAAGATAATCGGCTGTGTAGGGGTACCTTCTGCAAAAATCTGACCGCCCCTGCAGATTACGAGAGCTTTAGCATCGAGCTCCTGTCCTTCTTTACCCCAGATGACCGTTCCGGGTTCAATGTTTAGTTTAGCGCCGTTTTCCACGAACACCATTTCTTCAAGAACGTAGATATTGTCATTAGTCCATCTTACTTCGTCGCCTTCGTTAATGTCATTGTCATATACTGAAATCTCATTTTTCATCATTTCTTTAACGATGCCCGTCTGTGAAAGCATTGTCCATTTGTCAAGCCAAAGGTCGCCGGGTCCGAAAGCGCCGATAAAATCTACCGGCATCAGGAAATCATCCCCTTCGGGTACCTGTGCGGCAGGTCTTGTGAAAGCAGGGCTTCCATAAGCTGGACGCGGGTCTAAGCCGCCGTCGGGAGTATTTAAATTTCTGCTTATGCCTCTAAACTGAGGATCTTCTATCCAGTTATTGTTTGCCGCATTACCGAGGTAGCTTCTTACGAAATCCTGAGAAAAACTTTTATCGTCAGGAGCTATAGTTTCCAATGTTGTATTGTCGCTGCCTATTTTCCACCAGATGTTGTTTTTAAAAGAAAGATCTCCTGCTTCAAGTCTTGCACGGCTGTCTTCGCCGGATTCGAGGTCTTCTATTTCAAGACCCTGGCTCGTTGTTTCTGCAAAAATACCGTTGTAGTAGTGTCCTCCGGCATTATCGCGGATATTGAAGCCTTCGCTGTCGGTGTTTACCGAGCCTATGCCTGAGCCGATATAAGTAACATTGTAAATATGAGGTGTAGCATAAGGCTTACTGTCGTCCGGTTTGTTGCCTCCGTCATGCTCGCCTGCTCTGTTACCGCGGTTTTCAGCCTGAATTGAGAACCAGAACTGTCCTTTGCCGTTAAACCCTTCGTCATAATCGAAAGAGTCGTCGCGGTTAAAGGCGCTGACAAGATTGCGTGTATTCACTGTGCCGCCGAACCATTCGAAACCGTCGTCTTTGTTGTACCATACTTCGACGAATTCGATTGTTGTGCCGGCACCGACTGCACCCATAGTAAGCCCGTTTATTTCGTTGCCGTCGCCGATGTCCGTGCCTCCGTGGCGGATTGATACGTAACGGACAACGCCTGAGTTATCCATAGGATCTGCATTTTCGGGGGTTTCTCCGTAAAGTCCGCGTTCGTCGTTAGGATCTACGCCCTCAATATTTTTTACGTAATCTTTTGCGGCATTGTTATTAGGTGCTTTGCCGAGAATGATAAGACCGCCCCAAAGGCCTGTTTCTGTCAGTGTAAATCCGTCATTAAAATCGTAAGGATCATCGCCGTAAGCAGTGAAGATTATCGGCTGATTGGGTTTTCCTTCTGCAAAGATTTTTGCGCCGCGGCATATTACAAGAGCTTTTGCATCTAATTCCTGTCCTTCTTTACCCCAGATAAGCGTTCCGGGTTCAATATAAAGTTCAGCGCCGTCTTCCACAAAAACCATTTCTTCGAGGACATAGATATTGTCTTTCGTCCAATAAACTTTATCGCCGGCATTTATGCTGTTGTCATAAACAGAAACTTCGTTTGTTGTATAACTTGCAAGAAGTCCGCTTTGAGAAAGAAATGTCCATTCTTCTATCCAAAGGTTGTAAGGACCAAAAGCGCCTGCATAGTCTGCATTCATGAAAAATCCCTCATCAGGAAGATCAGCAAGTTCCATTGAGAATGCGGGAGATGCCATTTCAGGACGGGGATCGAGAAGTCCGTCGGGTGAAGTAAGATTTCTGCTTATACCGCGAATCTGCGGGTCTGTAATTGAGTTGTGATTTGCATTGTCGCCAAGGTATGTTCTTACAAAATCCTGAGAAAAGTCTTTATCGTCGGGAGCTATTGTTTCTAATGTTGTATTATCGCTGCCAATTTTCCACCAGATATTGTTCTTAAAAGTAAGGTCGCCTGCTTCAAGTCTTGCACGGCTGTCTTCGCCTGATTCCAGGTCTTCGATTTCAAGTCCCTGTCCGGTAGTTTCCGCAAAAATACTGTTGCTGTAGTGCCCGCCTGCATTGTCGCGGATGTTAAATCCTTCGCTGTCTGCATTTACAGCACCTACACCGGAACCTATGTAAGTTACATTGTAAATATTGGGAGTTGCATAAGGTTTTGAATCATCAGGCTTGTTTCCGCCGTCATGTTCGCCTGCTCTATTGCCGCGGTTGTCTGCCTGAATAGAGAACCAAAACTGGCCATTGCCGTTGAAGCCTTCATCATAATCGAAAGAATCATCGCGGTTAAAGGCGCTGACGAGGTAGCGGCAGTTTACCGTACCGCCGAACCATTCAAAACCGTCGTCTTTGTTGTACCATACTTCTACGTATTCGATGACTGTGCCGGCACCGACAGCTCCCATTGTGAGTCCGTTGATTTCGTTGCCGTCGCCGATGTCCGTACCGCCGTGGCGTATTTGTACAAAACGGACAACGCCGGAGTTGTCATCAGGATCTGCATTTTCCGGAGTTTCTCCGTATTGAGCGCGGGGATCATTAGGATCTATACCTTCAATATTTTTTACGTAATCTTTTGCGGCATTGTTATTAGGTGCTTTGCCGAGAATAATAAGACCTCCCCACAAGCCGGTTTCCGTAAGGGTAAAACCGTCATTCATATCATAAGGATCATCGCCGTAAGCAGTGAAAATAATCGGCTCTGCTTTAGTACCGCGGGCAAATATTTTAGCTCCTCTTGCTATTACAAGCGCTTTTGCGTCAAGTTCCTGTCCTTCTTTGCCCCATATAACAGTGCCGGCTTCAATGTGAAGCTCAGCTCCGTTTTCCACAAAAACCATTTCCTCGAGGACATAGATATTGTCTTTCGTCCAATAAACCTTATCGCCTTCATTGATGCTGTTGTCATAGACCGATACTTCAGCGGCTGACAGCATTGCGGGAAGCGTTAACAAAACCGCAATAATTAGAGTGAATAATTTAGTTTTCATAAGATAATATTACCTCCTGATTGTTAGATAAACAAAAAAAAAATTAATTAGTGAACAACTTAATTCTTTCATTTACTTATATTTATTAGTCTATTGAATAAGAGAATCCAAGCGAAAAGCTCCTGCCGAGCCTGTATTCTTTCTGAACATAATCCACATCATAAAAAGTAGATGCTATGTAATACTTGGAATCGAGTATGTTCTTTGCCGAAAATTTCACTTTGAAGCTGTCGAATAATTTTTTGGAAATTACAAAGTTCAGCTCGGGTTTTGGATGCTGGTAATAGTCAGGTGTGCCGTAGCCGACTTCCATCAGCCTTTTGCCGAAAACGTTGTAATGAAAATTGGCATCCCATCCCGTTTCATAGTCAACATAGCTAAGGTCAAGATTGACAACAAAGGGAGACTGTCCCTGCAGTTCGCGGTACTGATTCGTATTTGTGGAATCAAACTGCAGACGGGTGTTATACTCAAGCTCTGGCAGTTTTACTTCGGAATGTACAAGAGTTACATTCGCTCCAAATTGGAAACCGCTGAGAAAACCGGCTAAGTCTCCAAGATTTTTGCGGAATTCAAATTCCATACCGTACAGCGTACCGTCGCCGACATTCATAGGCTGAATTTCAACATTTGTTGAGATTATAGCAATTTCAATCGGGTTTTCAAACTTTTTATAGAAACCGCCAACTGAAATAATTTCTCCGGGATTGATAAACCATTCCCAGCGTAAATCAATATTGTCGATTACGGTTCTTTCAAGTGAATCGTTTCCGCTATAAGATCTGTGCTCCACCGGCAGATAAATTCTGAAAGGAGCAATCTCTCTGAAAGTCGGTCTTGCAATGGTTTTTCCGTAGGCAAGCCTGACATTCATTATGTCATTTATCATATAGGTTAAATTAACTGATGGAAGAATATCCTGCTCGTCGATTATTCCTTGTCCTACAGATGTATCTGCACTGGTGGTTGTCATTTCAGTCGTTTCATACCTTACGCCGCCTACGATGCGGATATTGTTAAGCAAATACCAATCCATCATTAGAAAACCTGCCAATATTTTTTGCTCGCCGTAGAAAGTGCCTCTCGGCTGGGTACGGTCTTGCAGGTACATACCAATAGTGTTTATATTGCGGTTAGTGTCCTGAGCCGTTATGCCTGTGTTTTCTTTCATAAAAGCATCCGGATCATTGTCATAATCACTGTAGGCAAAACTTACGTCTTCATTGCCGTATTCATACAGATACCGCTTTTCGCTAAATTCTCTTGTCTTTTCGTTGTAGAGGGCGCCTGTTTTGAATTTGAGTTGTATTCCTGTTAGTTTTTCTAACGGAATTTCAAGATTTGCCGAAAAACCCTTCAAATCTTCCGAAAGATCACGGTAATACATGGAAGGATATGCGTTGTTGTCGCTTCTCGGCATAGTGTAACGTCTCTCGCCTGTTTCATTATCTATGGTATATTCATTGTCAAAAGTACGAAAATAAGGTTCGTTTTGAGTATTGGCTGCGATGATAAAATTCCAGTCGAATGAAGCGCCAAGAAGAAAATCAAGATTATGTTCGCCTTTAATCTGGTAAGAATTTAATGAACGCTCTACATAGTGAAGAATGCGTGTTTCGCGGTATTTATGATATTGTTCATCATAAGCGTCCTGAAAGACAGCATTCAAAGAACCGTTTTGATTATACATGGTAGTGAAAGAAATTCTGTTGAAAGAGTTTAGTTCGTAAGCAAGATTTATCATTCCTCCCCATGCAACTTCATCTGTACCGGATTGATAATGACCAAAATACTCATCTGTCAGTTCTTTTGATCCTTTCGAACCTTGCGACCAAAGTCCTAGAGTGCCATTGTCAAATGAAGAATATTTTCTTCCGTATGAAAGGCTGGCTAAAAAACCGAACGGATTTTTAAAAAGCTCAACCTGATTGCCTATTGATATGCCCATTCCCATATTCATAGGGGCGCTCTGGGTAGCAGGATCAAAAACACGGTCGAAAGATTTAGACTGCTCATCGAGTAAAACTGCATTTTGATTAATGTTTCCCTCATCGTCATAAACTCTTCTTGCGTCAATCTTACTTGGTACTTTATTGTTTTTTACAATATCAGGGACGTCTCTCATACCGTCGTCATAACCGAGCCAGTCCGTAGCGCTGCCCGGATAGTAAAGCATATCGCTGCCGGTAGTATTTGTATTATAATCGCCCGAAAGGGATATGCTCGCTTTAAATTTATCCGGGAAAGATTTAGTTCTTATATCAACAGTACCGCCTGTGAAATCGCCGGGTTTATCGGGAGTGGCTGTTTTTATTGTTGTAATATTTTCAATCATGTCCGAGGGGAAAAGATCGAGATGGACAGATTTTTTGTCGGGGTCGGCGCTGGGCAGGTTAGCTCCGTTAAGCTGTGTAGAGCTGTACCTTTCGCCGAGACCGCGTATGTAAACGTGCTTGCCGCCGACTGTTGTGGCGCCTGTTACTTTTTTTATTGCATCGGCAGCGTCGCCGGCACCGCCGCGGGCTATTTCTTCCGCTCCAATAGCATCAGAAACTGCTTCAGCTTTCTGACGTTCTTTCAAAAGGGCAGCGCCGGTTTCTTTTACGGCTTTAGCCGTTACGGTAACTTCATCTTTTTGTATAGCCTGACTGGAAAGTGTGGCTTCTATCTTAGTTACTTCTCCGGGAGCTGCTTTCACATTTTCAATTTCTGATTTTGTATATCCAATATAACTTAATTCCAAAGTGTAAACTCCTACGGGGACGTTATTTATCCTGAATGATCCATCTATTTTCGTTCTTGCACCAAGCTTAGTACCTTTAAGCATGATGGTAGCGCTGATAAGAGGATCGCCTGTCTGTTTGTCAACAAGAACACCCGAAATAATTCCTTTGTCTGTCTGTGCCGAAACGTTTGCCGTGAAAATGATAAACATCATTGCGACTGCGGCAAACGTCATTAGAACAGATTTGTCTTTAATTCTTCCGAAAATATACATTTAACCTCCAATACGAACAAAAATTCCTATTAAGCTTTTTCTGAATATGCAATTTGTAATTCATTTGTTTCTTTAGTATAAAGTTTATGTTAATGTTGTGTTAACAAGCTTTTGTTAAAAACGAATTAAGTAAATTGAAATATCCATTTACTTCTATATTTATAACACTTACGTGGATTTATACGATTTTAATATGTCAATTTCTGAATATTTTAGCAGCTAAATTTTATTCAAAGAAAATTTTTCATTATCATTGAGTCAGGAACACCATATCAGAGTTTTTTTCATAAAAAATGTAAAATTATTTTTTTGAAAGATTTTTTATTGATAAATTTGAATTTGCACGATTTTGAAACATTATTGTGATACAGGGATATGAGCGAAACACCTAAATTGTTGCTGCCGGAAATAAAAGATTACCATAAAATTAATGTATATCTTCAGCACGGAGGATATGACAATTACAGAAAAGCATTGAAAATGGAACCGTCTCAGGTTACCGAAGAAGTAAAAAAATCGGGTTTGAGAGGCAGAGGCGGCGCATGCTTTCCCACCGGACTCAAGTGGACATTTATGCCCAAAGACAGCGAAAAGCCCAAATACCTCGCTGTAAACGGCGACGAATCCGAACCGGGTTCTTTCAAAGACAGGCAGATTTTTGAGTTCAATCCCCATCAGCTTATAGAAGGTATTATGATTTCCGGCTATGCTATGGGTATCAATGCCGCTTATATCTACATCCGCGGCGAATATCACAAATGGATCAATTTATTGCAGAAAGCTATTGACGACGCTTATGAAAGAGGATTCCTCGGCGAAAAAATGAAAGAGACTTTCGGCAGTGACTATAAAATTGAAGTTTATATTCACAAGGGCGCCGGCGCTTATATCTGCGGCGAGGAAACTTCCCTTATGAACTCCATCGAGGGCAAGCGCGGCTATCCAAGGTATAAACCCCCCTTCCCAGCTATGTTTGGCTTGTGGGGTATGCCCACTACAGTCAATAATATAGAAACTATTTCCACAGTACCGAAAATTATTGAAATGGGCGGAGAAGAATTTGCCAAAATCGGCGAGCCCCGCCACACAGGTACGCTGCTTTTCGGCGTCAGCGGCCACGTTAATAAACCCGGCGTTTACGAACTTCCCACAGGAACTTTACTTACAGATATAATTTACAAGCACTGCCAAGGAGTGCGCGGAAATAAAAAGATTAAAGCAGTCATTCCCGGCGGCTCATCCATGCCTCCTTTACGCGGCGATGAAATTGACGGTGTGAAAATGGACGAGGAATCATTAAAACCAATAGGCACACACATCGGCACAGGCGGTATTATGGTCATGGACGAAGATACCGATATCGTAAAAGTTACTTTGAGGATTGCTCATTTCTATCATCACGAATCCTGCGGACAGTGCACCCCCTGCCGCGAGGGTTGCGGCTGGATGGAAAAAGTACTCCGCCGAATTGCCGGCGGAGAGGCAGTATCCAAAGATTTAGACCTCTTAGTTTCCATTGCTGACAACATCGAAGGAAATACAGTCTGCGCTCTCGGAGACGCCGCTGCCTGGCCCGTACGCGGATTTGTCACCAAATTCCGCGAAGATTTTGAAAAAGCTGTTGCCCAAAAACGGAAATTCAAATCACCTAATGTAGTCCACGGCAGACGCAGAACCGCAGAAACTCTCGTCGAAGAATATTAACATCTTTAAAAATTATTTGTCGATCCCCCAGACCCCCTTATAAATAAGGGGGCTAATGTAAATATCCCCTCTTGAGAGGGGATTCAGGGTGTGTCTCTTTTTTTTCTTCCAAATTTTCCAAATTCCAAATAAAAAGCAAAAAAAGTAAAAAAAGGGTCAAAAATGCGTAGTTCTACGTATTGACTTGTAAGAAAAAATTCTTTATCTTTGTCTTGAGCTTTGATTGATAATTGATTTTATCTTTCTTTCAGGGAGAAATTAAAAATAAACAAGCTGTTTGTAAATGGGAGGAACTTTTCTAAAAATGGGGAGCACATTCAAAAATACCTCAAATCGAAAATCGAATACTACATCTCGAAAAAAAAATCATTATATAGATTGAAATAGTGAAAAGTTTTTAATCGAAAAGGGAGGGTTTTTATAGATTAAAAGTACGGATAAAAAAAGGCGGCGAAGGACAAGTTCGCCGCCCAAAACAGGAGCTTTATAAAAAGCTCACAGCTTCACAGCCGAAATATATGAAAAATATATAATATTTCCAAATATTTTTTGTAAAGCTCCTGTCGTTTTTATCCACAATTTATTAACACGGGGTTAACACAGTATTCACGACCCCCCATACCCCCTTATAAATAAGGGGGCTGAATCAAATCTCCCCTCTTGTGAGGGGATTAA
>CAZOBD010000090.1:0-15364 GCA_964577665.1 uncultured Hyphomicrobiales bacterium
TTGATTTCCCTCCCTTTGGGGAGGGTCAGGGTGGGGCAAAAATAAACAGATGAAAATAAGGTAAATGTGAATTTGTAAAACAGATAAAAAATATTATGACGAGAGAAGTGATTTTTGAAGAATTGAAACAAGACGAAAGGATACTTGAACAGATTAAAAAAAGCGAACCCGGACTTGAAAAAGTACTGGATCAGCTTGAAATGTTTCGCAGGGGTCTTCCTTTTGTAAAAATAGTAAAGCCTGCCGCTTTAAACAGCGGTATAAACAGTATAAATGAAAATACATATCCTTATTATCTTAACTTGCACAAAGAAGCCGCCGGCAAGGGACGCTTTCTGAAATTCGTTCCCGCCTCGGGCGCCGCCAGCAGGATGTTCAAAGCTTTAAGTACGGTTTTTAATGAATATCCCGGTATTGATTATAGAAAATTGAAAAATCTTGCTGAAAAGGACAAAAATGCCCGTGCCGTACTCATTTTTTTTGAAAATATAAGAGATTATGCTTTTTTTGATGACCTGAAAAACGCCTTTTCAAAAGACGGCTTGGATATAGACGAAGAAATTGAAACCGGCAGTGTTTACCTTTTACTTCAATATGTTTTAACAGAAAAAGGGCTCGCTCTGGCTGCGCTGCCGAAAGGATTTATTCCTTTTCACAAATACGGCGAAACGGTGAGGACGCCTTTCCATGAGCATCTTATTGAAGCCGCAGAATACATAAAAGACGCCGGCGGCACAGCGCGCCTGCATTTCACCGTTCCTTCCGGGCATTTAGAAAAAATCAAGGAGCATCTGGATGAAAAAGCAGCCGAAATACAGTCGAAAAGCGGGATAAAATTTGAAATAAATCTCTCCACTCAGATGAAATCTACAGATACAATTGCCGTAAATCCCGACAACACTCCTTACACTGACGAAAACGGAAAAATTTTCTTCCGCCCCGGCGGTCACGGCGCTCTTTTGGATAACATACAGGAAACTGGAGGCGATATTCTTTATATAAAAAATGTCGACAATGTAGCACCCGACCGGCTTAAGGATGACACACATCTTTACAAAAAGCTCCTCGGCGGCTATTTCGTTGATGCTGACAGAAAAATTAAATCATTCCTTAGAAATGCCGAAAGCGGCAATGCAGACGAAAGTGAAATTTCGGAAATCGCAGAATTTGCCAAAAACCGTCTGAATATAACACTCCCGTCTGATTTTTCGGAAAGAAGTCTTCAGGAGCAGATAAGTTTTCTGTTTGAAGTTCTTAACAAGCCTCTGCGTGTATGCGGTATGGTAAAAAACGAAGGTGAACCGGGAGGCGGTCCGTTTTTCACAGAAGATCAGAAAGGCAGAATATCCCTTCAAATAGTTGAGACTTCACAGATAAACACGGATGATGAGAATCAAAAAGCAATTTTGGAAAAAGCGACTCACTTCAATCCGGTTGATTTAGTATGCGGCATTAGAAACTATAAAGGCGAAATTTTTAACCTGAAAGAATTTTCCGACCCCGAAACTGCTTTCATTACGACAAAATATATAAACGGCAGAGAAATAAAGGCTCTCGAACTCCCCGGGCTGTGGAACGGCGCCATGGCTGGGTGGAATACAATTTTTGTTGAAACGCCTATCACTACTTTCAGTCCGGTCAAAACCGTGAATGATTTGCTGAGAAACGAGCACAAATAAAATTAGTATTTTTTACCATTTCAAATTTTTTTTTATTTTACTGAACCCGATTAAGGTTTTATGTGTCATAGTAAAAAAGCGGTAAAGTACTATTTTTGCCAAAGAAAATCGGGAAGGGATGAAAGACTATTCTCAGCTCAGCGACAGCAGCCTTGTACTGCTCATAAAGGAAGGCAAAGCTCCGGAAGCGGCTTTCAGCGAGCTTTACAGCCGCCACAAGCCCAAAGTATGGTCTTTTTGCGTTTATATGCTGGGCATGGGCGCCTCAGCAGAAGATGTCTTTCAGGATGTTTTCTTTAATCTTTATACCAAAATAAAAGAAGGACGCAGAATCAAGAATCCTTCGTCTTATATAATGTCAAGCGCCCGCAATCTGTGCCTTAACTGCCTGCGAAACCGCAAGAGCAATGTCCCACTCGAATCTGCAATGATTAAGCCGGATGAAGAATTCCCTTATGAAAAAAAGGAACTTTACGAACTTATTATTACCTCCCTTGAACTTCTCGATCTAAAATATAAGGAGGCTTTTGTCCTTAGCAAGATAGAGGGTTTTTCATCGGGAGAAATAGCCGAAATATGCGGAATATCCGAAGAAGGAGTAAAGACAAGAGTTAAAAGAGCCAGGCTCAGGATATTGGAAATATTAGAACCCTACTTGAAAGATTTGTGTAAATGACCTGTTTTAACGGTATCTGTTTCAGATTTGTAATCTTCTGAAAAATTGACATAAGGTGCTAAGAATGTTATACCGCGAAATAAATTTATCAGGAAATTTAATATGAAATACGAAGAACTTTTACTTGACTACATCGACGGAACTTTGGACAGCTCCCGCGAAGAAGAGCTTTTTTTCCGGCTGACCTCAAGCGAGGAACTGCGCGGAAAACTGCGTCAGATGATAGCATTGGAAAATGCATCGGCAGGACAGAGTGTTCCCGGTCCTTCTAAAGCTGCGGAAGCCGCTCTCTTTGCAGGGCTGGGATTTGCCGCGCCGGGAATGAGTTCCTCATCATTTTCTCTGAAAAAGAGCTTATTAGGCGGAAAGAATCCTGTCTTTGTAAGCGGTTTACTTTCATCACTTGCCACTGCCGCCCTTATTTTTTTATTTATTCTTCCACAGCTTAATTTTCAGCATGAATCAGACATTTCTCACCGCCAGAGAAATCACGAACCGCTTTCAAGCAGTATTATGCAAGCGTCCCCCATAATTGAAAGTATCGAAAAAGAATCCGAGCCTGAGATAATCGAAAGAACTAGAATAAAATACGTATATTTGACAAATAACGAAGTTCCCGCAAATTACGCCGAGAAAGATAAAAGGGATGTTTTTATCAGCAGCTCTGAGGGCAGCTTTGAAAAAAAATTATTTGATTTTCAGACAAAAAGAGCTCCTTCTTCAGACAGATTTGAATATGAACTTTTGAATTATTCAACTGAAAATATTGGAAAACTCTCGGTTGAAATTCGCGGCTGCCAGTATCTTTCTTTTCCTGAAGCCGACATTATGCCGAGTAAGGAAGCCATGCTTAATAACACAGGAATAAGCCTGCTTTATGATTTGGATGATAACTTTTCCATAGGGGCAGACATACGCCGGGAAAATTTTTATCAGAAATTTACGGGTGCCGACGCTGCCGGCAGAAAAATCACCTACGAGCAGAATCCGAATTTTACTAGTTACACCGCAGGGATAAGATATTATTTATATGATAATGAAGAGATACGTCCTTTCGGACAATTTTTTGCAGGCGGAAACATTGCAGGGATTCTTGGAAGAGGAATGCTGGGTGTTCAGTGGTCGCCGTATCCTGATTTTAGTTTAGTGCTCGGAGCCGAGTACAGCTTATTCTGGTATCTTCATTCCGATGAAATTTTCAATGCCTCAAAAGCAGGAGTGCATTACGGCATAAATTACAGGTTTTAGAAAGATGAAACATCTATGATTAAGGGAAAACAACAAAGGGGATGATTATTTTTAGTAGGTTTGCCATATATTGAAGAAAAATATTAAAAAAAAAATAAATTAAAAACCGAAAGAGACCCCACCCCGGCCCTCCCCAAGGGGAGGGAGCAAGATCATTGAATTCCCTCCCTTTGGGGAGGGTTAGGGTGGGGCTTAAAAAAAATAAACAGATGAAACATCTATGATTAAGCAAAACAAATAAGCGAAGATTATTTTTGAAATAGAAGTCAAGGATGTCATTCTGAACTTGTTTCAGAATCTCACGTATGGGGAACACACCCCTTAATCACCTCTTGGGGAGGGGATACCATAACTTGAGATGCTGAAACAAGCTTTCGGCATGACAGAGATTCAGATAAAAATGTTAAATATAAAAAAATAAACAGATGAAGATCACTGTCTTAATTATTTTGTTTCTTCTTGCCGCTTCGGCTTGTTCCGATTCTTTAGGCATAGAGGAAAACGTAAGAAAAACCTATGAACTTAGAGACGAGATAATTCCTCTTATGCAGAATAATTCATGGAAGTATCTTGTAACATATTCGGATACGGTTAACAAAATTCTTCAAACGGAAATATTAGATATTGAATTATCCCTGCGGAAGTTGATTAATAACAAAAATTATTACAAATTTTCCGATACGAGCTTGATTTTCGAAAACAGGTTCTACGGCAATTCGACTACTCTCATTGAACGCACCGGAGAAGACGGATTTTACAGTTTTTCCGATTCGCTGTTAAAAGACGAAAGACTTGAGTTTCCATATCCCGCAAAAATCGGAGCAGTACTGGAAATCTTTACTGAAAGCGGTGTTGTTATTTTGAGAACAGTTAACTCGCTTGAGGAAAAAATCACAACTGCTGCAGGAGATTTTAAATGTCTAAAGATTACCGAAGAACGACGGGAAAACAACACTTTATACAGCCCTTCGGCAGTTTATTTTCTTTCACCGGGATATGGATTGGTAAAGATAATCCGCTACAAAATTTCACCTTTAGGAGATTTGTATTCTTATTTGAAAATCGAATTAATAGATTATAATTTATATTGAAATGATTTAGTTATTTTACTAAGATGAGACAAACATGATTATGAAAAACACACAAGAGGATGATTTTTTTTGGGAGATTTGCCAAATATTGAAGAAAAAATAAATTTATGTATTTTTGAACTAACTTCATGACATTATCCCCAAGGGGAGGGAGCAAGATCGTTAAATTCCCTCCTTTTGGGGAGGGTTAGGGTGGGGCTTAAAATAAACAGATGAAGGAAAAAATAAACAAATGAAAAAGAAAACTTTACTTACTGCCGTTATTTTAACGGGGCTAATGTTGATTAATTCTGCTTTCTCGCAGGATACCGAAGCAAGGATTAAATTTGGGGCGTTTGCGAGCGTCAATGTTAATGTTCATTCTTCTGACTTTCGCTCACTGCCGGGAATACCCTCCTGCTGTCCGCATTATACATCGGGCAGCGGAGCGGGGTTTTCCGGCGGGCTGGCGTTTGAATACCTTTTTTGGGATTTTCTGGGTGTGGAGCTGCGCCCAGGATGGCAGACACTCGGAGGCGTAATTGCCACGAATGAGGAGACTTATCTTAATTTTCAGGGCAGCGCCGTGAAAGGCACTTTTGAGCACTCGATTGATGCTTCAATAGGAGGACCTTCTGCTGAACTCCTGCTGGATTTCCGCCCTGCTGAAAGCTTTTCGCTCATGGCGGGTATAAATTTTATTTTCATATCGGATAAAACTTACGTTCACAAGGAAGAAATAACAAAGCCGGATTACGGTACTTTTATGGATACTGGCACCCGCACGAGGAATGTTTACGACGGAGACATCCCTGATGCAGCGTCAATGAGTGCAGGGCTTACGTTCGGTTTGAGGTATGAGTTTCCTTTAAACGCCGGCAACACACTTCGCATAGCCCCTGAAATATTTTACACTGCCGGACTTACCGATATGATACAGGACAGTACCTGGAAAATAAGCAGTTTCCGCTTCGGACTTTCTGTTAGCTGGCACCCGCCGGAAAGCGCTGAGAAAAAAGAATCGGAAACTGAAAAACCTTATAAAGAAGAAGAAGAAAGACCATTTAATTAATGAAAGGTAATTGCCATGAAATACAAATATTTACTTACTGCTTTTCTGCTTTGTATCATACCTCTGCAGAAAAGTATTTCCCAGACAATGATACTTTACAATGCTGAACCGGCCGGCTATCCTGTTATGAAAGCAAAAATTTCCGTTTTGGATAAAAACAGCAAAATGGTTACAAACCTGCAGCCGGATATGTTCAATCTGACCGTTAACGATGAACCCTGTGATGTGATTTCGGCAAGCTGTCCGGAAATGGTAGAACCAATACCCATATCTTCTACCCTGCTCATAGATGTATCGGGTTCTATGGGCGCTCCGAACATCATAGATTCACCTCTTTATCATGCTCTTGAAGCGGCGAGGGCATGGATAAACGCAATGGATTTTTCAATATCCGAATGTTCGATTTTTTCATTTAACAGCGTGCCTCAACTTTTGCAGGAGTTTACAAATGACCGCACAAGACTGCTTACTAAAACCGTAGATATCGAAGGCGGAGGAGGAACTTCCATACAGAATGCCTTGATAGCTGAGAACGGTGCCGTAAATTACACTTCAAACGGAAAATATAAAAAAATAATAGTGCTTTTGACAGACTGCTATGCACCCGTGAAGGAAGCTGAAATTCTAAACCTGCTGACACAGAATAACATTGCACTTTTTCTTGTTAATATTGATGCTCCCGCATCCCGCGAGATACGCAATATTGCCGAGTCTTCTGGTGGTATGGTATTCGATAGAATTCCCAAAGAAAAACTGGCTGAGGCATTTCTGAATATTCTGCAGATAGCATCCGGCATCACAGCCTGTGATATTTTTTGGAAAGATACCAACTGCGACTATGACAAAAATATGAAACTATACCTTGATGATTACAATCTTAAGGACAGCCTCAATTATAATATTACACCCGACACAATGAAATATTTTTCAATCATGCCAAAGGAAATGCTTAAATTTGACATAATCAATCCCGGGAATACGCAGGAAAAGGAATTAACGCTAAAATGCCTGAAAGAGAAAGCCGAAATAAAAAAAGTAACTTCTTCAAATCCATTCTTTGAAATTATCAACTGGGGAGGGCCCCCGCCGCCGTTTTTTATGAATCCCGGCGAAGAAAGGATTTTAACGATACAGTATAAGCCGGATTCCGTCGATTATACCATAGATTTCTTTACACTGGAAACCGATGCCTGCATAGATCCAGAGTTTTTTGCATCAGGAGGTCTCAGGGGTCTGAAATCAACAGACAATAAACTAAAAATTGTCTTTCCGAACGGCGGCGAAAGTTTGACAGGCGGCGGTGATACAACTGCTTCATGGGAAGGAGTTACTCCCGAGGACACATTTCTTTTATATTACAGTCTCGACAGCGGTAATAACTGGACACAGGTGCAGGATACCGTTACAGGCTTAAATTATAGATGGGCATTACCTAATGCGGAATCTGACGAGTGCCTTTTAAAGCTTACTCAGATACTTTCTTATCCAAGGTATGAGAGAAAAATAAAAACTGAGCATATTTCCACCGTTTCAGCAGTTGACTGGCATCCTGACAATATAAAAATAGCAACGGCGGATGCGGCGGGCATTATTAAAGTCTGGAATTCCATTACCGAGCAGCTTCTTTACGAAATGATGGGAGGAGGCTCCAGAATAAAAAAAATAGAATGGGATCCAGAGGGCACTAAGTTGGCAATAGCTGACGGTAATACCGTTACGTTATTCCTTCCCCCGGATGAAAATGCTTTGTTAACAATAAAAGGAAACTGTTTTGACTGGAGCCCCGACGGAAAGTATCTTGCAGTCGGCGACGGCAAATACAATCAAGACAATGACTGGGAAAATCTTATAAAAATCATCGACCCGGAAAGCGGAGACGAACTATATGCTATTAAAGGAAGCCCTGAAATTCCGGAAGTTGTGGAATGGTCTTCTAATGGCTCAAAAATCGGAGCAGGCTACACACTGACAGACAATAATCTACTTGCAATATGGGAATTTCCACAGGGCACTGCGAGCAGTACTTACAGCTTCGGCAAATCCGCCGATATGTTTCTGTCCTGGTCGCCCGATCAGAGGCAGATAGCAGTTGGCTCCGGCGGAATAAGTGTTGTAGAAATATTTAATCAAAAGATACTATACGGGATTAACCATGGAATGATAAGGCTTCTCGGGCTGGAATGGAGTTCCCGGGGTGCTTACATAGCGGGCGCAGGGGAATCCGGGGAAGTGAAAATGTGGGATCCTGCAAACGGCGAAATGCTCACCCCCCTGCTGGATTATAATATGCCCGTCGGATTTCTTGCTATGTCTATAAGCCCTGACGAGACAAAAATTGCATGCGGCGATATTGACCGCTTTTTAAATATCTGGGATGCCGTTACACCCTACCAGACCGATGTGTCCGATTCCGTTTTTTCAATCTCCAAACCAAGGTATCTGATAAAAAATATCGATATGAAAAAATGTTTAGTCGGAAATATTAAAGATTCGGTGATCACCGATTTTATTTTCAACCTCAGTAAGTTTCCCGTAAAAGTCGATTCTATTACAATTAGAGGAAAAGATTCGTCCGCATTTGCAATGATAGGCGGAATTCCCGAATATACAATCGGAATAGACAGCTCGGCTCATATTGAAATAAGCTTTTTCCCTGCAAGAGCCGGTCTTCATGAAGCAGAGATTCATATCCATGCCATGCGTGAAGAAAAAACCGTTATCCTGACAGGAACAGGTGTGGAAGACAGCCTCGATTTTCCGAAAATTATTGATTTCGGAATGGTAAAAGTTGATGAAGGAAGCGAAAGAGAAGAAACTGTCGCAGTATATTACGGTGAACTCTCGGCAGATTTCAGCAAAATAGAGTTAAAAAATAACAGTCTCGAAGAATTTTCCATTGTCGAAGGAGAAGAGCCTTTTTCATTAAATTCGGAGAATAATTCAAAAATCATGAAGCTTGCCTTTGTGCCGAAAACAAACGGAGCAAAGCAGGCTGTACTGAAGCTCCACCACAACCTTATGGGTTCGCCTGCTGAAATAATCCTAATGGGTACCGGTGAGGGCGAACCCGGAGAAGCCGTAATAAGAGCAGGTAATGTAACTTCCGAAACCGGAAAAATTGTTACAATACCAATCTTCTTAGAAGACACTGTGGGTTTTTTCAAAAGCAATGTCAGCGAAATACAAACAAAAATGAAATTCAACGCTACATTATTGGTACCTTGGAAGGAAACCCCCGAAGGCACGATACATAACGGCATTAGGGAGATAACAGTTTCTATGCCTTATATGCCGGACGATGCAGGAAAAATCGGCGAGTTTTCATTTATTTCCACACTGGGTAATGCAGAAAGTACCGACATTATTCTTGAAGAAAGCAAGGCATCGCCGGGAGCGCTGCGGTTTACGGAAAAACCCGGCAGTTTCACGCTTTCCGATATCTGCTATGAAGGCGGCAAAAGACTTGTTTTTAAACAGTCCGATTTTTACCTGCTCTGTCTGCCTAATCCGGCGGGTGAAAAATGCGTTTTTGAGTACGGATTAGTTGAAAATGCAAATTTTACTATAAAAATTTTTGATATTTACGGAAAAATGGTTAAATTAGTTGAAGAAGGCTTTCAAAAAGCGGGTACTTACAAAAAAGAAGCAGATTTGTCGGATTTATCCGGCGGAGTATATTACATCAGGCTCAAATCCCCCGCTTTGGTTTTGACAAAAAAATTGCTTATATTGAAGTAACTTACTGCTAAAAAATTGAGCGTTGTGCTTCTGACGCTCATACAGGTCCTCAACGAAGCAGGCAGGGGCGTAATCAGCGTCTCTGCCGTTTTTTTTCGCCCAAACCCATTTTTTGGAGAATCTTGAAATATGTGGTTCTTTCTCATTTTTAGCGGGTATTAGCATAGATGATTAACAGCCCTGTCTTTTTAATACCGGGCTGTGAAAAGCAAAATTTTTCAAATACTCACGAAAAGCTAATAGAAAGCCTAATTTTTTAAATGTTAAGAAAAAATAAATTCTAAAAAAAATATTTTTTATAATTCGTAAATTTTCAATATATTTATAATCTTTGACAAATTAGCAGTTAAATGTTTTTATGAATTAATTAACTTTACAAACTCACGGAGACGAAATGAAAGTTTACGAACCAGCGAACATTCGAAATATTACCCTTTTAGGCCATGCAGGTTCCGGCAAGACCACGCTGGCTGAGACACTGCTGGCGGGCGCCAAAGCAATAAACAGGCGGGGAACGGTGGAAGAACAAAACACTGTTTCTGATTATCACGAACTGGAGCACGAAAGAGGAAACTCAATCTTCAGCGTGCCTATGTATCTTGAGCACGCAGGAAGGAAAGTCAATATGATAGATACACCCGGCTTTGATGATTATATCGGAGATGCGCTCGGAGCCGCTTATGCCGCGGATAACGGAATAATAGTGATGAACGCCCAGAACGGTATTGAAGTCGGTACTGATAATATGTTTCAGGCATGTGAAAAGCTGGAAAAACCCGTTTGCTTCGTAATAAACAAAATAGATGTAGAGCAGGCAAAATTTGATGAAAACGTAGATAGTCTTAAGCAGCGCTACGGCGGTTCTGCCACTATTGTTCAATATCCTCTTAATATCGGCACGCAGTTCAACGCAATTATCGATCTGCTTTCCATGTCGATGTATGAGTACGGACCCGACGGCGGCGTAGGACAGAAAAAGGAAATACCCGCAGATGAAAAAGAAAAGGCAGAAGGATTGCGCAGTGAACTTATAGAGTCGATAGCCGAGACAGATGAAGAATTGATGAACAAATATCTCGAGACGGAAAGCCTGGAAGGCGATGACCTGATAAACGGATTCAAAAAAGCTCTTACTTCACATCAGATTTTTCCCATATTCGTATCATCAGCCAAAGCAGATAAAGGCGTGGATCTTCTTCTCGATTTTATTATTACTTATCTGCCTTCGCCCGTGGATATGCCGGTAACCCGCGATGCAGAAGATAAAGAAGTGTCATGCGATCCAAGCGCTCAGCCTTCGTTGTTTGTTTTCAAGATGCTTTCGGAATCGCATCTGGGGGATATGACATTTTTCAAAGTGATGAGCGGTACCGTGAAAAACGGGCTTGATTTGGTAAATGAAGACAATAATTCCACAGAGCGTTTTAATGCTCTTTACGTTGTTAACGGCAAGAAACGCACCGAAGTGGATGCCATACAGGCGGGGGACATCGGAGCAAGTGTCAAGCTGAAATCGACCCATGTCAACAACACCTTGCATGCAAAGGGATATAACGTAAGATTTAAGCCTATTGAATATCCCAATCCGAAAGTAAGAATTGCTATCGTTCCCAAAAACAAAGGAGAAGAAGAAAAGGTAGGTATGGGTCTTAACGCCATTCACGAAGAAGATCCTTCTTTGATTGTCGAGCATTCCCAGGAACTCCGCCAAATGCTCTGCTACGGACAGGGCGAGCTTCATCTGCAGGTTGCAAAATGGAAACTTGAAAACCGCTTCAAAGTGCCTACACAGTTCATAGAGCCGCGTGTACCTTACCGCGAAACCATCCAGAAAAAGGCACAAGGCAGCTACCGACACAAGAAGCAATCAGGCGGCGCCGGACAGTTTGCAGAAGTTTACATGATGATAGAGCCATACGAAGAAAATGCTCCTGATCCGCCCGGACTCTCCGTCAGGAATAAAGAAGTACATGATTTGAAATGGGGGGGGCATCTTGAGTATGTAAACTGCATCGTAGGAGGAGTTATCGACCAGCGCTTCCTTCCCGCTATTTTGAAAGGCGTTATGGATAAAATGGAAATTGGTCCTCTGACGGGTTCCTATGTGCGAGATATAAGAGTAATCGTTCACGACGGCAAAATGCATCCCGTGGACTCTAACGAAGCTGCTTTCAAAACTGCAGGCATGATGGTTTTCAAAGACATATTCTCTCAGGCTAATCCTAAGATATTAGAGCCGATTTACAACGTAAAAGTAAAAGTACCCGAAGAATACGTCGGAGATGTTATGAGCGATCTTCCTTCCCGCCGGGGTCTCATCCTTGGTGTAGATGCAGAAGGACATTATCAGATAATCAATGCAAGGATGCCTCTTGCAGAGCTCGATAAATACTCCACGGCTATCCGCTCCATGACACAGGGCAAGGCAAGTTATATTTCCGAATTTGCCGAATATCAGGCAGTACCCGCCAACGTACAGCAGGATCTGATAGACGCATACAAGAAACAGCAGGAAGAATCTGAGTAAATAAGTCATTATCTCTCAGCATCAAACATAAAAGGCGGCTCTTGCGGGAGCTGCCTTTTTTAATAAAATCATGCGATCCTAAGAGCAGCCCTTGCTCGCTAACCTCCCCAATCTTTCCGAGTGGCACATTTACGGCTCGGAAAGTCACGGACGTTTTGCCATTCGCAAGCCGGAGAAGCCCCTGCGGTATTTAAATTTGTCGGAAGAGAACTATGCGCTTGAAAAACCGCCGTATTTTTCGTATATTCAGAGGTTTACGAGGCAACTGCTTTTCAAACAATATGAGCTGAAAGACCACCTTGGGAATGTAAGAAGCGTGATAAGCGATATAAAAATACCGACGGGACTGCCGGCGCCGCAGCCTGAGTTTGATGCGAAGCTGCTGGCAAGTTACGACTACTTCCCCTTCGGGATGGAAATGCCCAACTTTGGCTATGTGTCTGAAGAATACCGCTATGGCTTTAACGGCAAGGAGAAGGATAATGAGATGAAGGGAAAGGGAAACAGCTACGACTACGGCGGAAATTTTTATTATCAATATTTTTACTTTAATTCGTCATTTTTATTAAACTAAATCAGGAGACAAAATGGAAGCATTAGAGATAATAAAACAAATTGACTCAAACATCCTACTTTTAAAAAATATGGATGAGTTTGTCGGCAAGACAGTAATAATAACCATTAACCCATTCAATGATTTATCTTTCGAGAAATCTACAAAAAGTCTTCGCGGGGCATTAAAAAAATTTGCTGATGAAAACCTAATATCTCAAGAGAAAAATGCATGGGCAGATGCTGTAAAGGAAAAATATGATAGTTGACGCCAACGTAATACTACGCTATCTTCTTGATTTCCCTGCTGATCAAGCCTCCTTATCTCAAGAAATTTTAGAAAATGAGCAAGTGCTTATTCCAATTGAAGTACTATCCGAAGTCGTCTATGTTTTAGAAAAAGTTTATAAGTCGGATAGGGAAACAACAAAGGACGTATTAAAGAATCTTATTAATTTTCAAAATATATCGATTCAAAGCAAAGAATTGATTTATTATAGTTTAGAAAAATACAGTAAAACAAGATTTGATTTTGTTGATTGTTTACTATGTGGTTATAAAAACATTAAGAAAGAGAATATTTACACATTTGACAAATCTCTAAAAAAAGAATTGGACAGAATTTAGTTTTCAAGCATTACGAACTGAAAGACCATTTGGGGAATGTTCTTTGAATTTTCAATGAATTTTTCAATGATTTAATTTTCAAAAAGTAATGTTTTATTGTACTCAAGTACTCAAAATCTAACGTTCTATGGAAGAATACTCACGTACTCAATACTCATGTACTCAATACTAAACAAAGATTACTTCTCCTT
Organism: uncultured Hyphomicrobiales bacterium; assembly: GCA_964577665.1. Classification (GTDB taxonomy): domain Bacteria; phylum Bacteroidota; class Ignavibacteria; order Kapaibacteriales; family UBA2268; genus CAYVTD01. Next base: position 13,381 of record CAZOBD010000090.1, read on the forward strand.
TGGGATGGAGATGCCAAATTTCGGCTATGTGGCGGAAGAGTATAGGTATGGTTTTAACGGCATGGAGAAGGATAAGGAGATGAAGGGCGGAGGGAATAGCTAATATATCGAACTGAATAATTTATTTTATTGATTCTATTCGGTTTAAAAATACGTAAACGATGCTGTTTTGCTCTGACTTTTGCCGTATTTTCTCCCAGTTCTTATCCATGAAATTGAAGAATTCTTTAATTTTCATATTGCCCGTTTTAAACTGTATCACTTTGGGTGGATTAGTTGATATTAGGGATTTCATGGAAAAATCACTGTCTTTAGTTATCACTGTCAACTTTTTTTCTTTGGCATAACCCCAAATTTCTTCGTCGGTAAGCTCATCGTTAATGTCAAACACATGTATATATTCTTCGTGTCGCCATTGAGAAAAGCGATATGGCAGATTGGCATCGATTATGTATTTTTTCATGCGTTTATCAAAGACATAACTTCAAAATTACCTGCGGAAATTTTCATGGCAAACTCGTAACAGGCATCTATATCTTCGGGTTCTAGTGATGGGTAATTCTCCAGTATTTCTTCTCTTGAATCGCCGGCTCGCAGATGTCCAAGGATGGTCTCGACGCTTATCCTTTTATTTCTCAAAGCGGGTTTACCATTTAGCATATCAGGATTTACCGTTATTCTACCATTCATGTAATTTTCCTTTCTGAGTATTTAATGTAAAAGACTTTTTTAAAGGCAAATTATTTGAAATAAAATTTTGTAAGAGGAACTTTACCCTTGACACTTATCCGTATTTTTCGTATATTCCGATATATGACAGGGAATTACTTTTCAAACAATATGAACTGAAAGACCATTTGGGGAATGTGAGGAAGGTATTAATTGAAAAATATTTGAATTTAAAATACGTTGTTTATGTAAGTATTATTTATTGGAGGATTTATGCAGAGTTTGGATTATCTTTATGATGAAGCAGGCGAGAAGTCTGCTATGTTGATTTCATTAAAGTCATTGAAAGATTTGTCTGCGGAAGAGATTGCAGACATCGAAGATGTAGTTGAATATGAGCTTAACAAGCATTTAGTAAGCGTAGATTACGATTCGGAAATCGAGCGAATATTAAACAAAAGCAATTGATGACGCTTCCGCAAAAAAACAAATATAAAGAATTATGCAGTTTTATAATAAAATTGACCTGAATAGGATTTTTGAGTAAAACCTTTGAATATTTCATCATAAAATTGTTTCATGGCAGAGAATAGATGCAAAATTCTAAAATCAGTCGAAATAATTTGCTCTGAAACAAAGAAATTGCCTGTTTTTAGGACGTGTTTAAGCACTCTGAACATATTTATCCCCAACGCTTTCATAGTTTCGGCAAACCCTACCTTTTCTAAGCCTCGGTACCTCACCCGACGGGCATTTGTCATGTGTATGTATCGAGCATTCGTGGCTTCTATTCCGGCGCGATAACGGTATTTCTCCCTGAACTCCTCGCTTTCTTCGTATTGCCGCCGATGCCAAAGTCTTATTTCTTTTTCGGAGTAATGTAATCTGCGCCCTCGTGCTCCCTTTTTTGTCCGGCAATGCTCTTTTAACGGACAACTCTCGCAGTCTTCTTTTGCCCATCTTGCTGTCATTGTCTTTTTCTTGTTATGCTTTACGCTCACTGGCGCTTTGCCGTTCGGACATTGCACAACTTCATTTGTTTTGTTGAATTTGAAACCGCTGTTATCCTTGCTGCTTTTCTTGCCCGCAACCGGCGATACTACGCTTACTTGCTTCTGCTCTGCTTCTTTTACGTTGTCATCTCCGCCGTAAGAGGTATCTGTCAGTATTTCCTCAGGCTTTACACCGCGCTCTTCCATTTCATCTATTGCCGGCTGCAAGGCATGGCTGTCGTGCTTGTCTGCCGATTCTACCTTGACATTTGTTACTGTCCGTGCCATCAAGCGTACTCTGCCAAGGTTTGCCATATTCGACT
>CAZOBD010000091.1:0-9017 GCA_964577665.1 uncultured Hyphomicrobiales bacterium
CCTTCCTAAGCTTTGCTTAGGATGGAAATTTTCAGGAGAAGCTGCGCTTCGAAAACGAAAGTAACATTCCCAAGCACAGCTTAGGAATGAGAAGCATTCCCAGTTATCTAATAATCAACAGCCATTGCCGCTTCTGCATCATCATAAAAACCGTATTTAATGCCATTAAAATAAACAATTACGGCAAAAAAAGCAAAAATATAATGGATTTAAGGGCTTACATGCCGTAAAATCTGCTTTTTAAAAAATAATAAGCGGTTATTTCGTTAATATTTATAATACTTAGTTTATAAAATAAAATGTGAAGAGCTTGTAATGGAACAAAAATTATTTATCGTATCGAACAGACTGCCCGTAAACATAAGCATAAAAGACGAAGGACTGGAAGTAAAGGAAAGCCTCGGTGGACTAGCAACGGGACTGCGCTCGTTTTACAAAGACAGGGACGGAAGATGGATAGGCTGGCCCGGATTAAGCACGGAAAATCAGCTCGATTCGGTAAGAACCGCCATCGAAAAGAAACTATTGAAAGAAAATTGCACGCCTGTGTTCGTTCCTGATGAAGATTTCCGGGGTTATTACAACGGCTTCTCAAACTCAACGCTCTGGCCTCTGTTTCATTACTTCTTTCAGAATGCCGTTTACGACGGCTACTTCTGGGAATCGTACAAAAGGGTGAACCAGATATTCGCAAACGAGGTGATAAAGGTAGCCCGCTCTTCGGATACCATCTGGATACAGGACTATCATCTCATGCTTCTGCCCTCAATGATAAGAAATGAACTGCCCGAGGCAAAAATCGGATTTTTTCTGCACACACCGTTTCCTTCTTCGGAAGTTTACCGGCTTCTGCCTTGGAGGGAAGAACTGCTAAAAGGAGTTTTGGGCGCCGATTTAATAGGTTTTCATACATACGATTACGTAAGGCATTTTCTTTCAAGCGTAAGGCGCATAGTGGGGTACGAACACGAATACGGACATATAAAAACGCGCCGCAATATGGTAAAAATCGACGTCTTTCCAATAGGCATCGATTTTGAAAAGTACGCAAAGAGCTTTGAAAATCCCGATGTGCTAAAAGCAAGGGACATTTTTAAAAAACCTGAGAATCAAAAGGTTATTTTAACGATAGACAGGCTGGACTATACCAAAGGCATACCGAACCGGCTGGAAGCTTTCGAGAGATTTTTGGAAAAATATCCCGAATGGCACGGAAAAATAACGCTGATAATGCTTTCTGCTCCCTCGCGGACAGATGTTAAGTCTTATCAGGACCTCAAGCAGCGGGTGGATAAGCTGGTCGGAAGCATCAACGGCAAATACGGCTCTATCTCATGGACGCCGGTACATTATTTATACAGATCAATTCCCTTTGAAAAAATTGCGGCTCTGTATCATCTGGCTGATATCTGCATGGTAACGCCCATCAGGGACGGAATGAATCTCGTAGCAAAGGAATTTATTGCAACAAGGCGGGACAATCAGGGAATGCTTATTTTAAGCGAAACCGCAGGAGCGGCGCAGGAGCTGAGCGAGGCTCTGCTTGTTAATCCAAATAACCGCGATGCCATTGCAGACAGTATAAATCAGGCTTTGGTCATGCCCGAAGAAGAGCAGATTGAACGAAACAAGATGATGAAAGACAGGATAAAGACGTACAACATTTTCCGCTGGGCAAACGACTTTATCAAAGAGCTGAGGGACGTCAAAAAACTTCAAAAAAACTATAAAATGAACGAGCTGACCAACCGTTCCGTAAAGCTTATCCTTCAGGAATACAAATCGGCAAAAAGCAGGCTGATTCTTCTCGATTACGACGGCACGCTTGTCAATTTTACTAAAAAGCCGGAGCAGGCAAAGCCCGACAATGAGGTTTATGAAATTTTGAAAAAGATCAGCGAAGATAAGAAGAACTATGTATATGTTATTTCGGGCAGAGATAAGAAAACTTTAACGAAGTGGATGAAGGATTTGGATATTGGAATTATTGCGGAGCACGGCGTTTGGTTTAAGGAAAAAAATAAGGACTGGAAAACCCTTTATCATATAAGCTCTGCATGGAAAAAAGAAATTATGCCTACCCTTGAAGTTTTCACTGACCGCACCCCCGGTTCATTCATTGAGGAAAAAGAATATTCGCTGGTGTGGCACTACCGCAGTGTAAATCCGGCGCTGTCGCAGGTAAGGGTAAACGAACTGAAGGACGTTCTCGTACAAATGACGGAAAATCTCAGCCTCGGAGTTCTTGACGGAAACAAAGTGGTTGAAATAAAAAATCTTAATATAAATAAAGGCTCCGCTGCCGAAGCGGCGATTAAATCGGTAAAAAGCGATTTTATTCTTGCCATAGGAGACGACATAACCGACGAAGACATGTTTAAGGTACTGCCCGAAGATGCCTGCTCACTCAGAGTCGGATTGGTTCCCTCCAGAGCAAAGTATAACATAAAAACGGTTGAAGACGTAAGAGAGTTTTTGCTAACTTTATAAAGGAATTATATGCATCGTTTACAGGATTACCACGGCATAGTGCCGGATGAACTTATTCACAGAATTTATCAAAAGACCAGCAAGATTTACAACAAACATATCGTTCACATTAACTCAACTGCTCTTGGCGGGGGCGTGGCGGAAATTCTCAACTCTCTGGTTCCGCTTATGAACGATGTCGGTATTGACGCCGGTTGGCGCGTTTTGCACGGAAACAATGATTTTTTCTCCATCACTAAAAAATTTCATAATTCTCTTCAGGGAGAAAAAATAAACCTGACTGAAATTAAAAAGAAAATGTATCTGCAGAACAATGAGAACTTTTCGGTTTTCACACATTTAAATCACGAATGTATAATAGTGCACGATCCCCAGCCGCTTCCACTGTGTAATTTTTACCAGAAAAAGCAGCCCTGGGTGTGGCGCTGCCATATAGACCTTTCCAATCCAAACAGAGCGCTGTGGGAATTCTTAAAAAGGTATATTCTGAAATACGATATGGTAATTGTTTCCCATGAGGATTACAAGAAACCCGATCTGCCGGTTGAGCAGCGCATTATACATCCGGCAATTGATCCGCTTACGCCGAAAAACATGGAACTCACCAGAAAAGATATTGACAAAACTCTGCGGAAGTTCCATATTCCCACGGATAAACCCTTGATGACTCAGATTTCCCGATTTGACAAATGGAAAGACCCCCTCGGAGTGGTGGATGTATTTAAAAAAGTGAAATCGGAAGTGGACTGCAGGCTAATACTCTGCGGAAACATGGCAGCCGACGATCCAGAAGGTATGGAAATTTACCAGAAAGTGCGGCGGCAGGTTTCCAAAGAAATAAAAAGCGGTGATGTAATGCTAATCACTGTTGAAAATAATATTCTGGTGAATGTTCTTCAGAGAGTTTCCGATGTGATAGTGCAGAAATCCAAACGCGAAGGCTTTGGCTTAACCGTAACGGAAGCCCTGTGGAAAGGCACTCCGGTAGTGGCATCCAACAAAGGCGGCATTCCCCTTCAGGTTATAAACGACGTAACGGGCTACTCGCTCGATCCGGAAGACAATGATGCCTTTGCCGATAAAATCATAGAGCTGTTTAATGACAGGGAAAAAGCCGTGAAATTCGGCGAAAAGGGAAGGGAGCATGTCCGCGAAAATTTCTTGATGACGCGCCTGCTGCTGGATTACTTCCATCTGCTTGATGATTTGTTTTAAGAGCTTATTTTCAATCCGACTATTCCTATAAGAATTAACGATGCAGATATTATTCTTATTAATGTAGCCGGGTCTTTAAAAAAAATGATTCCTATGGCAAACGTACCCGCTGCGCCTATGCCCGTCCATACGGCATAAGCAGTGCCTATCGGGATGCTGCGCTGAGCCAGCCATAAGAAAAAACCGCTGGCTGCCATAGAAATAACAGCGATGATAATCCATAAATATTTGCTTTCGCTGACAGTTGAAAGTTTAAAACCGAGAGGCCAGCCGATTTCAAAAAAGCCGGCTATTATTAAGTAAATCCAAGTCATGGTGTCTTCTCATTATTTAAAATCAATATAGAAGTTATTATCTATTTTTTATTTTTGGTTATCAAGGTATTATTAAGTAACCCGCTATGGTCAATATTGCGAAACTTTGATAACTCTTTATCGTATTCCTTTTATACTCTTTTTACACTTTGGCATAAGGTTTGCAATGAGTACAGATAAAATACATTAATAAATTAGGAGTATAAAATGGAATCTTCCCTGTTGAAAGCCGGATTTATCTTTGCAGTTTCTTTAGGTTTTTTACTGATGAATGGAAATATCCGCAGCGGTGTAAAAGAAATCATGAAATCAAAAAATAAAAAAGTCAAAAAGGACTTTGCACCTGAAAAGAACGGATACTGTTAAAAATTTCTGACACTCTATTATGCGTTTCAACACTCATATATTGCTTGTCGGAATTTTATTGGCTGCTCTTGCGGCAGGCTGTACACCCGGAGTGCGTTTCACTTCAAAAGAAGGTAACAGTAATAACCGCAAAGCATATAAGGAAACACTCAAGAATGAATCCCGAAAAATTACATTAGTCAGGCAGACAGTGATAAAAGAAGCAGAGCGCTGGCTCGGCACTCCATATTGCTGGGGAGGGGAGTCTCATTCCTGCACCGACTGCTCGGGTTTTACCCAAAATGTATATAAAACGGCAGGAGTTGACCTCCCCCGTACTGCAAGGCAGCAGTATGGTTATGTAAAAAAAATCACAGACGGTGAAATCAGGGAGGGCGACCTGATATTTTTCAAATCAGGTAAAAATATTAACCACGTGGGTATTTATTCAGGCGGCGGTATGTTTATCCACGCATCCTCATCAGCCGGCGTTACCAAAACTCATCTTACCGATGGCTACTTCCGAAATAGAATAGCCGGATTCGGCTCCGTGCTTGACTAATCCTGCTTTAAGCTTCTCTGTCTGTTTATTTCAAAAAGTACAATCCCAGCGCTGACCGATGCATTCAGCGAACTTACCTTTCCGTAAAGCGGAATATTTACAATAAAATCGCAGTGCTTTTTTGTAGAAGGCCTCAAACCTTTGCCCTCGCTTCCGATTATCAGTAAAACAGGAGAGTCGTATATGCCGTCGGTATAAAGATTCTTTCCTTCGGAATCAGTGCCGAAAATCCAGAAACCTGCTTCTTTAAGTTTTTCCAGAGCGGTAATAAGAGATGAAATCTTAACGACGGGCAGATAGGAGAGAGCTCCCGCGGATGCTTTAACAGCAGCCGGTGTAACGGGGGCGGAGTTTCTTTCTGTTATGATGATTCCTGCAGCGCCTGCCGCTTCGGCAGAGCGGGCAATAGCTCCAAGATTCTGAGGATCATTTATGCCGTCAAGAGCGACAACTACAGGCAGTGAAGTTTTTAAGAAAGCAGATTCGATTAGCTCTTCCAGTGCGAATTCTTTATATTGTTTTAAAACTGCTATTACCCCTTGTGATTTTTTATCTTTTGGACAGGCGTCTTTTTCCAGAGAGGCAAATTTTCGCTTGTCGTATGTAACAATCTGCACTCCGTAACGCTTAGCTGAAGAATAAATTGAGCTGATTGCTCCGCCCTGCACGCCTTGTGCAAGATATATCTTTTCCACTTCCCCGCCGCTTTTAAGAGCCTCAATAACGGGATTTCTTCCGTAAATGTATCCTGATTTCATCTTTATAATTTAATTTAGTTCAATAATGAAAGTAGTTCCTGCTCCGGGGGAACTTTCTTTAACGTAAATTTTACCGCTGTGATATTCTTCTATTATCCTGCGGCTAAGGCTTAAGCCCAGTCCCCAGCCCCTTTGTTTTGTGCTGTATCCCGGAAAGAAAACACGCCTTTTCTGTGCTGCGCTCATACCCTTGCCGTTGTCTTTTAGGCTGATTATCTTTTTTCCCTTCTGATTTTCAAATAGCCTTATTTCCACCTTTCCCTTTTTTTGCTCAATAGCTTCCGCCGCATTTTTCAAGAGATTTTCCAGCACCCAGTCAAAAAGCTCGCCGTTTATTTCTGCACTCAATTCATTTTCATAGATTCTTACAATTTCAATTTTTCTGCCGAGATTGGGCAGGCGGCGTTCAAAATATTTGGCAACGCTCTCAATATGTTCTTTCAATCTTTCGGGTTTCTTTTCAGGTTTGGAACCGATTTTAGAAAACCTTACCGCTATTATATTTAGACGATTTACATCTTTTTCCATCTCATTCAGAGTATCCTCGAAAGTTTCTTCATTATCGCGGCTGTATTTTAATATCTCAATCCATGCCAGCAGGCTTGAAAGCGGAGTGCCCAGCTGATGCGCCGCTTCTTTTGCCATGCCTACCCATATCCGCGATTCTTCATTATGGCGGATATTGCTGAAAGCTGTGTAACCTACAAGAATAAAAACGCTTATTATGATAATTACTACAAAAGGAAAATACTTAAGCCGGTCTATCAAAGAAGAATTTGTATAATAAAATTTGGTTATCACTTTGCCTTGGTCGTCCTGAACAATGACGGGATCGTAATCCTCCTTCATTTTTTCCAGATAATGGTAGATAAAATGTTCCTGTTCTTTCTGTGAAAGGGTGGAGTCCATTTCTATGTTTTTTGTAAACAGATCATAAGGTTTATTGGGTACGTCATTTTTGTCCGTGGCAATCATCGGGAAGGTTATAGTCGGAGCTACATTGTTTATTAAGAAAAAAAGATCTTCCGGGTTGGATGATGTATCTGAAAATTTTTTGAAAATACCCGCATACATGTTAATTGTAATCTGCTCGCGCTTTATTAACTGCTCCACCAGTGAAAAAGTGTATAGAATAACGGCAATGAATATGGCAAAAGCGGCTATTATGAAACCGATCTTTATCTGCCACTTGTAAAGCGACATCCAAAAGTATTTATTCAGGATTTTTTTTGAGAAACCGGGCATAGCGGTTGTTTTATGTTAAATTACATATTTATCAGAAGCCATTTAATAAGTTCACTTTTGTTATGCCGTACTTTTTTCAGCATCTCAAGTTAGAGATTCACCATTCTTGAGATTAGCAGCGCTTGCTTCTGCTTGCTCCGGCGCCGAAACAAGTGCGGTATGACAACCATTTCTTTATGTTTACGCAAAATCATACTCTTCCAGCCGGCTCAACTGCACTTCCGACTGGCTGCCGTCAGACATTTTCTTTACGACGACCATGTCGTTTTTGAGTTCATCTTCGCCTATGACAATAGTATAAGCAGAATTTAGCTTATTTGCTTCGCGAAACTGCGCTTTCACCGAGCGCCGCTGCACATCGAGTAAAATTTTCAGCCCCTTCATGCGGAGCCCCTCTGCGATTTTCTGCGACTGACCGAATAAATCAGGGTTTGTAGTTACAATGTAAGCCGCCGGACTTGTATCAATCGCGGGAAGCCCGCCGGTTTCCTCTAAAATCAGGAGCATTCTCTCGATTCCGAGGGCAAACCCGATGGCAGGAGTTTCTTTTCCCCCGAGCTGACGGAAAAGTTCGTTATATCTGCCGCCGCCCCCGAAAGAATCCTGCGCACCCAATGCCTCATGCTGAAACTCAAACACGGTGTGATTGTAATAATCCAGCCCCCGCACAAGTCTTGGAGCGATTTCATAAGTCATTCCCGATTCCTCGAGCAGTTCTTTTACTTTTTCAAAATGGGCGCTGCTTTCCTCATCGAGATAATCAAGGATAAGCGGCGCATTTTCAACGATTTCCACATCATTTTTATCCTTTGAGTCCAGTACTCTCAGAGGATTCTTCTCAAGCCGCCGCCGGCTGTCTTCGCTTAATTCATTTTTCCGGGCAGACAAATATTCCACCAAAGCATCTCTATATGCAGTCCGCGAACCGGAGCTGCCAAGAGTATTCAGCAAAAACTTATAATCCTTAATTCCCAAAGAAGTTATAACGGCATTAGCCAGCAGGATTGTCTCCGCGTCGCTTTCGGGATTAGCCGAGCCTATCAGCTCCGCGCCGTACTGATGAAACTGCCTCAACCTCCCCTTTTGAGGCCTCTCATAGCGGAAATAAGGCCCCGCGTACCAGATTTTCAGCGCCTGTCCCTGCTGCAAAAGCTTATTTTCAATCACAGAGCGCACAATCGGCGCCGTTCCTTCGGGTCTAAGCGTTACCGACTCCCCGCCGCGGTCTTCAAAACTGTACATTTCCTTGTTCACAATGTCGGTTTCCTCGCCGACGCCCCTTGCAAAAAGCTCCGTTTTCTCAAACGCCGGCGTCCTGATTTCCTCAAAGCCGTAACGCGCCGAAATTTTCTTAAACTGCTCTTCGGCAAACTGCTTGTAGGGCGCCGCCGCCGGCAGCAGGTCTTTAGTTCCTCTTATTGCCTGTATCATTTTCGTTCCGATAAAATATTAGATGCTAAAAAAAAATTGATATTAAGTGTTAAGAATGTCATGCTGCACTTGTTTCAGCATCTCGCATTGTTTTGAATAATGTTATTTGAGATTCCGAAACAAGTTCGGAATGACATAATCTATATTTTTATAAAAGTAATATATATGTCATGTAAAATTGACTAAAATCGTTTTTTCAGTTAAATCTTCTAATCTCTTAAAATTACGATTTACAAATATAAGCATGGCATCTTTTGCAGACAAATAAATGAACAGCCAAAATTTTTATATTTCTTTCATTTTCTGCCCTAAATCTAATAAAAATGCAAGTGTTTTTTATCCATTTCTAACTTAATTTATTGAATTTACTGATGAAAAATACTTGTTTTCTTTTAAATCATAACAGTATTTTATTAAATCATATATATTTTATTTTAAAACAGACCCGTTATTACATGCTGCATAACTATATTTACCTGTATCAGACAGCTTTTTTTCATCATCTAAGCTGTTTTTTTATATATCATAGTCTTCTGATGCAAGTCCGTAAGCTTCTGATGTAAGTCCGTAAGCTTCTGATACACATTTGAAAGCCTCTGATGCACATTTGAAAGCCTCTGATGCACATTTGAAAGCCTCTGATGCACATTTGAAAGC
>CAZOBD010000091.1:9117-12941 GCA_964577665.1 uncultured Hyphomicrobiales bacterium
CTCTGATGCATATTTGAAAGCTTCTGATGCAAGTCCGTGAACTTACAAAACAGGTCCAAAAGCAGCAGAAACACCTCAACGAGCGTTGGCAAGATATACGTAAGTATTAGATTCTATAATAACTTCTTATTATTATCCCCTGATTATTCCGGAATATCGCCGGGAGGGCATCGAAGCTTGCGGCAGATTGCATTAAGAGCTGAAAAAAGAATAGCAGAAAAATAAGACAAAGAAAAATATCATAGTTTTTAAACAAAGCTTTTATTGGATTTGAAGAAAATTATTCGTAATTTAATTTGAAATATCTTTTATGTCATTCTGAACATGTTTCAGAATCTCAAAAATGATGTATTTATTTATCAAAGCATATTGAAAAACTGATAAAAGATTCGTTGAAATAACAGATAAAGGCTTATGTTTAAAAGAATTCTCGTTGCCAACCGCGGAGAAATCGCCCTCAGAGTGATGAGAGCCGCCCGCGACCTCGGCATAGAAACCACAGCGGTTTACCACCAAGTTGACAAAGAAGCTCCCCACGTTCATTACGCCGATTACGCTTACGAATTGAAAGCAGATACCCCGAAAGCGGCATACCTCGACATCGAGCAGGTAGTAGATACTGCCCTGAAAAGCAAATCAGAAGCAATTCATCCCGGCTACGGCTTCCTTTCGGAAAACGCTAAGTTTTCGCAGGCAGTAAGCGATGCCGGACTGGTATTTATAGGACCAAAACCTTATGCCATAGAAGTTATGGGCAATAAAACTGCCGCCCGCGAGCTTATGGCAAAAGCCGGAGTGCCTATCGTACCCGGCACCAAAGAAAAAATAACCGACACTGCCTATGCCATGAGCACTGCCGCGGAAATAGGATATCCTATTTTGCTTAAGGCTGCTGCCGGCGGCGGCGGAAAAGGCATGAGACTTGTACGCGGCGAGCATGATTTCGTCGAAAATTTTGAAGGAGCCCAGCGCGAAGCAAAAAATGCCTTTGGCGATGACTCTGTTTACATTGAGAAATTCATTGAAAAGCCCAAGCATATTGAAATACAGGTAATAGCAGACCATCACGGCAATTACGCCCACCTCGGCGAAAGGGACTGCTCCATCCAAAGGCGGCACCAGAAAGTAATCGAGGAAGCCCCGTCAACAGTTTTGGATGAAAATCTCCGTCAAAAGATGGGGCAGGTGGCAATAGACGCCGCAAAAGCCTGCGATTACGTAAACGCCGGCACGGTAGAGTTTTTATTTGACAAGGATAAGAATTTTTACTTTCTGGAGATGAACACCCGCCTGCAGGTCGAGCATCCCGTTACGGAAATGGTTACAGGCATTGACCTTGCCAAGGAGCAGATAAAAATTGCTGCCGGAGAAAAGCTTTCATTTAAGCAGGAAGATATTAAAATGCGGGGACATGCTATTGAATGCAGGATATATGCAGAAGACCCTTTCAATAATTTTATGCCCGACACCGGCACTCTGCATTATCTTCGCCAGCCCGGAGGATACGGCGTCCGCGTTGACAGCGGAGTGGAGCAGGGCAGCGAGATAAGCATTCATTTCGATCCGATGATTGCAAAGCTCGTAACTTACGGAAAGGACAGAATAGGAGCCATTACCCGCATGGAGCGCGCTCTAACCGGTTACCGCATCAAAGGAGTGAAAACTGCTATCCCCTTTGAGCTTGCCGTGATGAGGCATCCCGATTTCCGATACGGCTATTTCGACACCGGATTCATTGAAAATGCCTTTGATTTCGGAGTGCTCGACAAAATGAAGGAAGAGTACGAAGAAATGGTTGCCGCAATTGCCGCCTTTGGCTTCCGTATGGTGAAAAACTCCCGCAAGCCGCAGATATTAGACCGCCATTGCAGCAACTGGAAGCAGAGAAGGCTTCTCAATTTTAGATAAAGATATATGTTAAAATAAATTATAAATAACAATGGAAGACGTTATTATCCGCATCGACGGAAAAGAGTTTAATGCTGAGTTTGACAGAAGAGAAGAATCACTTATTAAGATTAACGGCGTACAGCATCACATAGAGCTTCTGAAAAAAATCAGTTCCAATGTTTTTTCTTTTGCTGTTGACCAGAAATTGATGATTGCAGAGTTCGATTTGGATGAATCACACAAGGTCAATATTAATGTGGACGGTTTCAATTTCGATGTTTCCATCACCGACGAAACGCGCAAGCTTGTGGAAAAGTTCATTAAGCAGGCAGGAGCCTTAGGCATCGACGGCGCAGCAGCAATAAACGCACCCATGCCCGGTATGGTCGTGAAAATTTTGGTTGAAGCTGGGCAGGAAGTTAAAAAAGGCGAAAAAATTATCATCGTTGAAGCGATGAAAATGGAAAATGCCCTCGCCACACAGATTGACGGCGTTATTAAAAGCATTAAAGTGAAAGAAGGGCAGCCCGTTGACAAAGATGTACTTATGATTGAAATTGAACCCTCTGCCGCATAAGCATTTCTGCGGAAATCTTCATTCCTTAAATCATCTTTTTGCGATAATTTAAGGAATGATTTTGTCTTTTTCGGCGCTGTTTTTTTAGAATTTTCCGAATTTGAACGATAGATTTGCGTTCATGCCGTCGAAATCACTGCTTTCAAAGCCCGTCATCTCGAAGTTGGAGATAAACCGCCAGCTTATGCCGCCGGAAAGCCTGAACCAGTTCGTAATATTCATCTCCACGGTTGCTCCCGGCTCGATTACCATGAAATCGGTATCGTCCAATTCGTTTTCCCATTCGTTTTCGTCCCACCAGTCGTCGCTCCGGTGCTCGTAAATCCTTGCATAGCCCCAGCCGATCATGGTGTTTGCCGTAAAGTGCAGCAGACTTTTTGAATTATTGGTGTATTCGAGGAAAATGCCGCCCCAGCCCATATTCAGTTTTGCATCCCCGTTGTAGCCGTGCTCGGGATTAAGCTCGTCGTATCTGAAAATATGCCGCGTGGCAAGCCCGCAGCCGCCTCCGCCGATGCTGAATGTGCTGTTTATTATCCAGCCGCCGCGCCCGCCGACGAATACTGCGCCGCCGCCGGCAGCTTTGCCCCATTTCAGGTCTAATGCGCCGTATCCACCGTGGCTTATGTCCTTACCGCCCAAAAGTGTTTCCTCTTCTTGAGCGAATGAGGGCAGCGTTATTATTGTAAATAGCATTAAAATCAACAGCTTTTTCATAATTCCTCCTTTTTTTGTTAAAACTACATTTCAGCATTTACAGATTTTCAATACGCTAATATAAGCATGTTTGTTTCATTTAATTATTTTTTTTTATCTTATCTTTTATATTATGTTATATTGTATAAATTTCAAAAAGTTATACTAATTTATCCGGCATTTTTCCTTCAAAATTCTACTTAAGTACTAATTTTTAATACTAATTATTATTTAATATGTAAAACATTATGATTGTTTTTTTTAAAAGAAGTATTTCATTAAATATCTGATGAATTTTTATAAATATCAGAAGGTTAATAAAGTATAACAGAAGTAAATTTATTAATATCAGAAGGATAATAAAGTATAACAGATGAAAATTTATTAGTATCAGAAGGATAATAAAGTATAACAGATGTAAATTTATTAGTATCAGAAGGATAGTAATGTATAACAGATGTATATTTATTAATATCAGATGCATAATGATAAATATCATAGGTAAAATTATTAATATCAGAGGCTTCTGATGAGTATTTGAACGCTTCTGATGAGTATTTGAACGCTTCTGATGAGTATTTGAACGCTTCTGATGAGCATTTGAATGCTTCTGATGAGCATTTGAATGCTTCTGATGAGCATTTGAATGCTTCTGATGAGC
>CAZOBD010000091.1:13041-15130 GCA_964577665.1 uncultured Hyphomicrobiales bacterium
ATTTGAATGCTTCTGATGCAGGTCATAATGCTTTTGATAAATGTTTTAATGCTTTTGATAAAAATATTAATAATAATAAGATGCTTCTGAAAAACGAAAAATTTGAACCGGAGATTTTTATGATGAACTTTTTTCAGCATTTCAGGCTTTGGGGAACATCATTTTTTGAGATTTCGAAATAAGTTAGAAATTTCAGGCATTAATAAAGTTTAAGAAATTCTTAAGTAATAAATAAAATTGGATATTAATCTGGGTTGAAATATTAAAATGCTTATCAAATACTCCATTATGGGGATTAGTCTAAATAATAAGTAAAAAAAAAGAGTTATGCCAACACGGAAAATACATAGGAAACATTTATATTTTTTTATGTCGGAAACGCTTAGTTAAATTGCACAATTAACTGAAATACAAAAGATTTAAAAGATTCTTTTTTTATTTGTAAAATAATTAATTTAATATTTTGTAATTTGAAAAAAAGATTAAAGTTAGAACCAAAAGAAATATTTTTTAATAAATCGGAGGAAATTATGGCGACAAGAGACGAATTGAAAGACCGCGAAGCAAAGGCATCTACGGTGGAAGAGACAATGGCGGTGGCAGCGGCGGCGCTTGAGGAGCCTGCCGACAAGGAATATGCCAAAGAGCTGGCGGAATCGGCTCAGCTCGACTGCCAAATGCCGCCAGATTACATAAAAGTGGCGGAAGTTTTTGCGAAATTGGGCGAAAAAGAGCTTGCAGAAGAGACTTATGAGGAAGCGGAAGACGCATGTTTCGAGGCGGGGGAGTTTGCCGAGCTGGGGCACAGCCTGGCGGTAAATCTGGGCGATAAGGAAAAAGCCAAGGAGCTTTTGGAAAGCGCCGCGGACGCAGCAAAAGAGATAAATGAATTTTTGAAAATATCGCAGTACGTGCAGCAAGACCTTGGAGATGAGGAACTTGCGGGTAAAATCCTTGAGAAAGTGGAAGGACAGTGCAAAAGTCTGGAAGATTACGTGAAGCTTGCCGAAAGCATAATGAAAGATCCTGAAAATAAGGACACAGCGAAGTCATTTTTCAAGAAAGCTGAGAAATTTGCCGATGATGTGGAGAATGCTTACAAATATGCCGAAGCGGCTCATAAGTTATTTGCAGATAAGGAATTTACAGGCGAAATACTGGAAGAAGCAGAAGGCGATGCGCAGTTTACAAAAGAGTATGTTCTTTTGGCTGCAGGCTGTCTGAACTGGATGGACGACAAGGAAAAAGCGGAGGAAATGATGGAGCAGGCTTCTGACTTTGCGATGACCGGCGAAGAACACATAGATTTAGCGCGGGGACACATGACGCTCTTCCAAAATAAGGATGCGGCGGCGGAAGGCTTTAGAAAAGGCTTGGCAGAAATGACCGACAAGACATCTCTTCTTGAATTTGCAAAGATAATTGCCGCGGAACTGGAAGATACCGGGCTTGCAAAAGAGTTTTATGCCAAAGCCGAAAGCAAGATGACCTCTGCAAAAGATTTGACCGAGCTTGCAAAAGCGGTATTGGATGATTTGAAGGACAAGGAATATGCCGGAAAAATTTATGACAGAGCACAGGAATCAATTGAAGCGCCCGGGGAGCTGATTACCCTTGCTGATGAAATCATTAAGAACATTGATAATAAGGAGCAGGCGCGCGCAATTTACCGGAAATCATTCGGAATCATTGAAAAACTGGATCATTATTTCAATCTTTTACAAGAAGTGGATAAGAATCTGGGCGACAAGGATTTTGCAAAAGAGATACTTCTGAAAGCGGAAGAAAAAGCCGATTCTACTCCGGAATGGCTGAAGGTAACCGAAAGCATTATCGAAGTGTTAGGCGACAAGGAGTTTTCTGCAAGGGTGCTTGAAACCGCTGAGGTAAACGTAACCAGCCTCGATGAAATGCTGAAAGTAACCGAAGCCGTAACAAAGCATTTTACCGATGATGAAGAGTGGAACACCCGCGTAAAAGAAAAGCTGGAAAAGCGCAAAGAGAATCAGGATACTTATCAGAAATATCAGGCAATCGAGGATAAGGCAAAATATGTGCGCGATTATTTCAAATTGGTTGACGATATGAT
>CAZOBD010000092.1:0-15063 GCA_964577665.1 uncultured Hyphomicrobiales bacterium
ACTGAAACAAGCTTTCGGCACAGGGACAGAATGACACCACTGAAATTTTTTTTACACAATCCAATAATCATCCCCTTGGGTGATTCTACAAATCATGCGTGTTTCAAATATCTATTTTTTGAAATTTTCGGATAATGTCAGTGAGCGGGCTGGGGCGCTTTATGATGTAATTTTTTTGCGGCATCATTGAAAATAACGGCATTTTGATACAATCTCATCTTGTGGGGTAATATTCTTTGATAATATCTTTTAAAAGTTGGACTTATGGAAGGTGCCCGTCTATTTTTTTTTGCAAAAGAGCAAGCCGGTGCCGGGCTTTTTCCCAGACAGCATAATCGTCAATTCCTGCTTCGAAATGATGAAAGTCATCTGTGATGAGCTGCAATTCCTGCCAGGGAATATCGGGCGACAGTATCTCTTCATCGGAAGTAATGCTCTCCGCAAGGGTCTGAATTGCCAGAAAATGCTCAATAATTTGTATCTTAGCACGGCGGTCGGTGCGGTAATCCTGAAACCCTTTACCTTGAGTCCGCTCAAGGATGGAGTCTATCAAGTCGGATATTTCATAAAGGATGTCGTATATTCTTGTATTTTTGGGCATTTTTCATTCCTTAATGAGAAACTTTAAATAAATATAAGAATTATTATTCAAATTAAAATAAAAAACTTATTTAATACTCCCTTAGTTTTTAATTATCTTTGCTTTCAATCGTTAACTGAAAATATGTTTGTTCAACAAAATAAAAAAATTACTATGACTGACCTTTCGACAAAATTTGCAGGACTTGACCTGAAGAATCCCATTATTGCAGGCAGTTCCGGTCTTACCGACAATGTTGGAACAATTAAGGAAATCGAAGATGCAGGCGCCGCCGCAGTCGTATTAAAATCCATTTTCGAGGAAGAAATTTTGATGGAAGCCCGCGAAGCCGTTGCCGAAAAGATGCAGCACCATCATTTGCGGGAATCATTCGATTACATCGACCACCATTTGAAAGGCTTGAGAATTGATAACTATGTCAAGCTGATTTCCGATACAAAAAAAGCCGTAGATATACCTGTGATAGCAAGCATCAACTGTGTATCTCAATATGAATGGCCCTATTTTGTTGACAGGATACAAAAAGCGGGTGCCGATGCGCTTGAGCTTAACCTTTTTGCACTCCCCTCGGATACCGAAAGGAACAGTTTGGAAATTGAACTTTTCTATTTCGACGTTATCGAAGCAGTAAAAAAAGTTGCTGATTTCCCAATAATATTGAAGATTAGCCATTACTTTACCGGACTTGCGCAAATGATTCAAAAACTGTCGGAATCGGGCATTTCGGGATTAGTTCTTTTCAACCGTTTTTACAGCCCAGATTTCGATATGGATAATTTTAAAGTGATACCGACAAATGTTCTCAGTTCCCCCGCCGAACTTGCAATATCTCTTAGGTGGATATCAATAATGTCGGGCAGGACAAAATGCGGTCTGGCTGCATCAACAGGCATTCATGACGGAAAAGCCGTTTTGAAGCAGATCGCCGCAGGAGCAGCAGCAGTGCAGACTGCATCGGCTCTTTACAAAAACGGAGTTAACTATATATCGCAGATGCTCAAGGATATGAGTGCCTGGATGGAAGAGAAAGGGTACTCAAAATTAGACGATTTCCGCGGGAAAATGAGCGGGAAGAGCAGCGAGAATCCTGCGGCATTAGAGCGGATTCAGTTTATGAAATATTTCAGCGGAATCCAGTAGTATCGAAATTCATTCATCTGTTTATTTTCGATCATGTCATTCCGCACTTGTTGTGTTGCGGAATCTCACGAATGAGGAACACACCCCTTAATCCCCTCTTGGGGAGGGGACAATTTTTGCTTTTCAGATGTCGGACACCTTGAAGGTGTCGAACATCTTTCTTAAATAAGGATTATTTAAAATTCACTCCAAATTAACTTTATTATTATGCGTCTATTTATTAATTTACTGAATTATATTAAAATATTCATAGATTTTGTTATCAATAATGCACAAGAAAGTTGAAATAGAGGAAAAGACAAAAGAACTGCCCGGTAACGGAGGCTTGGAAAAAATATACATAAAAGGGGCGCGTGAACATAATTTAAAAAATATTGACTTAGAGATACCACGCGACAGGTTTATTGTGATTACGGGACTTTCCGGCTCCGGCAAATCTTCATTGGCTTTTGACACACTTTATGCAGAGGGGCAGCGCCGTTATGTGGAGTGTATGTCTCCCTATGCCCGGCAGTTTTTAGGAATGCAAAAAAAGCCCGATGTAGATAGTATTGAAGGGCTGTCTCCGGCAATTTCCATCGAGCAGAAGTCTATAAGCCACAATCCCCGTTCTACCGTAGGCACCGTTACCGAAATATATGATTATCTACGTCTGCTGTTTGCCAAAGCCGGTGTACAGCACTGTGTGGAATGTGATGTTCCCGTTGTGCAGATGTCCGTTGACCAGATAGTGGACGTCATTGTTGAAACTTATGACGGCAAAAAGATACAAATCCTTTCTCCTCTTATCCGTGCCAGAAAAGGACATTACCGCGAGCTTTTTAAGACTTTGATGAAGCAGGGGTTTACAAAAGTCAGAGTTGACGGTTCAATTAGAGATATCGAAGAAGGAATGGAGCTGGGCAGGTATAAGATTCACGATATCGAGCTGGTAGTTGACCGTCTGACAGTAACTCCCGAACAAGAAAGCCGAATTACTGAATCAGCAGACCTTGCCCTGAAACGCGGCGACGGCGCTGTGATGATACTTTATGAAGAAAAAAAAGGACACTGGCAGGAAACACTTTTTTCTACGAGCTATACCTGCCCTTCTTGCGAAAAATCATACGAGCATCCGGCTCCAAACGTATTTTCTTTCAACTCTCCGTACGGCGCCTGCAAAAGCTGCGACGGTCTCGGTGTTATAAATGATTTTGATCTTAATCTTGTAATACCTGACGAAAGCATTTCTATTGCAGACGGCGGCATTGCTCCGATAGGGAAATACAAGGAAACATGGCACTGGAATCAGGTAGAAGCATTTGCCAAGAAAATCGAACTGGACATTTTTAAGCCCATAAAAGAAATAGACCCCGAAAAAATAAGAATGCTCCTTTACGGTGTCGGGAAAGATGATAAAATCACGGTTGATTACAAATTTGCTACGGGAGTTAAGGTCAGTTACAGACATAAATACGCAGGTATTTTGAACAGTCTCCGGCATCAGTTTGAAAATACAAGTTCGGGCAATGTCAGAAAAAACATAGAAGAATATATGTCGGTCAAGACCTGTGAAAGCTGCGGCGGGGGGAGATTGAAACCCGATAGTCTTGCAGTAAAGTTTCACGGGATAAACATTGCAGATACTGTCAAAAAAGATGTTTCTGCAGCCGGCGGTCTTTTCAAAAAATTTCAAAAAGAACTGAGCGGAAGAGAAGAAAAAATTGCAGGTATAATCATTGACGAGATTATTTCAAGGCTGAATTTTTTAAACAATGTCGGCTTGTCTTATCTTTCGCTCGACAGGCCCGTGCGCACTCTTTCGGGAGGTGAGTCGCAGCGGATAAGACTGGCATCGCAAATAGGCTCCGAATTGGTGGGAGTAATGTATGTGCTCGACGAACCGAGCATAGGTCTGCACCAGCATGACAACAGCAAGTTGATAGATTCTCTGAAAAATTTACGCGATATAGGCAATACCGTAATAGTAGTTGAGCATGACAAAGCTATGATAGAAAGCTCTGATTTGTTTATTGATCTTGGCCCCGGGGCAGGTATTCACGGGGGCGAGCTGATACTTACCGGTTCGATTGACAAACTTGACGCCATGCCGCCTGAATCTTTGAACAAGTCGCTTACCGCCCAATATATTAATCTTATAAAAAAGATAGAAGTACCTGAAAAAAGGCGTCAGCCAAACGGTTCTTTTTTAAAACTGAAAGGGGCTAAAGGTAATAATTTAAAAAGCGTAAATATGAACATTCCGCTCGGCCTTTTTATATGTGTAACGGGCATGAGCGGTTCCGGAAAATCCAGTTTGATAAACGATACGCTTTATCCTATTTTATCTAAGCATTTTTACCGCTCAATTAAATCCCCGCTGGACTATGACAGCATTGAAGGATTGGAAAACATCGACAAAGTGATTGAGATCAATCAGGCGCCGATAGGCAGAACCCCCAGAAGCAATCCCGCTACTTACACGGGACTTTTTACTGTTATACGCGATTTTTTTGCAATGCTTCCCGAGTCAAAAGTGCGTGGATATAAACCGGGCAGGTTTTCTTTTAATGTGCCCGGAGGCAGATGCGACGAATGTGAAGGAGCAGGAATGAAAAAGATTGAGATGAATTTTTTGCCCGAAGTATATGTAACCTGCGATACATGCGGCGGAAAAAGATATAATCAGGAAACTCTTTTGGTTACTTATAAGGGGAAATCTATTGCCGATGTGCTGGATATGACAGTGGAAGAATCTGTCGATTTTTTCTCGGAAATCCCCAAAATCAAGCGAAAATTACAGACCCTTTTTGACGTGGGATTAGGTTACATAAAACTGGGGCAGCAGGCGCCGACTCTCTCCGGGGGAGAAGCCCAGCGGGTAAAGCTTGCTTCCGAACTGTCGAAAATCGGCACGGGAAAGACCCTTTACCTTCTTGACGAACCTACAACAGGGCTGCATTTCGAGGATGTTAGAATTTTGCTTAAGCTCTTGTATAAACTTGTTGATAAAGGTAACACGGTAATGGTAATTGAACATAATTTGGATGTTATCAAATGCGCCGACTGGATAATAGATTTAGGTCCCGAGGGCGGAGACGATGGAGGAGAGATTATTGCAGAAGGTACTCCCGAAGAAATTATTAAAGTAAGAAAAAGCTATACAGGGAAATATCTGATAAGTGAATTATCTTAGAAAACCATGCTTATAGATTTTTTTTGTAAAAAAATAAAATTATATATTGCATTATTTGAAGTTGTAAAATTTCTTGAAGTCTGCAAGAGCCGGTTTATTCATTAGAGTTGTTCAGTTTTCAATTAAAATTCAGTCATCTGCTCTGTACAGGTTTTATAAGACTATTGGAAAAATAATACTGGAGTGCCGTAATGCCTTCTGACCATTCAAGATACTGCATAATTGAACCGGGTAAAGGTCCGGTCAGAATTGAAATCAGCATCGATAAGGCATTGATAGCAGGGGGGGAGCTTCGCCTTATTGATGAAAAAAAGCAGTTTACTATGGAAAGAGCCAAAGTAACTGTGGATGACAAACAGTCTGAGAGGATCGTAATAAAAAAGCCCGCAGAAGAACTTCATCTGTGCTATTTGATATGGCAGTTTCTTGTATGTTCCGTGATGCCTGAGATTTACACCGGTAAAGTATATTTGGAAGTTTTTCAAGGCACTAAAGAGTGCCATCTTACAATCCCTGCCGAGTTAAACCTAAAAAATATTCCTCCATGCAGATTAAAAGCTCAAGAGAAAGCTTCAGGCGCTTTGAGTTTTATTTTAAAGAAAAAAGACTTTAAAATGGTATGATTTCACCCTCAGTGATTATAGATTTTAAAAATTTTTTGGAAAAATGAAATATGATAGTAAATTTATTACTTTATTTTGATAAAAAATTCAGTTTTTTAAAGAACGCGTAATTTTTAAATAACAGCGGAGTAAAGATGAATATTTTAGTTTGTATCTCAAGAGTGCCGGACACGGCAGCGAGAATTACCATCGGTTCCGATGGAAAATCAATTGAAACGCAGGGAGTGAAATATGTCGTAAACCCCTATGACGAATTTGCCATCGAAGAAGCTCTCAGGATAAAAGAAAAACAAGGCGGTGAAGTAACAGCTTTAACTGTCGGCACTGAAGCGGCAAAAGATGTATTACGCACGGCTTACGCAATGGGTGTAGATAAAGCCGTACTGATTAAAACGGAAGAGCATCCCGGCGATTCGTTTATTACTGCAAAAAGCATAGCCGAAGCCGCAAAAGAAATAAATCCAGATATTATCTTTTTAGGCAAGCAGAGCGTTGACTATGATTCTCTTCAAGTACCTTCAATTTTGGGCGAACTCCTTGATATGCCTTCTATATCAGTCGTATCAAAACTAACGGTTGAAGACGGTAAAATTACGGCTGAACGCGATATCGAAGGCGGAAAAGAAACGGTAGAATCTTCCGTTCCCTGCATCATCAGCGCACAAAAGGGACTTAACGATCCCCGCTATCCCAAGCTTCCTCAGATAATGAAAGCTAAATCGAAACCTATAGACGAAAAGCAGCCCGCAGAAGCTGAAGCAAGAGTTACCGTAACTGCTATGGAAATACCTTCTAAGCAGAGAAAGGGCACTATCCTGGGCGCAGAAGACGAAGACATCGATAAACTTGTCAAGCTTTTGCACGAAGAGGCTAAAGTTATATAAATCCGGCTGATTAACCTCAAGTTTACTTTTGGGATAGATTAAATAAGAAATTTAAAATAATAAAGGAGTACCTAAATGAAAAAGATATTTGTTTACCTCGAGGCTGATGATAAAGGACTTAAAAGAGTCTCCACAGAACTGGTTTCCGCAGCTAAAGGAATAGCCGAAAAGGCATCAGTACCCATGGCGGGTATCATTATCAACGGGACTGAAGAACACATTAAAAAAGCCGGAGATTTCGGTCTTGGCGAAGCCGTCAACATCAAGCATGATCTTTTGTCAAAAATATCTTCCACTGCTTATGCCAAAGCAATTGCACAGGCTGTACGGGCCGAAGGCGGAGATGTCGTGTTCTTTGCTGCTAATGCCGCAGGTCTGGAACTTGCACCGAGAACAGCAGTAAGACTGGAAGCAGGTTATATAGCAGACTGTACCGCTTTGGATTTCGACGGAAACATCACTGCAAAGAAACCCGTCTATGCCGGTAAAGCAGTTATAACAAATTCAATAGAAACAGAAAATAAAGTTTTTTCACTTCGTCCAAATGTCTTTACGGCAGTCAAAACTGATTCTCCCGCAGATACTTCAATCAAGGAATTTACACCGGATTTGACCGAAGATGATTTCAAAGTGGTTGTTACTAATGTTTCCAAAAATGAAGGCAAACTCGACGTTTTGGAAGCTGATGTCATAGTTTCCGGCGGCAGAGGCATAAAAGGTCCCGAGAATTACAATCTTATCGAAGATCTTGCATCTGTTCTCGGAGGAGCTGTCGGCGCATCGCGTGCCGTGGTCGATGCCGGCTGGCGCCCCCATTCCGAACAGGTTGGTCAGACAGGCAAAACTGTTTCTCCGTCGCTGTATGTAGCCTGCGGAATATCCGGTGCCGTACAGCACTTGGCAGGAATGTCAAGCTCGAAAGTAATAGTGGCAATTAACAAGGATAAAGATGCCCCTATCTTTAAAAACTGCGACTACGGCATTGTCGGAGATATTTTTGAAGTGCTGCCGAAACTTTCCGAGAAGATAAAAGCTGTAAGCTGATAAACAAGCCTTCATTTATATTAGATTTCAAGGCAAAAAAACAACCCTAAGGTTATCCTTGGGGTTGTTTTGTAAATGCAAGAACAAGTGTCGGGGCAGCAGGATTCGAACCTGCGGCCTCCTGCTCCCAAAGCAGGCGCGCTAACCGGGCTGCGCCATGCCCCGCATAATCAAGAACTACAAAGATGCAATTTTTTTTTTAAACTACCAAATATTTATTCTGATTCACGGCAGTTCAAAAAAATAATAATGAGTATGCTGTAAAAAGCAATATTCTTGTTTTATACGAGCCGCTTACTTTTAGTTTCTTCTTTCGCAATCGTCAGCTAAACTCGTTGACCGCACCGCCTCTCCGTTTGGCATTATTTTTCGCCGTTCCGCTTGTATTTCCTTTATGCTGTGATAATGTATTCTGCGCAGGCAGTCTTTGGGATGTTCTTTAAATCTTAGCTTATCCTCAGCATCGAGTATCTGCCGCAACCGCAGTATTACTTCTATCAACAACTGTAAGAGGCAGCCTATAAGTAAGCAGGATCATTTAATTTATGAGGCTTAGAGAAGTGTATTAGTGACCCTAAGGGGATTCGAACCCCTACTGCCAGCGTGAAAGGCTGGTGACCTAACCATTAGTCGATAGGGCCTCAAAAAACAAGATTACAAATTTATTGAATAATTTTTACATTTCCAAATTTATCCTGATATTTTTTTTATTTTTATAAAGTTGTAATGGTTTCATGATTATCTGCTGTGAAAGCTTTAGTATTTTAATTATATTTGCAGTATTGATTAATTATTTTATCTTAATAAGTTGTGACAGAAAAACAGAATAAAAGCATAGTAATTGGGATAACCGGCGGAATAAGCTCCGGGAAAACAACTGCTGCCAAAATAATTGAAAAACGCGGCTATCCGGTTATATATACTGATGAAATAGCAAAACGTGTGATGGTTCAAGACAGCCCGGTTAAAAATAAAATCATCAGTACATTCGGTGAAGAAAGCTATCTTCCCGGCGGGAAAATAAACAAAAAATATTTGGCAGAAAAAGTGTTCTCGGGAAACAGCAGTTCTAAGGCACTCGAAAAATTAAACCGTATCGTACACCCGCCTGTAATCGAAAAAATGTCCGACGAGGTTGAAAATTACGAAAAAAGCGGCAGCAAGCTGATTTTCGTAGAAAGCGCTTTGATTTTTGAAGCTGGACTGGAAGAAGGTTTCGATTATATCGTTACAGTTGACGCCGACGATGAAATAAGAATGAAAAGATATATTGAAAAAACGGGCGAAGCACCCGATACAGCAGCCGGAAGAATAAAAGAGCAGATGCCTGCCGAAGAGAAAAAAAAGCTGGCAGATTTTGTTATTAACAATAATGGCGGACTCGAACAACTGAATGAATCAATCAGCTTTTTCTTAAATATATTTGAATCAATGACAGAATAATTAAACAGCATGAAAGATGAAAGAAAAACAAAAGCACAGCTTATTTCGGAACTGAAAGAACTGCGCCGCGAATTAGACCAGAAAACAAAGATAGAAACGGGTGATTCCGATATATATTCATTTGCAATGGATAATCTGAACTATGGGGTCTTTCTATTGCAGGAAGGTACTGTCATATTCAGCAATAATAAAGCTCAGGAAGCAACCGGCTTCAGCAGCGAAGAATTAAAAAAAATAAATTATATTGACATTTTCCATCCTGATGACCGGAAATATGTTTTGGAAAATAAAAGACGCAGAGAAAAGGGAGAACCCGTCCCTCCCTTTTATACGATTAGATATAAGCACTTTACAGGTGAATATCACTACTGCAGAGTTATGCCAAAGCTAATTAACTATGAGAATAAATCCGCAACTCTGGTTGCTATAGAAGACCTGTGTGAAAAACCTCAGAATGAAATTGCAATGATGGAAAGTCAAGAAAAGTTCCACGGTTTTTATCAGAAGAACCCTTTGATGCTCCAAACGGTTGATACTGAGGGAAGGATTACAAGCGTAAATAAAGAATGGCTGAAAGTGCTCGGATACACCGAAAAGGAAATAATAGGAAAAAATATTGAAAATATACTATCCCCCGATAATTCCGAAGAAATAAAAAATGAATTCAGAGAGCTTATTGCAGAAAAAGGATTTGTTTTTGAGATACCCCACAAATTTATTAAAAAAGACGGTTCCGTGATTGAAACGCTGGTTACCACTATTGCAGAAAAAGACAAGAAAGGAAATATTAATAAGTTTTTTTCAGTTATTGTTGATATTAATGAGAGAATAAAAGCACAGCAGGAGCTTCGCAGGTTTGAAAATCTTTTAAAATCTACTATTGATTCCATCAGGGATTATATTTTTGTTGTGAATAAAGGTCTAAAAATTGAGTTTTTAAACAACAGCTTGGAGAAATTAAGCAAATCTTTAGGTTACGAAGAAGACCTTAGAGGAAAAGATATCAGCCGGATTGTTTTTTTGAAAGATTTCGTCAATCCCGCAGATTACAATATTGTTTTCGAAAAGGGTAAGGAATTGAGAAATGTAATCACCATGCGTGTCGGAACAGATGAATATATTTCCGAAGTGAAAAAAACACCTATTTTTGAAAATTATAATGTTACAAAGGTAATCACTACAATCAGCGACATAACCGACTTTCTAAGAGCTGAGAAACTTGCCGAATCTGCCCGCAGACATCTTGAAAAATTGATTAACACTTTACCTGATTCCATTTGGTCAATGAGTGTAGATTCCGACGGAACTATTATTGACAGATACTATTCGCCGGTTGTAAAAAACATTTCGGGTTACGATTCAGATTATGTCGAAGAAAACCTCGAAAAGATAGTTCATCCTGACGATGTGCACAAACTGGAAGAAATAAAAGAAAGGATACTCAAAGAAAAACCTTCTACGTCATACTTGGAATACCGCTTCAAAAAACCCGACGGCACTTTCAGGTGGGTCGCCGAAAACGGAATGATGCAGTATCATCAAGACGGTACAATCACCATAAACGGCATTCTAAGTGATATACACGAGAAAAAAATTACAGAAATTGAAAAGAAAGAAACTGAAAAAACGTTCCGCCAGATACTTGATACTATTCCCGACTTAATAATGCTGAAAGATAAAGATTCAAGAATTGTATGGGCTAACAAGGCGGTCAGGGATGTTTACAATATCACAAATGAGGAATTGATAGGTACATACGATGCGCCGCATGTTTCTTCGGAATTGACTCAAAAATATATTGAAGACGACAAAAAGGTGATTGAAACAGGTAAAAGCCTAGAAATAGATGAAATAATGACGGGCTGGGACGGAAAACAGCATCATTATTTTACCATAAAGGAGCCGATTTTTGATTCTAAGGGCAATGTTGTCAACATTCTTGCGGTAGGAAGAGACATCTCAGAGAGGTCTAAAGCAGAAAAAGAACTCCGCGAAAGCGAACAGCGTTTTCGATTAATGGCAGAAAACGTAAGTGACATTGTGTGGATTAAGGATCTGAATCTGAAAACTACTTATATAAGTTCATCCATAAAAGGCATCCTTGGTTTTGAACCCCATGAAGCGCTCAACAATCGTGAAATCAGTAATAATATTATTGACAAAGATACACTGAGGGAAATTAAGGAAGAAATAAAAACTCACGGCACTAAGGGAGAAAAAGAAGCAGACATAAGACAGAAAACTTGGCGATTCAACCGTGAACTCAGGCATAAAGACGAATCTTCGGTTTGGACTGAAAACAATATTTCCTTTATGTTTGATAAAAACGGCGAAACAGTCGGTGTTATAGGGGTAATGAGAGACGTAACACAAAGAGTAGAGTATGAAATAGTTCAGAAAATTGTATATGAAATTGCAAAAAAGGTTACCGGCACGGAAAATCTTGACGAACTGCTGATATCCATCAAAACTCTTTTAAACGAAGTGCTCGACACGACGAATTTCTTCGTTGCTTTTTATGACAGCGAAGAAGATATTCTTACTCTGCCGTTTTTCGTGGACAGCAAAGATAAATTCCGGCGTGCGCCGGCTAAAGGCACCATAACATCATATATGATACATCAGAACACTCCCATGCTTCTTTACAAAGAACAAATGGAAGAAATGAGTGAAAAGGGCATTATCGACATAGTCGGGAGTCCTGCAATGGTATGGCTGGGCTGCCCGATAAATCTCGGCAGCGGCGAAAAAGGCGCCATTGTGGCTCAGAATTATGAAAACAGGGATACTTTTACAAAAAAGCATCTTGATATACTGAAATTCGTTTCCGGTCAGATTGAACTGGCAATTCAAAGAAAGCGCCACGAAGAGGAAATGCATAAACTGATTTCAGAGCTTCATAACTCTAATAAAACTATGGAACAGGATGCTATTACACTTATGGAGCTTAATCAGAAACTGACTGAATCAGAGAAAGAGCTTAAACTCTTGAATGAAACCAAGGATAAATTTTTCTCAATAATATCACACGACCTGAAGAATCCCTTCAACGTTATGGTTACCCTTACAAACTATCTAGATAAAAATCTCGATAAAATGGATGCGGAAGACCTTAAGAACAGCGTAAAAGACCTGAAAAACTCCACCCGCCGCTCATTTGAGCTGCTGAAAAATCTCCTTGAATGGTCGCGCTCTCAGACAGGTAAAATAAAATTCGAACCTAAAGAAATCTCATTGCACGAGCTTGTCATCAGCAGCGTTTATCTGATGAAAATGAATGCCGACAAGAAAAAGATTAAACTGCAGTCGGAGGTCGATTCGGATTTAACTATTACTGCAGACTACAATATGCTCGAAACAATTATAAGAAACCTTATATCAAATGCCGTTAAATTTACTCATGAAGGCGGCAGCGTTACCGTAAAGTCATACCGCAAAGATAAAGACGTTAAGATAGTCGTTGAGGATACAGGAGTAGGTATTTCAAACGAAGACAAAGAAAAACTTTTCAGAATAGACGTTAGTCATACTACAGTCGGTACCGGTGATGAAAAAGGTACGGGGCTTGGACTGATTCTCTGCAGGGAGTTTGCAGAAAAACACGGAGGAAACATTGAAGTGGAAAGTGAAATCGGAAAAGGTTCAAAATTTATTATCACGCTCCCTGCATAATTTATTTTGATTATAAAAAAAAATTAATTTATTTTGATATTAGATATATTCATTTTTTCAAAAAGGAGTTATTATGGAACTTTATGTCGATACCGCAAATATTGAACATATACGGCACGCCGCCGAACTCGGCTGCGTAAGCGGCGTTACTACCAATCCCAGTCTTCTTGCAAAAGAAGACCCATCAGTTGACGTTAAAGAAAGAATTCTTGAAATACATAAACTTATCGGCGGGCATCTCTCCGTAGAGGTCATTTCTACTGAAGCAGAAGGTATGCTGAAAGAAGCTGACGATATAATATCTTGGTTTCCCGAAGCCACTATTAAAATCCCAATGCTGCCCGCAGGACTTAGCGCAGCCAAAGAATTAAGCAAAAAAGGCATTCCCACAAACGTAACTCTTGTTTTCAGCGCCACTCAGGCAATTGCTGCCGCAAACGCAGGAGCAACTTACGTATCAGTATTTATGGGAAGACTTGACGACATAAGCGACGACAGTGCAAGGGTTTTGGAAGATATTTGTGAAATTTGGGACGTGCAGGACTACGATTCTCAGATTATTGCAGCTTCGATAAGACATCCTATGCATATTTTGCAGGCAGCCACGGCAGGCGCCGATATTGCCACTATTCCATACAAAGTGCTTATCCAATCGCTGAAGCATCCTCTTACCGACGCCGGTTTAGAGAAATTTCTTGCTGATTATGACAAAATGCAGACAGAAAGGCAGAAGTCAATAGGTGTAAGATAAAATGTCGGAACGCATAAATCCGGATTTACTTATAGATGCCTACATGTCGGGATATTTCCCCATGGCGGAATCCCGTAATGGGGAAATATACTGGCACTGCCCGGAATACCGCGCTATTATACCCTTTGAAAACATCAAAGAACCGCGCTCCAGCCGGCAGACCTCAAAAAAAGAAGGTTTTTATTTCACAAGAAACAAAGCCTTCAGGCAGGTAATAGAAAACTGTGCGGTAATAAAAAGAGAGCATGACAGCGATACCTGGATTTCCGAAGAAATTATTGAAAACTACACACACCTGCACAAAATGAAATATGCCCACAGCGTGGAAACATGGAAAGAAGATAATCTGGTCGGAGGTCTTTATGGTGTAGCTATAGGAGGCGCTTTTTTCGGCGAGTCTATGTTCTCATTAGTCAGCGGCGCCAGCAAAGCCGCTTTTTACCGCCTTGCCGAGCATCTGCGCTCCAGAGGCTATTCATTGATAGATTCGCAGTATCTCAATCCGCACACAAGGCTCCTCGGAGCAGTGGAAGTCCCCAAATTTATCTACTTTGAGTTATTAAGACTTTCACTTTCTCTTCCCTGCAAGTTTGAGTAAATCAACTATATTAAACTTAGGAATAAGAATTTACTAATGTCTTGTTCTGAAATTGCATCCCTTCGGGATTCTTTTTTTATTTCTATATACTTCTCATGTCTCAAAGTTTCGTATCTCCATAGAACGCACCCCTTAATCCCCCTTATTTATAAGGGGGTTTGGGGGATACTATCTCTTTCAGGCAAACTCACTTTGAAGTTCTACAATATTATCCGCATCAATACCGAGTTTATTGCTGATGAGCATAGCCTGCCTGTTAAAGAAGAACTGATCCGGTCTGTCGGGACCTACCAGAACCACAGGAGATATAAATTTCTCGGCGAATTCCTCTATTGTGTAGTCAACAAAAGTGGCTCCAAAATGGGGATAGCCGAGCACAAGCACCTGAAACTCTCTGATGAGCAGGCAGCGGTGGAGTTCGGTCCAGCTTTTGTCGTAGCATACACGGAAACCGACATCCAAATACTCGCCTGCGCGTTCGTCATAATACATTCGGAGCACTTTTTCTTTCTCGGTAGCAAGCTTGTCCATCTCATCTTTGCTCATATTTCTTACATCGATGTCTCCCGGATTGTAAGGATCTTCTAAAAAGTGAAATACGTTGAGTTTCATGCCGCTGTTTTTTGAAAGACGCAGGGCATAGTCGAAAGCCCAGTCGCCCTGTTCTGAATAATGGGCGCAAAAACCTACTGCGTTAAATGTTGGAATAGCCATTTTTCTGTCCTTTCTGATTTTGAAATACTTAGTTAGTTACTTTCATTCTGTTGATTTTGATCCCTCCCCAACCCTCCCTTACAGGTAAGGGAGGGAGAAATTCCCCTCTTGAGAGGGGATTAAGGGGTGTGTTCCTCATTCGTAAGATTCTGAAACAATACTGAAACAAGTTCAGTACAGGGACAGAATGACATCCATAATATCTATTTCAATTTTAAACTTTTTCAAATATAATCATCTCCTTGTGTCTTTGATTCTCATTCCCAAACTCCGATTTGGGAATGTTTTTTTTCTTTCAAAACTCTGTCTTTGATTCTCATTCCCAAACTCCGATTTGGGAATGTTTTTTTTCTTTCAAAACTCTGTCTTTGATTCTCATTCCCAAACTCCGATTTGGGAATGTTTTTTTTCTTTCAAA
>CAZOBD010000093.1:0-14834 GCA_964577665.1 uncultured Hyphomicrobiales bacterium
AATACCCTCCCTTTGGGGAGGGTTAGGGTGGGGCTAAAAATAATCAGATGAAACGCCTATGATTTTGAAAAGCACGCAAGGGGATGAATGTTTTGGGTAGATTTACCAAATCATAGAGAAAAAAACGTAGTGCAATGAATAACCGTAAAAGACCCCACCCCTTCCCTCCCCAAGGGGAGGGAGCAAGATCATTGAATACCCTCCCTTTGGGGAGGGTTAGGGTGGGGCTAAAAATAATCAGATGAAACGACCATAATTATGGAAAACATACAAGGGGATGATTATTTTAATGCTAAACAGAGTTTTGAAATGAGTTTTAAGTATTTCTTTTGAATTCAACTTGGTATCAGAGTTAAAGAATACAAAAATGTCTTTCCTATATTTTTCAGATAATGATTTCAAGAATATCAACCCCGAAAGCGGGGGATCCCGGAATGACATCCGTAATTCCTATTTCAATTTTTAACTGTTTCAAAAACAATTATTTCCTTGTGTGATTCTTTATAATGTGTTTATAATTGCTTTATAAACTTATTCCCATTCTTCGGGTACGCCCCTTTCAATAGGATTTTCGGGATCGCTGCACCATTCCATCCAGCCTCCGTCATATATTGCGATGTTTTTCCATCCCATTAGATAAGCGTTCATAAAAGCCTCGCTGGCGCGCCATCCCGTACCGCAGTAAAAAGCAATTTCTTTATCGGGAGTAATGCCGTTTTCTTCCCAGTTTGAAGCGACTTCATGATATTCACGCATTGTATGGTCGTGGTTTCGATAATTTTCCATGTGGTAAGCGTCGCTTCCGCAGTTTCCAAAAACTGCTCCCGGTATCCTGCCTGCTTTTTCTATGTAATTGTATCCGCTGACGTTTCCCAAAAATTCCTCGCGGCTGCGTATGCTGACAAGTTCTGCATTTTCAGAGGCAAGTATTCTTTTTGCCTCGGGAGTGTCAATAAAATATTCCGGATGAACGGGTATTTTTGCTCCGAATTCGGTTACATGGCTCGGAGTAGTTTTGATTTCGGTGATTTCATATCCGGAGTTCAGCCACATAGAAAAGCCCCCGTTTAAAATGCGAACATCCTTCACCCCGGCATACATCATAATTGCGGCGCATCGTATGGCAGCTATATGGCCTGCGTTTCTGCCCGGGAATGGGTCTGAATTATTTGGATAGGAATAATGACCGTAAAGAATAACAGGTGTGTCAGCCGTAATGCCCAATCTTAAAAAAGCGGCTTCGAGTTCTTCGGGACTGCGTCTGTTCCATGTTTCGGGCTCTTCAAGCCATAGAGTATCGAGAGCAATGGCTCCCGGTATATGACCGGCATTGTAGTCGTCTTCAAATCCGTAGTGCGCGTGAAATATCTTGTAGTCTTTTCCTTCGAACTCCGGCGGCTTACCGCCGTCAATAAGTTTTTTAACCCATTCGGGATAGACAAGCTGCCTGTATTTTTCCAGCTTTTGAAGAGGAAGACTGTTGCCGGCAGACCATTCGGGCACAAATCCGGTATAAACGCTTATGTCTTTGAATCCCTCTTTTGCTAAATTTTCAACGAATATATTCGTGTCTTTTTCATCGTAACCGTAAACTGCAACCGGTTCGTCTGCTTTTATTCTTTTGTCTGAAAGCATTTTCTGCCATTTGTAAAGCTGCAGCCAGCGCAGAGGAAAAGTTTTGGCTCCAGGTACATGCCCGCCGCGTTTTTCACCTTTCAAGCGCCATCCGTTGTATGCAGCTATTGGCCTGATATCGACGATTTTCCCTATGCGTTTTTCAATTCTTTCTATCAGTTCGCTCTTGCCTATTAAATTCGCATTTCCTCCCATTTGTTCTGATCCTTAATATTTTAAAAAATATTTGTATTATTATATTTTGTAACTTATATAAAATTTAGCAGGATAACAAGAAACGAATCTAAATTTTTAAAAATTTTATTCATCCAATAATTTGATTAATCAGATGAAACAGCCTTGATTACGGAAAACACAAAAGGGAATTATTCGTAGATGGACTCCACTTTTAAAGTGGAGCCCATCTGAAACCCCATCCCTTATTTGGTAAAAATTAACAGATGAAACAGCCATGATTTATAAATCACCCAAGGGGATGATTATTTTAGGAAGATTTGCCAAGTAGTAGAGAAAAAAAACGTAATGTAAATTAAAAACCGGAAGAGACCCCACCCCGGCCCTCCCCAAGGGGAGGGAGCAAGATCATTGAATTCCCTCCCTTTGGGGAGGGTTAGGGTGGGGCTAAAAATAATCAGATGAAACGACCATGATAAGGGAAATCACCCAATGGGATGATTATTTGAGAGTTAATGCAAAACAGAGTTTTGAAAGAAAAGCCCATTCCAAAATCGGAGTTTGGGCATGAGATGCGAAAAAATTTTATTCATCCGAAGACTTCAAGTCATCGGATGAAATGGGCTTCTGAAAGTTACTTCCATAAAAAATAAATGCTTTTATTTTTACAAAATTTTTGTTAGTTTTCCGAGATGAACAAGGGAGCAGGAAATATAAAGTTCTGGGAGGAAACCAACCGGAATATTATTGCAAATTCAAAGTATTATTGCAGTGCAGGCATTGTCCTGAATATTTTGATTCTGTTTGCTTCAAAAATGGGGCTGATACATCCTTACACGGATCTATATGTTATGTCAAGGATTTTGTCGGCACTGTCTTTCGTGGTTATTTTAACTATTATTTATTTTTTCAGGAAATTTTCTCTGCGAAATATCCAGTATTTTTACTCTGCCGCCTGGGTTTTGGCAATGACACCTCCGGCAATAGGCGGAGCCGCATTGTTTAATACAACAGGAAGCTATTTTTCCACTTTGACCGGTTTTGTTCATGTTTTGATAGCATTTACTACCTTCATACCCTTTACAAAGAGGATTCATACATTTTCTCTGATTTTTTCCAATATAGTCTTTATTTCTATTATTTACTTATTGTCAAGGGAACTTACCACCGAGGAGATATTGAAATTTACGGGATCTTTGACGACAATCAGCATTGTTTTGTATTTCACTGCTTCTTTTCTTATAAATCTTAGAGTGAAAGAATTTGAAAAAAGGGAGGAGATTAACAGTCTGAACCGGCAGCTTTCCAAAGCAAATGCTACAAAAGACAAGTTCTTTGCTATTATTGCCCATGACCTGCGCAATCCGATAGGCGCTTTGAAAGGTTTGACCGAACACCTGAACTCACATTTTGACGTACTGGATGAAAAAGATAAAAAAAATATAATAACCGATTTGAAGAAAGGAACGGGGAATCTTTCAGAGCTTCTCGAAAATCTGCTTCTTTGGTCGCGCTCACAAAGAGGCAGCATAAATTTCTGTCCGGCAGCGCTCGATTTATTCGATATTGGTGTTTTCACGGTTTATTCACAGCAGATACAGGCGCTTAAGAAAGAGATAAATATAGAAAATGAAATAAAACCAAATACTTATGTTTATGCCGACGAAAATATGATTAAAACCGTCATGCGCAATCTTGTTTCCAATGCGGTTAAGTTTACTTACGAAGGCGGCAGGATAAGGCTTTCCGCCAATACAAACGGCAGCACAATTACTGTTTCGGTGCGCGACAACGGCAGAGGAATACCAAAAAATATACAAAAGAACCTTTTCAGCTTAGATAAGACTACTTCAACCACAGGTACATCCAGCGAACCTGGAACCGGCTTAGGGCTGATTTTGTGCAGAGAATTCATTGAGAATCATTCCGATAATAACGGCAGCGGCAGAATATGGGTCGAATCGGAAGAAGGAAAAGGCGCCGATTTCCGTTTCACTCTCAGCAAATATGATATTACCCCTTCCGAAAATTAATTTCAATTCGGTAATTAGAGGATTATTTTTTAAATTGCGATTTATTTTATAAATTTATGCTTTGAAATATATTAAAACTGGAGGTTTTATGATAAATAAGATTACATTTTTTCTTGCTGTATTATTATTATTCTCATATAAGGCTGAAGCACAGCTTCTCACCGAATTTACAGCAAAAGACGGCTTCAGTGCTGCAAAAGGACATGCCGAAGGCATTGCTGATGATTTAGATTTTCTCGCCATAGGAACGACAACGGGCTCTTTTGACACGGGCAATCCGATACTGGGCGAAATTACATTAAAATATGAACTCGGAACCGGCAAAGCTACCGTTTGGTCTTATGTATTCAGAAATAAAGCAAATGAAGAGTTTATTTACATCGGTGTTGTAAAAATCGCCTTCGGCGGTGGATTTATGCCTATGGAGCTGAGTCAGGAACAGCTTGGCGATTTCAGCGACGTAATACCTGCCGGAGCCGTTACCGGAGAATGGAAAGGCAGCGCAGATTTTGCCGCCGCACTGAAAAACAACGAGCGTTTCAATTCTTTTGTTTCAAATCATACTAATGCCGCAACAAATTTCGTTGCATTGGGACAAGACCCTGAAGATCCCACGGATGAAAATCCCTATTGGATTATTAACATGAACGAAGGAAAAGATTTTCTGGTCTGTCTTATGAATGCTTATACCGGCGAGACCGGCTGTGAAAGCCTGCTCAGTTCCGTGGATGAAAATCTTTTTTCTGAAAACGGTTTGTCGGTTTATCCCAACCCCGTACGGAGAAAAGCGTATATTAAAATACCATATCAAATACAGAAACCTAATGCTTACTTTGCCCTTTGCGATATGCAGGGTAATGAGATAATTTCCCTCATTAATCCATCGGGTGCTGCGGAAATCACCTTCTTAGATGCGGCGGAGCTTTCAAACGGCACATATCTGGTATGCTATTTCACACCCGAAAAAAGATACTCGGCAAAAGTTATTATAAACAGATAATGATTTTTTATTAAAAAAAACAGGATATTATTATGTACGATACTATTCAAAAACAAGACTCTGAAGTTTTTAAGGCTATAACCGGCGAAGTGGAGCGCCAGCATGAAAAAATCGAGCTTATCGCAAGCGAAAATTTTACATCGCAGGCAGTAATGGAGGCTCAAGGTTCCGTCCTCACTAATAAATATGCTGAAGGCTACCCCGGCAAGCGCTATTACGGCGGATGCGAATGGGTTGACGTGGCGGAAGATTTAGCTCGAGACCGACTGAAGAAAATTTTCGGAGCCGAGTATGCAAATGTCCAGCCCCACAGCGGCTCCAGCGCCAATATGGCAGTTTACTTCACTTATATAAAGCACGGTGATACCGTTATGGGGCTTAGTCTCGCTCACGGGGGACATCTTACGCACGGCTCTCCAGTAAACTTCTCAGGAAAATTCTTTAACTTCGTTCCTTACGAATTGAGCAAAGAAACCGGCAGGATTGATTACAACCGCGTGGAAGAACTTGCAAAAGAGCACAAGCCCAAGCTTATTACCGTAGGCGCCTCGGCATATCCCCGTGATATCGATTTCAAAGCGTTCAGGCAGATTGCCGACAAAGTGGGAGCATTTTTGTTTGCCGATATTGCTCATCCTGCAGGCTTAATTGCAAAAGGCAGGCTGAACAATCCCGTGCCTCACTGCGACGTTGTTGCTTCCACAACGCATAAAACTCTCCGCGGGCCCCGCGGCGGAATAATCATGCTCGGCAGAGACGAAAAGAATACCTTCGGAATTGTTGCTCCTAAATCCGGCAGAGTGAAAAACATGGGCGAGCTGATAAATTCATGGGTGATGCCCGGTGTGCAGGGCGGTCCGCTAATGCATGTCATTGCGGCGAAAGCCGTAGCTTTCGGCGAGGTTATGAAGGATTCATTCGGAAGATACGTAGATCAGGTAATTAAAAACGCAAAAGCACTGGCAGATGCTCTCATCGAAAAAGAATATAATCTCGTCAGCGGCGGCACTGACAATCACTTGATGCTTATTGACCTTCAAAATAAAGGGCTTACCGGCAAACAGGCGGAAAACGCACTTGATTCGGCAGGGATTACCGTTAATAAAAACGCAGTTCCTTACGATCCCAAGCCTCCGCTGGTTACATCCGGTATCCGCATCGGCACTGCTGCGATGACCACACGCGGCATGAAAGAAGAAGAGATGAAGCGAATTGCCGGTATGA
The DNA here is from genome assembly GCA_964577665.1 of uncultured Hyphomicrobiales bacterium. Lineage (GTDB taxonomy): Bacteria > Bacteroidota > Ignavibacteria > Kapaibacteriales > UBA2268 > CAYVTD01. The sequence goes on from CAZOBD010000093.1 coordinate 6,067, forward strand.
TTGATAAAGTAATTGCTAATTTTGAAAATGAAAGCATTATTGAAGATGTCAGGGCGGAAATAAAAGATCTGACTAAAGATTTTCCCCTTTTCAAGGAATCCTAAGTCTTTATTTAAACATAAAATAATCGATAGAAGCCCCCCTTCCAAAAGAGTTAGATTTTCATGCGCCCTTCCCCTTCGGGGAAAAGCCGGGGATGGGGTTTCTTCGAGTTATGAATTATTCTATTGATAGTTTTGGGTTGTATCTAATCCTTATAAAAACTCAAAGGCTGCCCCGCAGGGCAGCCTTTTTTCGATTTAAGTTAAGCAATGTATATTGTAAGGATGTATGTTTTTCATACTGACCGTCAGGTTCAATTGCTAACGATATTTGCCTGTGTGATGATACTCTGAGGTCTCAGTTTTTTTACGACTCCGAGCTTGTAGTAAGCATCGCCTTCGCTTTTGTCTTTTCTCAGTGTTTCATCTGCAGGCACCATCAGGTAAATCAAGTCCTGAGGATAATTATCGGAAAGGAACTCATATTTTTCCACTGCTTCTGTGAAGCTGTGTGTGGAATCAATGAAGTTCAGTACTGTTTCCGGCAGGCAGACAAGCGGTTTGTCATAAGAGTAGCCGAAAAAGTATTTATTGGTCGTGTCTGAAGAAGAGAAATCTTCATCGCGGACAAAACCTTCCATTTTGACTTTTGGAAGACCCAAACCGTCAATTTCCTTTGCAGCGTAATAAGAAAGGTCAATAATTCTGCGTCCTACGTATGGACCTCTGTCGTTTATTCTTACCAGCACGGGCTTGCTGCTCTCCAGATTGGTAACCCTCAGTATTGTACCGAAAGGCAGTTTTTTGTGTGCGGCAGTAAGGTCGTGCATGTCGAATGTCTCGCCGTTAGCCGTAGTTCTGTTGTGGAACTTTCTGCCGTAATAAGACGCAGTACCGGTTTTCTCGAAAAGAAAATCACTGCTGCGGTCAAATTCGCCGATAAGCTCCAGATGGTCAGGCTCTTCAGCCTTTAACGGCGCTTTGCGAAGATATTCCACATCATTGCCTGCCGCTTCCAAATATACACAGAGAAGCATGATGCCTGCTGTCAATGCTGCAGAAAAAATTATTTTGAAAGAATTACTGTTCATAATCCCTCCAATAATTGTAAGGTGCATGTAAATTACAATGCCTCCAAACGTTTAACATAACATTTAAAAGTCAATTCCCAAACGGGAAAAAATCTATGACGTAATTTATTATTTTAAATTGGAAATTTTATTAGGAATGGTAAAATACTCTATTAGGCAGTAATAATCAGCTATTTAAGGACTTTTTGCTGATTTATGTTTAAATAATGAGAAAATAATTAGCGTTTGTTAATTCTTGCTTGCTAAAATGTGTGAAAAAAAATTGACAGTTTTTAATCTGCTTGGGGAAGAATAAAACGAAAATCCGAGCCTTTGCCTTCTTCGGATTCCACCCATATTCTGCCCCCGTGTCTTTCAATGAAATCTTTGCAGAGGATTAAACCCAAGCCGCTGCCTTTCTCTCCCTCAGTACCTGCTTTGGATACCTTTTCATCTATCCGGAATAGTTTTCTTCTGATGTGCGGTGAGATACCAATGCCCCGGTCAGAAACTGATATTTCACAGAAATTTTCATCATATTCTTTCAGACCTATAATAACTTTTCCTCCGGGGTTGGAGTATTTAACGGCATTGTTTAAAAGATTCCTCAAAACAAGAGTAATCATATTCTTATCGGCTTTTACCGTGCATTTCTCAGAAACTTTCATTTCGACTGAGATATTTTTCTTATCGGTCCACTGCCTGAAAAGATCGATAACATTCCGGCAGGCTTCGGAAAGATCAATTTTTTGCGGGTGGTATTCTATGGCGCCCCTCTGCATTTTTGCCCATTCGAGCAGGTTTTCAAGCAGGCGGTAAAGATTGCCCGACGAGTGATAAAGAGCACGCGACATCTCCTGCATTTCGGAAATGGAAAGGGAATTGAAGTTTTCGGACAAATCTTCGGTCAGTCCCAAGAATCCGGAAAGAGGAGCCTTGAGATCATGGGCTATTATCGAGAAAAATTTATCTTTGGCTTCCATCGCTTCAAGAAGTTTTTTCTCTGATTCAGCCAGCTTTCGTTCTGTTTTTTTGTGGAGGGTAACATCTCTTGAAATACTTCCAGATATGAACCCTCTATCGGTTTTAATGGGAAATACTACGCTTTGCATCACTTTTTTCTCACCTTTTTTGTCGGAAAACTCGCGTTCCACTATTTTTCCGACCATAGGTGAGATGCCGGTTTTCAGAAAGTACTTTAGTCTTTTTTTGAGTTCCTGATATTTTTCGGTTGATTTGGAGTTTCCGGGAGAATAGTCATACTTAATATCCCAAATATATTTTCCTGCCGCTTCTTCTTTGGTTATTCTGAAAAGCTCTTCCATAGCGATATTCCACTCCTGCACTCTTCCTTCTTCATCTATTATCACAATGCCGTCAGGCGAATTTTCTATAAAACCTTTCAGCATTTTCCTGTTTTCATCCAGAGCCATTTCTGCTTTTTTCTTTTCATCAATATTTACTACGACTATAACGCTATAGTCCCACTCGGGCTTTTTCGTAAAATGAAGATTTACAAATAGGTTTACCCACAGCGTAGCTCCGTCTTTTTTAATATATCTTTTCTCAAAGAAATATTCTTCCCTTCCGGCTTCGCTGACAGATTTCATTATCTTAATCTCTTTAGCTATGTCTTCGGGATGAGTAATATTAATAGAATTGATGTTCTTAAGTTCCTCAAGGGAATAACCTGTCATCTGGCAGAAAGCAGGATTGGCATCAATTATCTGCATATCTCTTGAAAAATATATTATTCCGGCGGCGGCATTGTTGAAAATAAGGCGGAATTTCTCTTCGCTTTTCTTTAATGTATCCTGTATCTTTTTTTCCAGGGTAACATCTCTGCCGAACTCAATCGCTCCTGTTACTACTCCGTTTTCAATAACAGGATAACCCTTTAATTCCCATATTCTTCCGTCGGGAGTAGTTCGAACCTCTTCATGCACTTTCTTTGTTTTAATTGCTTTTTTCACGGGACAGCCGGGGCAGACATTCGTACGCTGCTGCCATACTTCATAGCATTTCCTGCCGGTTAGATTTTCTTGATTCAACCCCGTGCTTTCACATGAAGCTTTATTTGCCCACTGTATTGTAAGATTAGTATCATAATATGCAAACAAATCACTCATTGTATTCAAAATCAGCGATTTTTCCTTTTCAGATTTTTTGAGAGCTTCTTCTACTTCTTTTCGTTCTGTAATATCCTCTACGGTGCCTTGGTAATAAACTGTTTTTCCGGATCCGTCTTTGACTGCAATGGCGCTTTCCCTTACGAAAATCGTATCTCCGTATTTTGTAAGCCATGCAGACTCCAACCCGGTAATAATGCCTTCTTTTTCAATCATTTCCTTGAATCTGGTGCGGGGATAATCCGGTTCGTAACCTCCTTTTTCCAGATTTCTTTTCTGGAGTTCTTGGAGATTTTTATATCCGAGCATTTTCATTATTGCCGGGTTTGCTTTCAAAATTATACCTTCGGGGGTTGTTTTGTAAATGCCTATCAGAGTGTTTTCGAAAAGCTCGGCAAGTTCTTCACGGCTTTCAAAAAGGTCTTCTTCGGCTCTTTTTCTTTCGGTTATATCTCTTGAAATACAAACTATTCTGTCCTGCCCGCCTGATTTATAAACTTTGGACATACATTCCAGCCAGAGGTATTCTCCTTTTTTATTTCTGAACCGCCACTCATGCCTGCCGCTTCCTTCTTTTTCTATCATTTTGCCCAGTTTTTCGCGTGCAGCCGGCAGGTCATCGGGATGTAATAGTTCTTCTGCCTGTTTTCCGATAAGGTCTTTTTCCGTATAACCAAGTGTCTGATGGTAACTTGGGGAGATAAACAAAAACCTGCCTTCGGTGTTTACTTCGCAGACTATATCTGTCATATTTTCAATAAGAGTGATGTACTTGTTTTTTTCATCGGCAAGCTTCTGAGCGGAAAGTTTATTTTCGGTTATATCGCATAATACGCCAAATATCTCCACAGCTCTTTCTTTTTGGTCGCGCCTGAATATTTTTTCTCGTGCTGAAAACCACAGCCAGTGTCCCTTAGCATGTTTCAAGCGGTATTCACGTTCGAGAAAATCATCGTCTTCTGCTTCTGCAAACCATTCCAGATTGAGTTCTATTATTTTCAAATCATCGGGATGAAGAAGTTTCCGGAGAAAATTTCCCCCCATATCATGTATCTGTTTGGGTGTATAACCCAGAATATTTTCAATTCTGCTGTTTACATAGATGTTTTTTTGATTTATCAGATCGAATATATATACAATATTTGGTGAGGAATCTATTATATTTTCAAGGAATATCTGATTTCTTTTAATCTCTTCCTGTGCATTATGAAGTTCTGTAATATCATTATCCATTCCAATGATCATTTTGGGAGAGCCGTCAGGATTTCTCGAAAAGACAGAAGCTTTGTCTGCTATATATCTCCAACTTCCGTTTTTATGTTTCATCCTGTAGATTTCTTCTACAACCTTTCCGTCTTCGAGATTATCAAACTTTTTCTTCATATCTCCAAGACGTTTTGAATCTTCGGGATGCAGAAGCTTGAACAATACATTTTCTCCCATTTTTTCGAGGTCTTGGGTGCTGTATCCCAAGTGTTCGGTGAACCGCCTGTTTATGTAAACATTTTTATCGGTTTCCAAATCGTAAATATACAGAATAGAAGGTGTGATCTCCGCAAAACGCTCCATTATATCCAAGCTTTCCTGCATCTTTAGCCGGCGGCGCTCTATCTCGTCTATATCCTGCAGCATTGCCCTGATTTTTACGGCTTTACCCTTCTCAATCACAATATCTGATTTTGTGCGGACATATTTAACTTTAGCGTCGGGAGTGAGTATCCTGTAAATAAGATCGAAATTTTCATTTCTGGTGATTACTGCATTAATTGAGTCATAAACTTTCTGAATATCATCTTTGTAAATATGTTCTCTTAGTTTATATAGTGTCGGCGGGGTTGTTTCAGGAGGGATTCCAAAAATTTCATAAGTCTTTTTATGCCATATTGCAGCGCCGGATTTTAAATCGATTTCGAAATATCCGATGCCGGCAGTGCCGCAAAGGAAGTCGCTAATACCTTTTTCTTCAATTCTACCTGCTAAGCGGGAAATAAGCCTGTCATTTTCAGATTTGAGCTTTGCATTCTCCTTTTGGAGTCTTTCCAATTCTACTTTTACGCTGCTGTTCGCCCTATCTGCATTTGCCATAGCAGAACCTTTAACTAATAAATAATAAATATATTTATTGTCAGGTGATTACAAAGTATCCCCAACGGTTTATTAGTTAAGATATATGACCCCTCCCCAAAAAATCTTGCAGCTTTCTAAAAAGCCTTTAAAATATCCATACCCGAGCTTGTTCCTATTCTGTCTGCTCCTGCATTGATGAGTTTCAAAGTAAAATCTGCGGATTTAATTCCGCCTGAGGCTTTTATCTTTATTTTTTCGTCAATAGTTTCTTTCATTAATAAAATATCGTCAACATTTGCGCCTTCTTTAGAAAAACCTGTTGAAGTCTTGATAAAATCGGCACCGGAACGGCTTACAATATTGCAGGCTGTGATTTTTTGTTCACGGCTTAGCATCGCAGTTTCTATTATTATTTTTAAAACAGCGCCCTTGCTGTAACACAGGGCGGCAGCTTTTTTAATCTCTGTTTCAACATATTCAAAATGTCTATCGAAAAATGCCGGCAGATTCATAACCATGTCAATCTCAGCGGCGCCGTCATTTAAGGCAGATTCTGTTTCGGTGAGTTTGGTTTCGGTCAGGTTAGCGCCGAGCGGGAAACCTATTACGGTGCAAACAGAAGGTTTACTGTTTTTCAACAATTCTGCTGCTTTTTTTACCCAATACGGCAAAACACAAACAGCAGCGAAATTGTATTCGACAGCTTCCATGCATAGCTTCTTAATACTCTTTTTTCCGGCATCAGGTTTTAAGAGAGTATGGTCAATTTTTTGTGCAATAATTTTTCTATTGGCTTGTTTATTCATCTATGTTTTATTCATCAAATAGAGTATTTCCCAATTTTTCTCCTTACCAAACTCCGATTTGGCAAGGTAAAATAAAAATTAAAATTTTTAATAATTCAACAGCAATTGCCTGGCAAACTAAATAAATATTATGTTTTTTACAAATAAATTTATTTAATTATGAAAATATTTCTGATTTCTGTCATCTTTATTTTTATATCATTCAATAATTTATTGGCATTTCACAAATTTCTGCAACAAGGAGTATGGAGCTTTGATTTAGGATTAGATTATTCCTCAGGAAAAAGTTTTTACGATTTGGACGGCGAGCTTGTAAACGATTTAAAAAATTATGATATTGAAAATCCCGATATTGAGTATCTCGAATACGGCTTCGAGCTTACTTTTTATCATATTCATTTCGGAGCAGGTTATTCCGTTTCCGACGATCTTTTATTGTATGCAGATATACCGCTGGGTATATATCTCCACAAAGAAAAATATAATGACGACCAGTACCATCCCAACGGTGATCCTATTACCCCTGATGAACTTGCAGGCTTGGTAAAGACCAGACCGTCTTATTCACTTGTGCAGCCTGCTTATTTTGCTCTCGGAGGCAGATACAAACTGACAGAAGGAACTTTTTTTTCTTCCCTGAAAGCCGAACTGCGGATACCACCCGGTTTTGACGAAAGTATATTAAACGATCCTGATTACCCGTTTTTGTCCGACGGAGCGTTTGTTTTCTTGGCAGGAGGTGCATTAGGAGTCGATTTGAACGGCTTAAAATTAGGCGGTCAGATAGATTATTATTTTCGGGGGGAAGAATTGGAAGACCAGCTTTCGGCAATGTTTGAACTGGGACTTTCCACGGTTGAAGATACCGAATTAAGAGGCTGGGTTCGCAGCGTAAGCAGTATGGCAGGCTGGGACAATGCTTATCCGATTAATCCGAGGGAAACACCTTTGCAGGAAGAATACATAAATGTAGGATTTTCTTTCGAGATGCTGATTAATAATGTTTTTCGCGGCACATTTGCCTACGAACTGCCTTTGTCGGGAAAAAACACATACAATATGGGGGTTTTCATGCTGCGTTTTTCTTATCTGCTGAAGTCATGAGTTGAAAGCCGGCTCTTCTTCTTTTTCTTTTGCCGTTGCATTTTTTAACACTTGGTCTTTCCATTTTATCTGCTTCTTCAAAAGCAGGAAAGGAACGAAGATTTCCACCAGCATAAAAAAGAGCGACGAAGGAAGCAGCCATTTTTGTAATTCTTTCAGTTTAAGCGCCTTCAGTGAAGCTTTCATTAAAGTGAAATCTCCAAGAATACGGGTTAATAAAAAAACTCCTGCCCACAACATCTCGCCGAAAAAGAGGGATGTTAATATGCCGAGCCAGAGAGCTGCCGATGTAATAATAAAAAATGCAGCTTTCATACCAAGTTTCAATCCGCCGATAGCCCAGCGGTGATGCTGGCGGATGTACTCCGGAAATGTTTTGATTGGGAGAGTTTCTACGACACTGTCTTTTGAGCAGACATACCTTGTTTTTTTTCCGCTGTCAAAAATTGTCTGGAGAAGGGCAAGGTCTTCGGTAACGGAAAAGTCAATATTTTTATATCCTCCAATTTCCCAAAAATCCTTTGCCCGCACGGAAAGATTGTTTCCAAAGCATCCAAGAGGCATGTTCAAACCTATGCCCGCGCTTGCAAGTGTGTGCATATAGACCCACTCCATGGTCTGAAGGGTATGAAAAAAATTCTTTCTTTTGACGATAGTGTAGGATGCTGCCAGAGATGTATCTTCCGCATCATAAGCAGATGCCATTGTTGAAATCCACTCTTTTTGTACGGTGCAGTCTGCATCAGTGAAAAGGATTATCTCTCCGGATGCTTCTTCTATCCCGGACTGAAGGGCGCCTGCTTTACCCTGAAGATTTTTATTGCTGTGGGGCTTTAGTACTTTTATTATTTTCAGATTCGGTATTTCCTTCGTTAACTTGTAAAGTATCTGCCCCGTATTGTCTTTCGAGCGGTCGTCCACGGCTATTATCTCATATTTATCGGTGGGATATGTGTTTGCAGCTACTGATCTTATAACTGTTTCAATATTTTCTTCTTCGTTACGTGCGGGTATTACAACCGAGACGAACTTATCGGGAATGCCTTTTCGGGGTTTGGCAAGCCGCCGTTCTCTGACGGCTCCTATGTTGAAAACTATAATTCTTACCACTACTACTGCCAGCGCTGCGGAAAGAAATAATTCTACTGTCATTTATGTTTTTCTTTTGTTCACAATTACAAACTTTCAAATTTAACAATTTTATTTGATTAGAAGAAAAATACGGAATATTTCCTCTTTTTTTTGCTTACCGTTTCAGATATTCAACATCTTTTTCCTCTTACTGTTTCGATTACTGCCTTACAAGTAATAATGTCATGAAGTTAGTTCAAAAATACATAAATTTATTTTTTTCTTCAATAGCCCCGGCTTTTTTTTAAGCCGGAGTTTATTAAATCTCTTATCTTTGTGCCATTATTACAAGTAAGGGAGGGAGAAATTCCCTTCCCCAAGAGTTGATTAAGGAATGTGTTTCCCTAACGTGAGATTCTGAAACCAGTTCAGAATGACATTTAGCATCTCATTCCCAAACTCCGATTTGGGAATGTACTT
>CAZOBD010000094.1:0-14731 GCA_964577665.1 uncultured Hyphomicrobiales bacterium
TTCATCTGTTTATTTTTAGCCCCACCCTAACCCTCCCCAAAGGGAGGGTATTCAACGTTCTTGCTCCCTCCCCTTGGGGAGGGCCGGGGTGGGGTCCCTTACGGTATCTCATTTACATTACATTTTTTTCTTCAATATATGGCAAATCTACCTAAAACAATCATTCCCTTGGGTGATTTCCCGAATCATGGCTGTTTCATCTGTTTATTTTTAGTTTTCCCGCCAAAGCGAATAATGAGGTATCCCGTCAGTCCAGCAGCGAAAGAACCCGCCAGAATGCCGATTTTTGAGCCGTCAATAAGAGCAGGCTGGTCGAAAGCAAGGTTCGTTATGAAAATAGACATGGTAAAGCCCACTCCGGCAAGAAAACCTACGCCGAGAATCTGCTTGAAAGTAGTTCCCTGCGGCAGTAACGCGATTTTAAATTTGACCGCAAGCACGGAAAAAAGTGTGATTCCGATGCTTTTTCCGACTATTAAGCTGATACCGACTGTCAGCGCCAGCGCCATGTTGCCCGCCGAACCTCCGAGAAAGCCCACGCCCGCGTTTGCAAAGGCGAAAACCGGAAGAATTACGAAAGCCACCCATCCGTGAAGCTTGTGCTCGAGCCGCTGAAGGGGAGACTGTGCTTTTTCCGTGAGGAGGTCTATGGAATCAATGACTTCTATCTGGTGGTGCGAGAGAAGATTGGCGGGCACGGTGTCTTTTCGCGAGTCAGTAAGCTTCTGAACCGCCTCGGATATGCCCGCGAAGAACTCCTGAAGCCCCGCTTTTTTGTGCATCGGAATTGTAAAGGCTATTAAAACTCCCGCAACGGTTGGATGTATCCCCGACTTCAGGAAAAGGAACCAGATAATCAATCCGAAAATGAAAAATATGTAGCGGTTATAGAATTTCCTCGAACTCATAAAAAACATAAATGCAAGCAGCAGAAAAGAATACCCGATAAGCACCCATTTAATGGCGCCGCTGTAAAATACTGCTATTACGAGAACGGCGGCAATATCATCAATAATGGCAAACGCTGTGAGAAAAACCTTTAACCCCAAAGGAGCACGCGTTCCCAAAAGAGTAAGAATAGCCAGAGAAAAGGCAATATCGGTAGCCATTGGTATGCCCCATCCGCCCGCGGTTTCGGGGTCCCGATTCAAAAGAAAGAACATCGCGACCGGCACGAGGATACCCCCCAGAGCCGCAAATATAGGGAAAGCCGCTCTTTTGAACTCACTTAGCTGTCCGGCAAGAAACTCCCTTTTAATTTCCAAACCTATTAAGAAGAAAAAAATTGCCATCAAACCGTCGTTTATCCAGAGGAAAACGGGTTTGTAAAGCTCAAAAACCCCTTCAATGCTGAAGCCGAGTTTAGTCTGCCATATATTTCCGTAAACATAGCCGTAAGGTGAGTTTGCCCATATCAAAGCCGCAAGGGTCGCCGCAAAAAGAAGAATACCGCCCGAGCTTTCCATGGCAATAAAATTCTCAAACGGAGCTACTAAATATTTTCTTATTCTTTTCTGAATCATCACTTTTTATTTTAAAAAAAACAAATTATATTCCATTTTTAACGAAATTATTTCAGACTGATTTTATTTTTTAATGAAAATTAACCTCTTGTCAAAAATATTAATATTTTGCTAAAGTCAAAAAAAATCAATATTATTGGATTATGTTACATTAGAATTACTAATAAAAACTTGCAGAAGCCTATGAAAAGAAGAAGATTTCTCCAAACAGCCCTTGCAGCTCCGGTTTTTCTCCACTATGCCTGTTCGGATGCCTTTAAAACCTACCGGTATTTACCGGCTGCGGAAAAAAGCTTTGAGTTTTTAGAAATCGCCGGCTCTTACCGCGAGATAGGCAGAGCAATCGGAAAAACCTTTGCACGAAATATCCGCAATGTTATGAGAAATCAGCCCGGATGGATAAACAAACTGATGGAAATTGCCGAATCAGAAAAAGGAAGAAAATATCAACTGGCGCTCATGGAAGCTGTCCGCCGGCATTTTCCACATCTCCTGGAAGAACTGCGCGGCACTGCCGACGGTTCCGGCATCCATTTTAAAATACTATGGTACATGAGCATCAAATCCGAGCTGCAGGCTTTTCTGCTTGAAAATCCCGGCTCCTGCGAAGTAAATCCGGGATGCTCCACAATTTATTACAAGAACAACGGCAACAACTGGCTCTTCCACAATGAAGACGGCGATGCGGCATACAAAAATGAAATGTTTGTTTTGAAGGCTCATGCACCTTCTGGGGTAAGCTATTTTTCTTTTGTATATCCCGGACTGATTACCGGAGTGGGACCTTCGCTTAACAGCGAGGGTATTATCCAATCTACAAATTTCATAGGATGCAAAAAGCCCGAAGAAGGCGTACCGAGATATTTTCTCGGAAGAGCAATCCTTGAGGCTAAGACCTTGAAGGAAGCACAGCAGATTGCCGGTTTTCAGCCGAGAGCATTCCCTTGGCACCACAATCTTGCCTCCGTTTCAAGCGGCAAATATGTCTCGATAGAAACCCTCCCCCGGGATTATAAAAACCCTGCCGGCGAAAAAGGTGTAACCGCATTAAGAGTACCTAAAGAATCCGAACCTTATCTGCACACTAATCACACAACCGCTGATAAAACAAAGGATTATATTCATCAGGATATAGACTACCGAAACAGTTCCTCCATATCACGCTGGAAAGTACTTTCTGATTTGAAGGAAAAAGCGGAATACCCTGTGAAAGATCCCTTCAAGTTTCTCGGATGGCTTTCCTCACGCAGAAATGCCCCTTATTCTCCATGCAGAGTTGCAGACGAAAGAAGCTCAGGACATACTTTAGGCACTGCCTTTTTCGACATCAACAAAGGCTCCTACTGGCTCTACAAAGGTCCTCCATGCAAATCCGTTTCTCAGGCGCGTTATCACGAGTACACATTTTAAAAGTAGGGCGGGGGCATCTTGAAAATCATTTATTTTCAGCCTGGGTGTATAGGCGATATGATTCTTTCTACTCCTGCTTTCAGGGAAATAAAACGGCAGATTCCCGAAAGCAAATTATTTGTTCTTTCCGGCAGGAAAAATCATGCTGTAATTCAAAACAATCCCAACCTTGACAAAATATATATTTACAGAAAAATCCCCTCATCCTTGCTGAAGCTGATATACCGGTTAAGAAGCGCTGAGTACGACTTTTTAGTAGATCCCCGCGATCATTTCTCACGTGAAAGCAAGATCTTTTCAAGAATTATCAAAGCAAAAACTAAAATAGGATACAATCCTCCCGGTGAAAATAATTTTGACATATCAGTACCCGATCACGAAAAAAATTTCAATCTGCATTTTGTGGAAAGGACATTCAACGCACTGAAACCGCTTGGAATCGACATGCCTTTAAAAACACCCCTGCCGGAACTGCATCCCGGCAAAATGGAATTGGATTATGCATCGAAGTTTTTAAGATCTCTTCCAAAGAAAAAAAACATAATATTTAACATTTCTGCGGGCAGACCGGAGCGCAGACGCAGCGACACTTTATGGCAGAAAAGCATCAATATGTTTAACCAAAAAGATTTTAACAAAATTTTAATTTTCGGACCCGAAGATGTAAAAAAAACTGCCGAATACTCCGAAAGATGTTCTGAATTGAACATTTTTCATTCCGAATCAATAATGCAGGCTGCCGCTCTTGTAAAATTATCCGATTTAGCAGTCAGCGCAGACACATCCATTGTTCATATTGCCGCTGCCTTCGATAAACCGATTGCAGCGCTGTACTTTAATTATCCGAAAAATTACAACAAGTTTTATCCTTTAAGCAGTTTATCCAAAAGTCTGCTGCCTCCGCAAGGCAAAGTTTCAATAAACGATATTCCGCCTGAGCACGTTAATAAAGCTGTAGATGAACTAATTGATAAAATATGTTTACCTTTATAAATGAACTATTTATTGAAGATTATTATTCTTCTGAGTCTTATGTGTCTTACAGGATGCGAAGAATGCAGTTTTGACTCCATAAAGACAGAAGAACTCCCCATTGCCCACATGCGTTCGGAATATTATGCAAAAATTGAAACCTCTCAAAGCTGCACTCCTTATTCAAAATATTTTACAGTTACAAAAGGAAGCCTGCCCGAAGGTCTGAAAATAAACGACGACGGCGAAATAAAAGGAACTCCCGAGCGCCAAGGCACGTGGGAGTTCACAGTAACAGTCGAAATATGTTTTGCATTCAAAGACGGTTTCGACTCGGACTGTCATGCCAAAAGAGCCGATTTTGAAATTGAGGTAGTGCCTTATTGAAAGAAGATTACTACTGTCCTATCTTCATTCCTTCATCAAGAAGCTCGTTAACCTTTTCCATGGAATCGGCTTCTGAGTAGAAGCGGAGCAGAGGTTCTGTGCCTGATGCACGGATGAGCAGCCAGCCTCCCTCAACGAAAAATTTAAAACCGTCTTTAGTCTCAATTCTTTTTACATCATATTTGCCGAGTTTGGAGGGTTTTTCGGCGCAGGCATTTAAAATTGTGTCTTTTATTTCCTGAGTTACCCTCTGGTCACGCCGCATGAAGCGGTGCACTCCAAATTCCTCGTCAAGTTCGTCGGATAGCTGCTTAAGGCTCATTTTGCGGACTGCCATCACTTCCATCACCAGCAAGCCGTTGAAAAGACCGTCGCGCTCGGGTATGTGAATTATTGTTCCGAGACCGCCGGATTCCTCTCCACCTATCAATATTTCTTCTTCTGCCATCAGCTTGGCAATATGCTTAAATCCGACAGGTGTTTCGTGAAGTTTGATGCTGTGCTTTTCACAGAATTTATTTACCATAGAGGTCAGTGAAACAGTTTTTGCAACGGCTCCTCGCTTGTTTTTAATTTCATACAAATATTTCATCAGAATCATAAATATACGGTGGGAGTCAACGAAATTACCTTCGTTATCAACAGTGCCGAGGCGGTCTGCATCTCCGTCGAAAGCGATGCCTATGTCATATTTGCCGGTTTTCATTATTTCCATAAGCTCGCCGAGAGTAACGCCAATCGGCTCGGGGTGGTCGAGAGTGCCAAATGCGGGATTGTAGCCGCCGTGAATTTCGTCTGCATCCGGCAGCACTTTCGGACCTTTTCCGATAGCAGCGCCGTGCATGGGATCAAAAAGCACTTTGAAGCCGGATTTTTTAATGGCTTCGAGATCAAGCATTTTAGATAAGTTTTCCATGTAATCTGTTTCGGCATTGAACTTTGTTACTAAGCCGGAGTCAATATATTCCTTCAGAGATTTATGCTCCATTGCCGGAGGATTATCCAAAATCGGCTTAAGTTCATTTTCAAGTTCTGCTACCTGTTCGGGTGTTGCAGGTCCGCCGAAACCGGCTTTAAGCTTATATCCGTTGTACAGCGGGGGATTGTGGCTCGCAGTTATAACAACGCCGAGGTCAGAGCCTCTGTTTTTTGCTGCAAAAGATACTTCCGGTGTGGAGGAAATATTGTCTGCCAAATCTACTTTTACGCCCTGCCATGCCAGCACGCGGGCAGTTTCGGCGGCAAACTCAGCCGAAAGAAAACGGGTGTCGTAGCCAATTACCACTTTGGGATTTTTGCCGAAAGCTTTTTTTGCATAATTTGCCGTTGCCAGAGCAGCATAAGACACATTTTCAAATGTGAAATCGCGGGCTATCTCGCCGCGCCATCCGTCAGTTCCAAATTTTATCATTCTGTCTCTTCTCATTTATTTTGTAAAACTAAACATTAAATTCCAAATCTATGCCGATTGACTGAGCGCCTTCAGTCAGCCGCTTATCAAAACAGCCGAATTTTACTTCGTCAGAAATATTCTTGCAGAGCATATCAACTGAAGCAAGATGAATGCTGTCGGATGCCCTCAGTGGATTTGAAAACAACAACTCAGATGCGCGAATAGTTATGGTATTTGTAACATCGACCACGTAAAAGTTCTGCCAATTGGAGTTAAAGTTTGCCCTTATAGAAAACAATTTGCTTTCATTAAGTACTCCTTCACGAAGCATTCTTGTAAGGGATGAAAAAAACTCAACATACCCTATCCTGCTGATTGCTGTTAAATCAGCATTACTTACAGAGGTTCTTACAGTTTCGGAATAATCTTCGTCAATATATACTTTTACAAGCGCTGATGTATCTAGATACAAAATCATCTGCGTTCCTCAAGTATTATTTGAGAAGCATAGTTCTTTTTGCTGATTTCTACCAACTCTGGCAAAACGAACTTTTTTCTCTTTCTTTTAAGCTCTTCTACAGCAAGAACTATCACTTCTGCTTTGCCCGAAGGGAAATCTTTAGGAAGATTTATTTTCAGTACATTGTCTTCCACATCCACTATTTCTCTAATTGCATACATATTTTTTATTTGAGATAGTTATAGCAATTCACAAACTGATACAATATCAAAATTAATAAAAAAAGCGTTTCACAGGTAATATTATTGTAATGGATTTGGCTATTTATTCACTTCCTTTCCACAATCTTTATCTCCAATTTTATAGGTCATACACGAGGCGGTCTATTTCGACCAGTTTTCTATTTCCAATCCGTTTATATCTTTATAATGCTTCTCATTGTTTGTTACAAGCGCTAATTTATGTGCCAAACATATTCCTGCTATCAGGATGTCTGCTTGTCCGACGTTAATCCCTTTTTTCCTTAAATCGGCATATATCCTCGATGAAGTTTCAACTGTCTTAATGTCAATATTCAATATATTGATATTTTCTACAAATTTTTCATACTTCTCAAGAAAATTCTTATTATCTCGGTATTTTAATCCTGACAGTATTTCATAATGATTGATAATGCTCGTACTTATACTTCCATATTCATCCAGATATAACTTAAATATTTCTGAAGTATTTCTTTCATTTCTAAGGATATAAGAAATAGTATCGGTATCTAAAAGACTTCTTTTCATAGTCTTTCTCTCCCTGCAAAGAAATCTTTTCTGTTTTCATATATTTCTTCAATCATTTCTTCACATTTCTCGAAGCCCTGCCATGAGCCAATCAGCGAAAGCAACTCATCTTTTCGGGATTGAGAAATTTCTTTATCATCTGCCGATACTCTTTTAAATACATCGAGCATCTCCGCTATTTCAGGAAGGTATTTATCGGGGATTGCGTTTATTTTCTCAATTATAATAGGCTCATAATATGCTCTTGTTTCCATTATGATTTATCTCCAAATTATTTTAGTACTATTCACTTAAGATACGAATAATTCTTTAAAAAAGTGCTTTGATTATTACTAATATCCACCTCTTAATTATTAATTATTAATTATTAATTATTAATTATTAATTACTCACTCCCTTTCCACCACCCGTATCTCCTCTTCTGTTAAATTGTACAGGTCATACACGAGGCGGTCTATGGCGGCGTCGGTGCGTTTTATGTATTGCCGGAGAGGTGGGGGCGGTCCGTGGCGGAAGTTTTTTGTGCAGGTGCAACATTCTTTCTGCCAGTTTCACTATTTCGTAGTGCTTTTGCTTGTCTTCTTTGGCGATAGAAATTCTTTTTTTGCCAAACATCTATATTCAATGAAACTAAGCCGTAACCAGTTCAAAATGTTTCAAAGGATTAACAATAATTTTGTCAAGCGGGAAAATATTTTCCGAAGCATACAGTATCTCAAGTCTGACGATGTTATCGGCATAGTCATAATCTGCTATTATCCCTTTGCCTATTTCATCGCTTTCCTTTATTTTGGCTTCCTTCAAAGTGATAAGAAGAACATCGTTTTCTTTATTATAATCAATTCTCATCTCATAACTCCTTCAAATATTTTTCAATCTTAGATGATTTATATACAGTGCGGAAGCTTTTTGTGCGGGGCCTCCGGCTTTTGAATTTTTTTTAAAATTCTATGCCGGTAAAAGTTCTGCATACAAAGGATTATCTTCATTGATATTAGTAATACCCATTATGGAATATCCGAGGATATTACCTTCTTTGTCAATCCTTTTCATAATATAATC
This sequence comes from uncultured Hyphomicrobiales bacterium, assembly GCA_964577665.1. Lineage (GTDB taxonomy): Bacteria > Bacteroidota > Ignavibacteria > Kapaibacteriales > UBA2268 > CAYVTD01. Next base: position 7,996 of record CAZOBD010000094.1, read on the forward strand.
ATTATCCGTTTCGACCATGAATCCCGGATTATCTGAAAACATAATTTCCAGATAATCACCTTCTTTATCATACCATATTTTTATATTCTTTGCCATAATATCTCTCCTTTTGGTAAATCACGTGCTATATATGATGTTATTATAAACGAATCCCTATCACTGTATTTTACAACTACGCAAAGATACTTTTCTCCAAACAGCCTTGTTACATAATTTCTTACAAATAATCTGACACTTTCGTCTAAATGTGATTCAACGATATAATCCGGCTCTAACAGAGTATCATTTATATTATCAATCATTTCATGCATTTCCTTATGAAGCAGAATATGATCTAATCTTTCCGCAGTGAGCCTTACAGAGCTACCATATTTATCAATATAAACAATATCCATATACCTTAATTATTAATTGTTAATTATTAATTATTAATTCTTAATTCTTAATTACTCCTCCCCTTCCACTATCCGTATCTCCTCTTCTGTTAAATTGTACAGGTCATACACGAGGCGGTCTATGGCGGCGGCGGTGCGTTTTATGTACTGCTCGAGGTGGGGTCGGTCTGTGGGGGAGGCTTGCGGAAGCTTTTTGTGGAGGTCCAACATTCTTTCTACCAGTTTCACTATTTCATCGTGCTTTTGTTTAATATTGGAATAAATAATCTATGAATTTTCTACTATGAAAATAGCTGCTTCTTTTTCATCTACCGAATATTTTTCTACCAGCTTGTCAATATTATCTATCATTTCATTTGCAGATTCCCCTTGTATATAAAAATCTCCTACTGCAACATAACTTAACTGCCGGTTTATTTCTACTTCTTCTGAAAAGCCCGCTGCTGTTCTGACTATTTCTTCTCTAAATTCTTTTTCTGACATAATTTTCCTCCATTTTTTTATTTTAATTTACGAATTTAATTTCAAAAACGCAAATCACTCCCTTTCCACAATCTTTATCTCATCCTCTGTTAAGTTGTACAGGTCATACACGAGGCGGTCTATGGCGCTAATTGTTTTATATTTTTTGAAAATAATAATCTACTAAAACAGAATTTAATCCTTTAATATCAATCCATGGCGGGTTTCCAATAACTGCATCAAAGCCTTTTGTTGTATTTTTTTCTTTAGAAATGGAATTGCTGCGTAGATCTTTCTCCGTAAGAAGGTGATCTTGCTCCATAAGAGGGTGATCTTCCTTTTCAGAACGTAGATGTTCCCTTTCAGAAAGATGATCTTGCTTATCAGAACGGTGTTTTTCCTCTTCCGAAGGCTTTTTAAATACTTGGGGGAACTGGTCTTCTTAGTCGAATGGGTTTATGCTTTTCATAAATATAGAAATACGGCATTTTTAAGCTCGAAATCGTCGCAGAGCGCTTTGAACTGGTCTTGAAGAGATTTGATCATAGCTGATAAGAAATAAAATTATTAAAAAGCAAAATAAGAATTGCATGAAAATAAGAAATTTTCTTTAAAAAGAGGGAGGGGAAAAGGTTAAATAAGATTCTTTTAGAGTTTATTCAAATCCTAATGTATAAAGAAGGGCTGCTTCAAGTTCAAATAGTTTAGAGTAATTAAGACTGCCGATTATTTTTCTAAGTCTTGTTCTGTCTATTGCTCTTATCTGGTGGCACAATGCAGCAGATTCATGCTCCAAACCTGTTTCTCCGGGCAATAATGAAATGCAGGAAGGTAATTTAGCTCGTCGAGTATTTGAGGTTAAAGGGATAATAATAACAGTAGAAGAAAATCGGGAAATATCGTCATTTTGTAAAACAATAACCGGTCTGATACCAGATTGTTCGGAGCCTCTAACCGGATTCAAATCTGCTATACAGATAGCACCTCTGCTTAAAATCATAAATTATCTTCTTCGATTAATGCTTTATTATAATCTTCTAAGCCAGCTTCCGCTAATTCTGCATCTTCCTTGGAAAAATTTTCGTATTCCTCGTTTAACTGCATGTTATATGCCTTGATTCTGGCTCTCATTTTAATAAAAGAAGTAAAATCGGCAACTTGCTTAAGCTGATCTTCATTAAGATGATCGAGATTTTCTTTTATTTGTTCTTTCAGTTCCATCATAGAATAATAAAATACATTATACTTTCATTACATTCAGCTACGATTCAGAATATATTATATTATACTACCCTCCCGAAGATTTTAAAACCTCCGGAAGGGTAAAAGTGTGCCGTATATCATTCAAAAATAAAGCTGCCTGCATAAAGGGCGTCGTCTTCGAGCATTTCTTCAATGCGGAGAAGCTGGTTGTATTTTGCGACGCGGTCTGTGCGGCTGGGTGCGCCTGTTTTAATCTGCCCGGCATTGGTGGCAATGGCAATGTCGGCGATGGTAGTGTCTTCTGTTTCTCCTGAGCGGTGTGAAATAACGGTGTTGTAGCCGAAGCGGTGGGCTATCTGAATAGTGTCGAGAGTTTCCGTTAAGGTGCCTATCTGGTTTACCTTAATGAGGATAGAGTTTCCGACGCCTTCAGCAATGCCGCGGCTCAAAAACTTGGGATTAGTAACGAAAAGGTCGTCGCCTACAAGCTGTATTTTCTTGCCGAGTGCATCGGTCAGCTTTTTCCAGCCTGCCCAGTCGTTTTCATCCAAGCCGTCTTCAATAGAAGCAAGAGGATATTTGTTTACCAAATCGACGTACCAGTCAATCATCTGCTCGGCGCTGCGGAATTCGCCTGAAGATTTGAAAAATTTATACTTCCCGTCTTCAAACATTTCGCTGGCGGCAACATCCAAAGCAAGAAGTACTTCCTCTTTTGGCTTATATCCGGCTTTGTTTATTGCCTCAATGATGACGTCGAAGGCTTCTTCATTTGAACCGAGCGATGGGGCAAATCCGCCTTCATCACCTACGGCAGTGTTATACCCTTTGCCTTTCAGCACTTTCTTAAGATTGTGGAATATTTCGGCTCCCATTCTCAAGCCTTCTTTAAACGAAGGCGCGCCTACGGGGATTATCATAAATTCCTGAATGTCAACGTTGTTGTCGGCATGTTTGCCGCCGTTGAGTATGTTCATCATCGGTGCGGGCATAATGCGGGAATTTATTCCGCCTATGTATCTGTAAAGGGGCATCATGTGGTACTCAGCCGCAGCTTTAGCACAGGCAAGGGATACTCCCAGAAGAGCATTTGCTCCGAAATTCCCTTTATTTTCTGTGCCGTCCAGATTGCAGAGAACTTTGTCGATATGAACCTGCTCTGTGGCATCAAAACCTTCAAGTGCATCTGCAATTTCGTTATTAACAAAACCGACAGCTTTTTCAACCCCTTTTCCGAGGTAGCGGTTTTCGTCGCCGTCGCGAAGCTCAACAGCTTCGTGTTCTCCGGTGCTTGCTCCGGAAGGAACGGCAGCCCTTCCGAATGAACCGTCTTCTAAAATCACTTCTACTTCCAGTGTGGGATTGCCGCGTGAATCAAGTATCTCGCGTCCGTGGATATCAACAATTAATGACATAAAGGCTCCTTTTTTTTATGAAAAATATTGTTTGAAAATCGCTTTTATAATCTCTTATGATCTTAATATTTTTATTTTCTATCCCTCCCCAACCCTCTTATACACATAAGGGAGGGGGTAAATACCCCTCTTGAGAGGGGATTAAGGGGTGTGTCCCTCTTACGTGAGATTCTGAAACAATACTGAAACAAGCTTTCGGCACAGGGACAGAATGACATCACTGAAAATTTTTAACTCTTAAATAATTAACCCCTAATGTTTTTTTCAAATCATGGAGGTTTCGTCCGATGAATTTAGCATAAATTAACATATTTAAAATCCAATTTCATCTGTTTATTTTGATCCCTCCCCGACCCTCCCTTACAGGTAAGGGAGGGAGCAGTCCCCTTATTTATAAGGGGGTTGGGAGATCTCTTCTAAAAATAATCATCCCCTTTGGTGTTTTTCCGTAATCATGGGTGTTTCATCTATCTTGCCGGCAACTTTGAAATCGAGTTCGGTCAGTCCTCCCTGATCGTGAGTAGAAAGCGTAATTCTGACTTTATTCCAGCCGTATATCAAAATATCGGGATGGTGATCATTCGTTTCGGCTATGATAGCAACGGCATTTACAAAGGCTACCGCAGAAACAAAATCTTTCAGCGCTATTTCACGAATGATTGATTTATCTTTCCTCTCCCAGTTTTTGTGTTCTTCCAGTAATTCATTTATTTGATTTTCGGTAAGCAGTTCGGGTCTGGACATAATATCCTTTCTTTTATAAATGGTAAAATGAGTTTAAAAAAAAGCTGCCATTGATTAAATCCTTTCATTTAAAAGGATAATCAACGGCAGTTTTACAAGGAACTTCTTGGTTCTATTAAAGATGCGCTTTCAGTCTGTCCTCTATCTGCGCTTTGGGTACGGCGCCGATGATAGTATCGACCAATTCTCCTCCCTTAAAAATAAGCACCGTGGGGATGCTGCGTATGCCGTAAGTCATGGCTGTCTGCTGGTTGTTGTCAACGTCGAGCTTGCACATTTTCGCCTTACCATCGTATTCTGTTGCCAGTTCTTCGATTATGGGAGCAATCATCCTGCAGGGACCGCACCAGGTTGCCCAGAAATCGACAACGGCAGGCACGTCGGACTGCAGTACTTCCTGCTGAAAAGTATCATCTGTTACATGTAGCGGTGATGGCATTGTGTTAAATCTCCTGAATTATTTAAAACAAATAAATATTTGAATTTAAGCAACTGTTTAATAAAAATCTTAGTCGTATCAGAGATGATAATATTTTAATTTGAAGGTTGATTATCAAAATTGAATATAACCTAATCTTTCTTCTCGAAGTGCACAAAGTCTATCAGGAAAACGGCTCCGAGCAGCAGGGCGCGCTTGTTTGCATCCCATGAAGGCGGAAACTCCACCATGAAATTGTCGGCTGTGCTGAAAATTTCTTTTGCGGTGCCCGACCATTTCTTCTGAATCATACCCATTTCGTCTCCCATGGGACTTATTATTTTCAATGTCCATGGGTTCATCATCGGCGATTTCAGTAAAAATATTTCATTTCCCGAGGAATCGCTGACGCTGTACTTTTTCAAAAAATGAAAGCGCCATGAAACCGATCCGAGCCTCATGCCTTCGGGTGAAAGCACCTCGAGATGATGAAAAAACCATTTGAATGGACGGGAAAGCTTCAGAATGAGCTTGTCACTCATATCGTAAATATTTACTTTAAAGGGGCGCATAGAGCGGAGAAACATCCTTGTAAAAAATTTACCGCTTTCCTCCAGCGCTTTGTACAGCGGCTCGCCCGTTTCCGATGAAATTGAATAGCTGTTTTTTACTTCAATACCAGTGAAAGCTTCCGCCCATTCTCTTTCCTGATAAACCAGCAGTCTGCTGTAGTTTTGAAGCGTGTGCATTATGGCTCCTCTTGATAATATACATAATGCAAAATACAAAATTTTATACTTACAAGCAAAAATAATGATTTAGCTTCCCCTGCAAAAATTTTGACATTCTGCCGGACATTCAGTTCCCAAACGCAATGCTGTCATAAAAAACGCACATTATTTCCTTAAACTGCCGTTTTTGCCGAAATATTTTAATTTTTTCATATATTTTCTTTTAAATCAGGAATTTATTTTTTATATTAATGTTTTAGTAGCACTAACAATAGCTTTTTATATGTCTGTCATAAATGCCCTAATAGAAACACAGGAATTTGCGACGCTTCCTCCGGTAGCGGCGAAAATTCTGAAATTGCTTGAGGACGACAATATTGATATTCGCGACCTCTCGAAAATCATTGAAGCCGACGCGCCTTTGACATTGAAACTGCTGCGTGTTGCTAATTCTCCCTTGTATGCCACCCGCACCGAGATTAATTCCATCCAGCAGGCAATTATTACTCTCGGGCTGAACAGACTTACCAACATTGTACTCGGTGTTTCCATCTTTTCTCGCTTTCTTCTCAGCTCACAGAAGCAGGCTGCCGACCTTATGGAAAAATTTTGGTGGCATTCTTCCTGCACCGGGATTGTTGCAAAATCTCTCGCTGGAAAAATAAAGAAGTTCTTCAAGGAAGTGGAGTTCATCGGCGGGCTTTTGCACGACATCGGCAAGCTCGTTATGCTTCAGTACGACTCAGCGAAATATTTTCAGGTGGTCGAGCTTATTGAGAAAGAGCGAATTTCCGATGAAGAAGCCGAAATGAAGATTTTCGGCGTTACGCATCTTGAAGTCGGGCAGAGAATCAGCGAACTCTGGAAGCTGCCCGATGATCTCAACACAATTATTTCTTACCACCACTCTCCCGCAAAGCAAAAGAAAGACCGCGGACTTGTTTCCGTCGTTCGTTTTGCTGATTTGCTCTGCGAAATATGGGGTGCCGGCTTCTACGAAGGCGTTTTCTCCATCAATTTTGCCGAAGAGGAATCGTGGATTACTCTTTGCGAGGAATTTCCAGAGCTGAAGAAGCTCGACGTAGAAGAATTTACCTTTGAATTGGAAAAAGATTTCAAGCGCTCATCTGAGTTCTTAACGCTTATTGCTTCGGACAATTAATTTATTCCGGCATTTAACACATTTTTAAATGCAAACAATCAATTTTTTCTTGCAGCAGACTCTCCCGCATCTTTTTTCCCCTGTTTCAATTTTATTTTTTTAAGATATTGACGCTGTTTTTAATATGTTAAAGTGTATTTTTAATGGCTCTGTTCCAAAAATTGGGGATTATTCAAATATTTTTTGATGCTTAGACAGAAATATAA